>JBIOED010000158.1:0-6674 GCA_044445675.1 Caulobacterales bacterium | reverse complement strand
GCGAGTCTGGGCTTATCCGGCGAGCACGGTGATCATGGGTCCCGGTCTTCGCTTCGCGAAACCGGGATGACACTGAAGGGGAAGGCGGTAGGTTCTCCGTGGAGAAGGGAGGACGCCCGTGACCGAGCTTAGCTACGTGAGAGGCGTCAGCGCCCAGCCGCTGCTGGGCCTGACCATCGGCGCGGCGTTCGACGCCACCTGCGCGGCGCATCCCGACCAGATGGCGCTGATCTCCCGCCACCAGAACATCCGCTGGACCTATGCGGAGATGAGGGCGCGGATCGACGCGCTCGCCGCCGGCCTGCTGGCGATGGGGCTGGAGCCTGGGGACCGGATCGGGATCTGGGCGCCCAATTGCGCGGAATGGGCGCTGACTCAGTTCGCCAGCGCCAAGGCCGGCCTGATCCTGGTCAACATCAACCCGGCCTATCGCCTGACCGAGGCCGAGTACGCGCTGAACAAGGTGGGCTGCAAGGCGCTGGTCACCGCCGTCCAGCACCGGACCAGCGAATACCTGGCCATGCTGCGCGAGCTCGCCCCCGAGCTGTCGGCGGCGCGGACCGGCGAGCTGCGGGCCGACCGCCTGCCGACCCTTCGCCTGGTGATCACCCTGGGCGAGCTGGAGCACGCCGGTTGCCTGGCGTTCCACCAGGCCTGCGACGCCGGCACGCCCGCCGACCGGGCGCGCCTGGCGCAGATCGGGGCGGCGCTGCAGTTCGACGAGCCGATCAACATCCAGTTCACCAGCGGCACCACGGGCTATCCGAAGGGCGCCACGCTCAGCCACCACAACATCCTCAACAACGGCTTCTTCGTGGGCGAGGCGATCCGGCTCGCGCCCGGCGAGCGGCTGTGCATCCCGGTGCCGCTGTATCACTGCTTCGGCATGGTCATGGGCAACCTCGGCTGCATCACCCATGCGGCGACCATGGTCTATCCGTCGGAGGGGTTCGATCCGCTGGCGGTGCTGGAGACTGTCGAGGCCGAAGGCTGCGCGGCGCTCTATGGCGTGCCGACCATGTTCATCGCCATGCTGGGCCATGAGCGGTTCGGCCACTTCGACCTGACCTCCCTGCGCACCGGCATCATGGCCGGCTCGCCCTGCCCGATCGAGGTGATGCGGCAGGTGATCGAGAAGATGCACATGCCGCAGGTGACCATCGCGTATGGGATGACCGAGACCTCGCCGGTCAGCTTCCAGTCAGGCGCCGACGATCCCCTGGAGGTCCGGGTCGCCACCGTCGGCCGGGTGCAGCCGCACCTGGAGGTGAAGATCGTAGGCGAGGCCGGCCGCATCGTCCCGCGGGGCGAGCCGGGCGAACTGTGCACCCGCGGCTATTCGGTGATGCTGGGCTACTGGGACGATCCGGAGCGCACGGCCGAGGCGCTGGACCCCGCCGGCTGGATGCACACCGGGGACCTTGCGACGCTCGACGCGCAGGGCTGCGGCAACATCGTCGGCCGGATCAAGGACATGGTCATCCGCGGCGGCGAGAACGTCTATCCGCGCGAGATCGAGGAATATCTCTATCGCCATCCGGCGATCGCCGACGTGCAGGTGGTCGGCGTGCCCGATCCGAAATACGGCGAGGAGCTCTGCGCCTGGATCGTGCTGAAGCCCGGCGCGGCCCTGACGGCGGAGGCGGTCGACGAGTTTTGCCGCGGCCAGATCGCCCACTACAAGATTCCCCGCCACGTCCGTTTCGTGGAAGGCTTTCCCACCACCGTCACCGGCAAGGTGCAGAAATTCGCCATGCGCGCGGCGATGATTGCAGAATTGGGCCTCGTGCTGGAAAAGACCGCATGAGGTGGGCATCGATTTGCGAAATTCGGACTTACGGTCGTTCCAGGCGAAGCATCGAGGCGAGCCGCCTGGCGCGATCCTTCTCCCCTCGTGGGAGAAGGTGGGCCGCGAAGCGGGTCGGATGAGGGGTCTCTCAGAACCCTCGGAGGGGTGGACGGGATTTCGCGCTTCGAGCGGAACGCGACCCCTCATCCGTCAGGCTTCGCCTGCCACCTTCTCCCACAAGGGGAGAAGGGACCGAAACCGGACGCGCGAGATGTCCGCGTGAGAAAGCTCAGTTCCAACGTCGACACCGGCTCGCAGGCCTATGCCGACAACGCCACGGCAAACCGGGCGCTGGCCGCCGAGTTGCGCGAGCGGGCCGCCACGGCGGCGCTGGGTGGGCCCGAGGCGAGCCGCAAGCGCCACGTCGGCCGCGGCAAGCTGTTGCCGCGCGAGCGGGTGATGCGGCTGATCGACCCCGGCTCGCCGTTCCTCGAAGTGGGCCAGCTCACCGCCTTTGGCCTCTACCGCGGCGAGGCGCCGGGCGCAGGGCTGATCACCGGCATCGGCCGGGTCTCCGGCCGGGAGGTGATGATCGTCTGCAACGACGCCACCGTGAAGGGCGGGGTCTATTTCCCGCTGACCGTGAAGAAGCACCTGCGGGCCCAGGAGATCGCCCTGCAGAACCGCCTGCCCTGCGTCTATCTGGTGGATAGCGGCGGGGCCAACCTGCCCTACCAGGCCGAGGTCTTCCCCGACCGCGACCACTTCGGACGCATCTTCTACAATCAGGCCCGCATGAGCGCCGAGGGCTTGGCGCAGATCGCCTGTGTCATGGGCTCCTGCACCGCCGGCGGGGCCTACGTTCCGGCGATGAGCGACGAGACGATCATCGTGCGCGGCCAGGGGACCATCTTCCTGGGCGGGCCGCCGCTGGTGAAGGCCGCCACCGGCGAGGTGATCTCGGCCGAGGAGCTGGGCGGGGCCGACACCCATGGCCGCCGCTCCGGCGTGGTCGACCACGTAGCCGCCGACGACGAGGATGCGCTGTCCATCGTGCGCTCCATCGTGGCGCGGCTGAACACCACCAAGCGCGTCGACCTGGAGGTGGCGGAGCCGCGGCCGCCGGCCTTCGATCCGGAGGAGCTTTACGGCATCGTGCCCACCGACGTCCGCGCGCCCTATGACGTGCACGAGGTGATCGCCCGCATCGTCGACGGCTCGGGCTTCGACGAGTTCAAGGCGCTCTACGGGACGACCCTGGTCTGCGGCTTCGCGCGGATCTGGGGCTATCCGGTGGCGATCCTGGCCAACAACGGGGTGCTGTTTTCCGAGAGTGCGCTGAAGGGCGCGCACTTCATAGAACTCGCCTGCCAGCGGAAGATCCCGCTGATCTTCCTGCAGAACATCTCCGGCTTCATGGTCGGCGGCAAGTACGAGGCCGGCGGCATCGCCAAGGACGGAGCCAAGCTGGTGACCGCCGTGGCGTCGGCCGAAGTCCCGAAATTCACCGTCCTGATCGGCGGCTCGTTCGGGGCCGGCAACTACGGCATGTGCGGCCGCGCCTACAGTCCTCGCTTCCTGTGGACCTGGCCCAACAGTCGGATCAGCGTCATGGGCGGCGAACAGGCGGCCAGCGTGCTCGCCACCGTCCATCGCGACGCCGACAAGTGGTCCGCGGACGACGAGGAAGCCTTCAAGGCGCCGATCCGCCAGACCTACGAGGACGAGGGCAACCCCTATTTCGCCACCGCGCGCCTGTGGGACGACGGCGTCATCGACCCGGTCCAGACCCGCGACGTGCTCGGCCTTTCGATCTCCGCGGCGCTGAACGCGCCCATCCCGGAGACGCGCTTCGGCGTGTTCAGGATGTGAGCTGACCATGGCGACGGGCGACCACCTGCTGGAAGCGATCACGGCCGACACCGTCGCGCACGAGATGACGCGGGCCGCCAAGCACAGCCTGCCGATCGGCGCGCCCTGCCCCAACTGCAACACCGCCCTGGCCGGACCCTGGTGCTATGCCTGCGGCCAGCGGGGCGAGGCGTTCCATCGCTCGATCTGGCGGCTGACGGCGGAGGCCTTCGAAGGCCTCACCGACCTCGACGGACGCCTCTGGCAGACCTTGCCGAGACTGCTCCTGCGGCCCGGAAAGCTGACCCGCGACTACCTGGACGGGCACAGGGCGGTGCAGATCCCGCCGTTCCGCTTGTTCCTGGTCGTTCTGGTGCTGGTGTTCTTCGCCGGCGGCCTCGAAATCCGCAGCAACCGGCAGAATTTTCAGGTCGCCACCCTCGACAACCCCGAGGTCCAGAAGCAGCTGACCCCTGGGGACCGCGCGGACATGGCCCAGGCGATGAAGGCCATGCGGGACAAGTTCGCCCAGCCCCCCGGCAAGACCGAGTCGGCCGGCGCGGTCTGGCTGCGGCAGCGGCTGGTCCACGCCATGGACAACAAGGAAGCCGTCAAGGCGGCGATCGCGGAATGGGCCCAGCGGTTCGCCATCCTCATGCTGCCGATCGCCGCCGTGATGCTGAGCGTGCTGTTCGTGTTCAAACGGGGCGTCTACGTCTTCGACCACCTGATCTTCTCGATGCATTCGCTGGCGTTCCAGGGCCTGCTGCTGACGGCGATCTTCCTTCTGGGCCTGGCGATCGACTGGGCGGCCGTATTCCTGTGGATCGCGCCGGTCCACCTGTTCGTCCACATGCGCGGCGCCTATCGGATCAGCGTGATCGGCGCCCTGCTTCGCATGGCGGTGCTGTTCATGGGGTCGTCGGTGGCGTTCGGGATGTTGGTGGCGGGCCTCGTGCTGGTCGGCATCGCCACGGCGTAGGGATAGAAGCGGCCATGTTCAAATCCGTCCTGGTCGCCAACCGCGGCGAGATCGCCCGCCGGGTGTTCGCCACCGCCCGCCGCATGGGGCTCGAGACCGTCGCGGTCTATTCCGAAGCCGACGCCGGCGCGGCCCACGTGGCCGACGCCGACCGCGCCGTGCCGATCGGCCCGGCGGCGGCGCGGGAGAGCTATCTGGTCCCGGAGAAGATCATCGCCGCGGCTCGGGCCACCGGCGCCGAGGCGATCCATCCCGGCTACGGCTTCCTCTCCGAAAACGCCGCCTTCGCCGACGCGGTGATCGCCGCCGGCCTGGTCTGGATCGGCCCGCCCAGCGCCGCGATCCGCGCCATGGGCCTGAAGGACGCCGCCAAGGCGCTGATGCTCGATGCCGGCGTGCCGGTCACGCCGGGCTATCTCGGCGAGGACCAGGCCGAGGCGACGCTGGCCCGGGAAGCCGCCCGCATCGGCTTTCCGGTGCTGATCAAGGCGGTGGCCGGCGGCGGCGGCAAGGGCATGCGCCGGGTCGACGCCGCGGCGGATTTCGCCGCCGCGCTGGGCGCCGCGCGGCGCGAGGCCCAGGCCAGCTTCGGCGACGACCGGGTGCTGCTGGAGACCTACGTCACCCGCCCGCGGCACATCGAGGTGCAGGTGTTCGGCGACAGCCACGGGAACGTCGTCCACCTCTACGAGCGCGACTGCTCCCTGCAGCGCCGCCACCAGAAGGTCATCGAGGAGGCCCCGGCGCCGGGCATGGACGCCGCCACGCGGCAGGCGGTCACCGAGGCCGCGGTGAAGGCCGCCAAGGCTGTGAACTACGTCGGCGCCGGCACCGTAGAGTTCATCGCCGACGCCAGCGCCGGCCTGCGCCCCGACCGCATCTGGTTCATGGAGATGAACACCCGCCTGCAGGTCGAGCATCCGGTCACCGAGATGGTCACCGGCCTCGACCTGGTGGAATGGCAGTTGCGCGTCGCCGCCGGCGAACCCCTGCCGCTGACCCAGAACGACATCGGCCTGACCGGCCACGCGGTGGAGGCCCGGCTCTATGCGGAGAGCCCGGCCAGCGGCTTCCTGCCCTCCACCGGCCGGCTGGAACACTTCGAGCTTCCGCCAAATGTCCGCGCCGACGCCGGCGTCGTGGAAGGCGGCGAGGTCACCCCCTTCTACGACCCGATGATCGCCAAGCTGATCGCCTACGCCGAGACCCGCGAGGCGGCGTTGGCCGGGCTGGCCGAGGCCTGCGACGCGGTCGAGGTCTGGCCGGTGAAGACCAACGCCGGCTTCCTGGCCCGCTGCCTCGAAGCGCCCGACTTCATCGCCGGCGATCTCGACACCGGCTTCATCGAACGCAACCTCGCCGAGCTTGCCGCCGCGCCCGAGCCATCGCCCGCGGCGCTGTCGGCGGCCGCCCAGGCCGCCATGGCCATCGACGAGACCACCGCGCCCGACCCGTCGCCCTGGCGCGACCTGGCGGGTTTCCGGCTGAACGCGGCTCGCGCGACGAGCGTGCGCCTGTTCCTGGCTGGCCAGCCGATCGTCGCCAAGGCCATCGAGGCCGGCGCGCCGCGTTCGGTGCTGCTCACCGACGAGGATGAGATCGTGGTCTTCGAGGCCGGCGAGGCCTTCGTGTTTTCCGCCCACCCGCCGGCCGCCGACGAGGTCGGCGCCGCCGCCGACGGCCAGATCCGCTCGCCCATGCCCGGCAAGGTCACCGGCCTCGCGGTCAAGGCCGGCGATGCGGTGACCAAGGGCCAGGCCCTGCTCACGCTGGAGGCCATGAAGATGGAGCACGCCCTGACCGCGCCCTTCGACGGAACGGTCGAGAGCGTGGCCGTGACCCTGGGCGCCCAGGTCAGCGAGGGCGCCGTGCTGGTCAGGATCAGCGCGGCCTGATCCTTCTCCCCCTTGCGGGAGAAGGGCGTTTGCCGCTGGACGACAAGGGCCTGGGACTTCTGGAGGTGGCGCTCTACGCCACCGTCCCGTCGTCATGCAGCCGGGCGATCTCGCCGCCGGAGAGGCCCAGGACCTCGGCCAGCACCTCGTCGGTGTG
>JBIOED010000157.1:0-6742 GCA_044445675.1 Caulobacterales bacterium | reverse complement strand
TTGGAGCGGGCGAAGAGATTCGAACTCTCGACCCCAACCTTGGCAAGGTTGTGCTCTACCACTGAGCTACGCCCGCGCTCCTCGGGGCCGGCGTCCGTAGGAACGCCGCCCCGAAAAATCGAGAGGCGGCTTATGGCAGACGCCCCCACCCTTTGCAAGCCGCCCTAACGCCTGAATCGCGGCTCCTTGAGGCGGCGCTTGTTGACGTGGTCGTCGCGGGCTGGCGCGACCTCCTCGGGGTATTCGCCCTTGAAGTAGTAGCGCTGCCAGGCTTCGCGGGTGGCCTCCGGCTCGTGGCGGAAGATCCGCCGGTTGAACTCCACCCGATGTTTTTCCCAGACGTCGTACTGGTGGCGCAGCTCGGGATTGGAATCCAGCGGCCGGATCACCGGTTGGATCTCGTGCAGCGGCTTGTCCTGCAGCAGGGTGATGAAACAGAACGGCTCGCCCTTTTCGAAGCGCACCGCGCCCGGCCGGGTGAACAGCCAGTTCATGGTGAACGGGAACGGCAGCCAGTCGGTCTCCACGACGCCGGCCAGCGGCTGGATGCCGTCCTTGACGTGGTTGGGCGAGCCCATGGTCATCATCGACCAGCCGGGCGGGGTGCGGAACAGGTAGCCCGGGTGGAAGGTCAGCACGCCGTGGCTGAAATGGCTGGAGGCCAGGCGGTGGAAGTCGGGGCTGGGATAGTCCGGCTTCAGGGTGATGTCCTGCTGGTGCAGGCCGCCGTTCCACTCGGCGCTGAAGGCCACGGGGCAGAGGATCTCCCAGCCCGAGGTGTTGGCCATGTTCAGCGGCAGGCAGCGGTAGGCGTGGCGGGCGGCGAAGGCGTCCATCCACGCGCGGCTCTGGCGGCCCGGCACGATCTCCGGCGGGCGCTCGGTGGTCGGGTAGCACTCCAGTTCCATAGGCGGCCTCACGTGGCGGACGACGTCCAATCCCATACGAGGCGGCTTGGCTTCGCGCAAAGAAAAGCCCAGCCGCGCCGGAGGCCGCTTGCGAGAATGACCCAGAAATCGCGCCAGGTTTTGCGACCGCGCCGCCGCCGTGCCATCGAGGGGCCATGAAGACCCGCGCCGACCTGCTGGCCCTGCTGGACGCCCTGGGCGCGCCGAGCCTCACCCACGACCATCCCGCAGTCTTCCGGGTCGGCGAGGGCGAGGCGATCAAGGCGCAGATTCCCGGCTCCCATACCAAGAACCTGTTCCTGAAGGACGCCAAGGCTCAGCTGTGGCTCGTCTCGGCGGCCGACAGGACCGTGATCGACCTCAAGCGACTGCACCCGGTGATCGGTTCGGCGCGGCTGTCGTTCGGCAATGCGCGGCTGATGGAAGAGACCTTGGGTGTGACGCCCGGATCGGTCACCGCCTTCGGGCTGATCAACGATACCGGCCACAGGGTGCGTTTCGTGCTGGACCGCGTGCTGGCCGAGGCGCCGCGAGTGAACTTCCATCCGCTGACGAACACCGCCACCACGGGGATCTGCCAGGCCGACTTCCGGCGGTTCCTCGACGCGGTCGGCGTGACGCCCCTGGTGGTGGATTTCACGGCCATGGCGGTGATCGGATAGGCTGCGTGCGTTGAAGCCGCCGCAGGTCGGGACCATCTTGGCGGCGGACGCGTTGGTGCAAGATCAATTGAGGACCTGGGCATGAGCCTGATCGGGGAAACCACCGGCAAGCCGGCCGGCGACATCATCAAGGACGCCACCGACGCAAGCTTCATGGCCGACGTCGTCGAGGCCTCGAAGGACCAGCCGGTGATCGTCGACTTCTGGGCGACCTGGTGCGGCCCCTGCCGCCAGCTCGGCCCGGCGCTGGAGAAGGCCGTCACCGCCGCCAAGGGCAAGGTCAAGCTGGTCAAGGTGGATATCGACAAGAACCCGACCTATGCGGGCCAGCTGCGCGTGCAGTCGATCCCCGCGGTGTTCGCCTTCGTCGACGGCAAGCCGGTGGACGGCTTCACCGGCGCCTTGCCCGACAGCCAGGTGCGGGACTTCGTCGACAAACTGGCCAAGGCCGGCAAGGGCGGCCCCTCGCCCATCGACGACCTGCTCGACCTTGCCCGCGAATCGCTCGAGCTCGGGGACATGGGCGGGGCCGCGCAGGCCTACGCCCAGGTGCTGCAGGCCGATCCCCAGAATGTGAAGGGCCTCGGCGGGCTGGCCAAGGTCTACATGGCCTCCGGCGACGCCGAGCGGGCCGGGGAGATCCTGGCCATGGCTCCCGAGGGCGCCAAGGATCCCGACCTCGACAGCGTCCGCGCGGCGCTGGCGCTGGCCGCCGAGGCGCCGTCCGACACCGGCGCCTTCGAATCCCGCCTGGCCAAGGACCCCGACGACCACGAGGCCCGCTTCGAGCTGGCCAAGGCGCTGGCCGGCCGCCACCGGCTGGACGAGGCTGCCGACCAGCTCCTGACGATCATCGAGAAGGATCGCGCCTGGAACGACGAGGCGGCGCGCAGGCAGCTGCTCACCGTCTTCGAGGCGGCCGGCCAGATGTCGGAGGTCGCCCGCAACGGCCGCCGGCGGCTCTCGGCGATCCTGTTCAGTTGACCCCGACCCCGGAGGCGCCCTCGATGCCCCCTTACAGGCGCACAGCCGACCTGCCGCAGATGATCCCGGTCTTTCCGCTGGACGGCGCCCTGCTGCTGCCCGGTGGCGACCTGCCGCTGCAGATCTTCGAGCCGCGCTACCTCAACATGGTCGACGACGTCATGGCCGGCGATCGGGTCATCGGCATGATCCAGACCCGGGCGGGCGGCGACCGCGAACGTCCCAAGCTGTCCGACGTCGGCTGCGCGGGCCGCATCACCAGCTACGCCGAGACCTCCGACGGCCGCTACCTGATCACGCTGACCGGGATCTGCCGTTTCGATGCCGGCGCCGAACTGATCATTCCCACGCCCTACCGCCAGCTTCGCGCCCGCTATGATCGGTTCGAAGCCGATCTCGCGGAGGGCGGCGAGGCCATGGCGCCGGCGTCCGCGCGCGCCCGCTTCGCCAAGGCCCTGAAGCGCTACCTGAACCGCCGCGAGCTCGATATCGACTGGGAGACCGCCCACACCGCCCCGCTGGAGGCGCTGGTCAACAGCCTGGCCATGGGCCTGCCGTTCGGGTCCGCCGAGAAGCAGGCGCTGCTGGAGGCCCCGACGCTGGCCGGGCGCTTCGAGACCCTGTCCACCCTGCTGGAGATCGACGGCGTGGATGACGGCGGCGATGACGAAGGCCACTCGGTGCAGTAGGACGTCAGCCATGAGCGATCCCGCCACGCCCGCCACCGCCTCCCTCGCCCAGGACGTCGACGTCGATCCGCGCCTGCTGGAAATCCTGGTCTGCCCGGTGACCCACGGGCCGCTGGAGCTCGACCGCGCCAAGGGGGAACTGATCAGCCGCTCGGCCCGTCTCGCCTACCCGATCCGCGACGGCGTGCCGATCATGCTGCCGGAAGAGGCGCGCGAGCTGGCCGATGGCGACTAGGCCGGCCGCCAAGCCGCCCAGAGATTTCGGCGCCGTCCGCCGCTACGGCCTGGCCCATGTGGTCGGCGCCGTGCTGGTGGTGACCGGGGGGATCGCCCTGGTGACCTTCGAGGTCGTCAAGGCCCGGCAGGCCAACATCGCGACCGCCGAGGCCTGGGACATAAGGGGTCCGCCTTGCCCTGCCCTCACCCAGGCGGCGTTCGAGGCCAAGCGCTATACGGCGCTCAAGGTCTTCGACTACGACGGCGTCGCCATCGGCCGCACCGCCGGCGATGCCGACTGCTCCGACGTCAAGGCCGGTGGCGGCAAGGGCTTCAGAACGGACAAGGTCTGCCAGTTCACCAGCCCCGCGACCTTGACCGTCGCGTCGAAGGCCGGCCGCTATTTCTTCGTCCCCGGCGTGGGCCAGCCCTCCACCCTGATCATCCACCGCGATGTGCCCCGATGCGTGATGGCGTCGAAGTTCACCCTGCAGAACGAGTAGGCGAAGCTCGGCGTCTGCCTACAGCGCCTCGCCCTTCAGCAGCCGCGGCAGATCCCCCACCGCGCCGCCCGCCTCGGTCATGAAGAACCGCCTTGCCGGGCCGATGCGGTTGACCGCCGCCATGCCGGCGCCTCGCGCCAGCCGCAGCAGCGGGTTGTCGTTGGAGAACAGCCGCACGAAGGCGTCCATGCCGGCCGCGAGGGTGACGGTATCGAAGCGGCGCCAGGCGGCATAGCGCTCCAGGACGGCTTCCGAGCCGATGTCCTCGCCCAGCCGCATGGCCTCCACAAGGGTCTGGGCCAGCGCGGCGGCGCCCTTGAGGCCCAGGTTCAGGCCCTGGCCGGCGATCGGGTGGACCCCGTGGGCGGCGTCGCCCAGCAGGGCCGCGCGCGGCGCCACCAGCCGCTCGGCAAGCTGCAGGCTGAGCGGATAGGTGAAGACCGGCCCTTCGGCCGTGACCTCGCCCAGGAAATCCCCGAACCGGCGCATCAGATGCGTGTGGAAGATCTCCGGCCGGGCCGACTTGAGCGCGGCGCCGCGGCCGCGGCTCTCGGTCCAGACCAGGCTCGCGCGGTTTCCGGTCAGGGGCAGGATGGCGAACGGGCCGCCGGGCAGAAAATATTCGTGCGCCACCCCCTCGTGCGGGCGCTCCAGCCGCACGGTGGCCACCACGCCGGTCTGCGGATAGTCCCAGCCGACCGCGCCGATCCCGGCCTCGGTGCGGATCACCGAGCCGCGGCCCTCCGCGCCCACCGCCACCGGCGCGCGCAGCTCGCGCCCGTCGGCCAGGGTGATCACCGCCTCGCGCGGCCCGAACGCCGCGCGCGCCACCCGCGCCGGGGCCAGCACCGCGATGCCCGCGTCGATCACCGCCTTGGCGAGGGCGGCGCGGATATGGCGGTTCTCGATCAGGTAGCCCAGCGGCTCCCCGTCCGACGCGTCGGCGATCTCGGCCGAGTCGAAGCGCAGGAAAAACGGCCCCGGACCACCCGCCGCCGCACCGGGCGTGCGGCCGTCGGTGACCAGGATCTGCTCGATCCGCTGGGCGTGCGGCTCCAGAGCCGCGCCCACGCCCAGCGCCCGCCACTGGCGGAAGGCGGCGTAGGCGATGGCCGAGGCGCGCCCGTCGAAGGTGGGCGCCACCTGGGCGTCGAACACCACCGGATCGATCAGCACCGGCTTCAATCCCGCCTGGTTCAGCGCCAGGGCGAGCGTCGCGCCCGCGATGCCGGCGCCGGCGATGATCACGTCGATGTCTGAGGGGGCGTCGGCCTCCGCCACGGTGCTAGCCTTCCGCCTCGTCCTCGATGAAGCCCATGATGTGGAACCCGGCGTCCACGTGGACGATCTCGCCGGTGGTCGACAGGCCGAGGTCCGACAGCAGCCAGAGCGCGGCGCCGGCCACGCCCTCCATAGAGGTGTCTTCCTGCATCGCCGACAGCGACCGGCCCTTGGCCAACATCCCGCGGCCGCCGGAGATGCCGGCGAGCGAGAGTGTCTTCATGGCGCCGGGCGACAGCGCGTTCACCCGGATGCCCTTGGGCCCCAGATCGCGGGCCGCGTAGCGCACGGCGGCTTCCAGCGCCGCCTTGGCGACGCCCATGGTGTTGTAGTTCGGAATCGCCCGCTCCGAGCCCATGTAGGTAAGCGTCAGGATCGAGCCGCCGCCGTCCGGCATCATCGCCGCCGCGCGCCGCGCGCAATCGACGAAACTGAAGGCGGAGATGTTCATCGCCCTCAGGAAACCGTCCCGCGTGGTGTTCTCCACGAACGAGCCCTTCAGCTCGTCCCGACTGGCGGACGCGATGGCGTGGACGAAGAAGTCGATGGTCCCAAAGGCCTTTTCGACCGTGGCGAATCCGGCGTCCATCGAGGCGTCGTCGGTGACATCGACGGGCGCCAGCACCTTGACCCCGAGGCTCTCGGCCAGCGGCTGCACGCGCCGCTCCATGCCCGGCAGGTGCAGAAAGGCCATCTCCGCGCCCTGGGCGGCCAGCTGGGTCGCAATCCCCCAGGCGATGGACTGATGGTTGGCGACGCCGGTGACAATCCCGCGCTTGCCGCGCATGAGTTCGCCCTTGGGCATCTGATAATCGTCGGCCACGTGGCGTCTCCCTTGTCCTCGCGCCGGCAGTTTGTGGCCGCGGGCCGGCGGATAGGCAAGCGGCCTTCGCCTCTTCAATTTTAACCGGCGCGCGCTCATAGGTCGTGCTGGAGCACCGATGATCGACGTTTCCTTCCTGTCGCCGCCGCGTCGATGGCCGGTCCGTCTGCTGGGCGCGATGCGTCGGCGCCTGCGGACCAGCGAGCTTTGGCTGATCACCCTGTCCGTGGCCGTTGGCGGCGCGGCAGGGCTGCTGGCGGTGTTCCAGAGCCGCGTCGCGCACGCCATGCAGAGCGTACTCTACGGCATCGGCAAGGCCGACCACCTGAGCGCAGTGGTCAGGATCGCGCCAGCCCGAGCCGCGTGGCTGGCGGTCGGCGGCCTGGTCCTGGGCCTGTTCAGCTGGGCGGTCAGCCGTCGGCGCTCGACGCGCCTGGTGGACGTGGTCGAGGCCAACGCCCTGCACGGCGGCGTGCTCGGCCTGACCGACAGCCTGATCGTCTGCGTGCAGACCATGCTGTCCAACGGCTTCGGCGCCTCGGTCGGGCTGGAGGCCGCCTACGCCCAGGCCGGCGGGGCGGCGGCCTCCTTCGCCGGCAGCCGGCTGAAGGTCCGGCGGCGCGACATGCGTATCCTGGTGGGGGCTGGCGCGGGGGCGGCGATCGGGGCGGCGTTC
>JBIOED010000156.1:0-6808 GCA_044445675.1 Caulobacterales bacterium | reverse complement strand
GCCGGGCCCTGGCGGGGTCCGGGATCGCCTTCGACCAGGTGATCGAGGAGGGGACCTGGACCCATATTTCCTTCGATCCGCGGCTGCGCCGACAGGTGCTGACCCGGCGCGAGGGCGGCGGCTACGGCCTGGGGTTGCCCGCGGCGGAGAGCGGGACGTCGGCCCCCGACGCGAGGTCGCCGACGTAGGCGGCGATGTCCGGGGGCCAGGCGGACGTCAGGCCGGCCAGGCGTTTGCGGTCGCGGGCGAAGAGGGCGCGCACCGCCTCCTCGTAGGCGGGCAGGTCGCCGGCCAGGGTGGTCATCACGCGATAGGCGGCCTCCTGAGCCTGGCGCGCCGCGTCGGCGTCTCCGGACTGCCGCCGCGCCTCGTCGACCAGCCGCCGGAGCGCCGCCGAGGCGCCGCCAGCCTGGGTGGCGAGCCAGTCCCAATGCCGGGGCAGCAGGGTGACTTCCCGCGCGGTGACACCCAGCTTGGGGCGGCCCCGGACCGGTTTCGACGCCTCCGCCGGCGGGGATACCCTGGCGACGGCCTCGTCCGCCGATCCGCGCAGGTCCAGGTCGATCACGCGGCCTGTGGCGTCGGCGAAGACCGTGGGTTGCGCGCCGGCGAGCGCATGGGCCGCGCGGGCGACGTGGGCCAGGTCGCCATGCGCCACCCGCCGGTCGCCGACGAATGCGGTGAAGCCATCTGCGGGCGGCATCGTCAGTCTTTCTCGATTTCAATTTCACCCGGGTGAATATCAGGCCGCGGCTCGGCGGTGAAGCCCATAGTTTCGGAGAGACGGATGAAGCCCGACAGCCTGCTCCAGTTGATCATCGCGACCGGCATCATGGCGCTGATGGCCTTTTGCCTGGCGGCCGTGGTGTTCGTCGCCATTCCGAAGGAGCAGTTGAACCTGTTCACGGCGCTGGCCTCCGGCGTGATCGGCGGCGCGTTCGGGATCGTGGTGGGTTTCCTGTTCGGCTCGTCGATCGCAACCCGCAGCCGCGACGGCCACCCGGCCGATCCGGTCCAGCCCTAAGCCCGCGGACGGCTCGCGGCCCGCCAATCCGCCCTCAGGGGCATTTTCGGAGACCACTGATGAAGACTAAGCTCCTCGCGGGCTGCGCTGTCATGTGCGCGGCCGTCGCCCTGGCCGGCTGCGCCGGCATGAACGGCAACTCCGCGGACCTGTTGAAGCAACTGGACAGCAATTTCGCGGGCTGTGACCGGCACATCACCTTCCAGGCCGGGGTGGGCGTGGTGACGCCGGGCGCCCAGGTGAGCGGCAGCGTCGACTGCAAGGGCGCCGCCGTGGATGTTCCCGGCGCAGCGCCCTCGGCCCGCCCTGCGCCTTGAGCCAGTTCACCGACCATCTGGGGCTCCAGATGATCGAGAACGCCGCCGGCCGGCCGATTCTCACCGGGGACGGGCGTTCGCAGTGGTCGCTTACCGCCCCCCTGACCTACGACGTGGGGCGCGAAGGCTCCGGCGAAACGATCACCGTGCCGGTCGGGGCGACCACGGACCTCGCCTCCGTGCCCCGCTTCGCCTGGAGCCTGCTGCCGCCCGACGGCCCGTGGACCAAGGCCGCTGTGGTCCACGACTTCCTCTATCGCACGCGCGGAACCGGCGTCTTCGCTGGCCGCTGCTGGATAACCCGGCGCGGCGGCTACACCCGGGCGCAAAGCGATCGGATCTTGAACGAGGCCATGGCCGCGCTCGGCGTGCGCGCCGACAAACGCCTGGTCATTTTCGTGGCCGTGCGCCTGTGCGGCGGATCGGGCTGGGGGCGATCGCCGGATGGCCGATCGGCGCCGAGAGATGGGGATTGAAAGGCGGCGGCGCCTACGCCATCGCCCCCGAGAAGAAGGTTTGATCTTCTCAGGGGCTTAGGTGGTGCCACGACAGGGATTCGAACCCTGGACCTCAGCCTTACCAAGGATGCGCTCTACCACTGAGCTATCGCGGCGAAAGGCGAGGCGGGGCTATAGCCAACGGCGGGGGCCGCGTGAAGCCCCAATCCGCGTGGGCGGCTCTTGACGGGGCGGACCCAGCGCCGCACCCCTGGACTATGGCGACCTCCGACAAGGGCCCCAAGCCTCAGCCGCCCGACCGCGAACAGCAGCTCGCGCAGGCCCTGCGCGCCAACCTGCGGCGGCGAAAGGCCGGGGAACATCCGGCGGGGCGGAAGGCGGACGCGGCGAAAAGCGGGGATGAGGACTGAGCCGGCCTTTGCGCGAGGCTCCGCCGCACGCTAGATATCGGAGGCTCGCCGGCGCCAAGGCTCCCCTGAAAGCGCGGCCGTTTCGAGGGACTGGGATTGGACCGCATCGCCATCACCGGCGGCGCGCGGCTGCAGGGGGAAATCCCCATCAGCGGCGCCAAGAACTCGGCCATCAAGCTGATGGCGGCGAGCCTGTTGACCGAAGACGCCCTGCGGCTGACCAACATGCCGCGGCTGGCCGACACGCGGTTCCTGGGAAAGCTGCTGCAGCGGCTGGGGACCGAAGTCGTCGAGTCGCAGGGGGAGGACGGTCCGGAAACCCTGCTCCGCACCCGCGAGATCACCAGCGGATTCGCGCCCTATGACCTAGTCCGCCAGATGCGGGCCTCCTTCAACGTGCTGGGGCCGCTGCTGGCGCGCACGGGCCAGGCGAAGGTCTCGCTTCCCGGCGGCTGCACAATCGGCGCGCGGCCGGTCGACCTGCACCTGAAGGCGTTGGAGGCGCTAGGCGCCCGGATCGACCTTCACGAAGGCTACGTCTACGCCCAGGCGCCGCGCGGCCTGAAGGGCGGGCAGATCGACTTCCCGTTCAATTCGGTGGGCGCCACCGAGCACGCCATGCTGGCCGCCGTGCTGGCCGACGGCGAGACGGTGATCACCAACGCGGCCTGCGAACCAGAGATGGTCGACCTCGCCGACTGCCTTAACGCCATGGGCGCCAAGGTGAGCGGGGCGGGGACCTCGGTGATCCGCATCCAGGGCGTCGGCCGACTGCACGGCGCGACCCACGCGGTGATGCCCGACCGCATCGAGACCGGCACCTTCGCGGTGGCCGCCGCGATGGCTGGCGGTGAGGTGCGGCTCACCCGGACCCGCTGCGATTTCATCCAGGCGTTGATCGACAAGATGGTCGAGGCCGGCGTCGAGGTGACGCCGCACAACGATGGCCTGACCGTGCGGCGCAACGGCGCTCTGTTGAAGGCGGTGGAATTCGAGACCGGCGTCTATCCCGGCTTCCCCACCGACCTGCAGGCGCCGTTCATGGCGCTGATGACGCTGGCAGAGGGCGAAAGCGTCATCCGCGAGACCATCTTCGAGAACCGCCTCATGCACGCGCCGGAGTTGCGGCGCATGGGGGCCGACATCACGGTTCAGGGCGTCGAGGCGCGGGTGCGCGGCGTGGCCTCGCTGGAGGGCGCCCAGGTGATGGCGACGGACCTGCGGGCCTCGGTCAGCCTGGTGATCGCGGGCCTGGCGGCGCGTGGCGAGACCATGGTCAATCGCGTCTACCACCTCGACCGCGGCTTCGAGCGGCTGGAGGAGAAGCTGGGCGCCTGCGGGGCCCAGATCCGCCGCATCAAGGGCGACGGCGAGGGCGACGAGGACTGACGCCATGGCCAAGGACATTGAGCCCAAGGGCAAGATTGGGCCGCTCCGCCTGCTGGCGCAGGACGCCGATGACCTGGCGATCATTTCCGCCGCGATGCAGGACGCCGTCGCCAGGGTGGGCGACATCGCCTACGAGCCGAGGGCGCGCCTGCTGACCATCGCGTTCAACCGCTACCGCTGGGAAGCGGGCGGCCGCGAGCGGGTGCGCTCGGCTCTGCAACTGGGCGGGGTGATGCGGTTCCAGACGCGCAAGATCCGGCGCGGCGCGCGCGACGCGATGCTGGAGGTGCTGGCGCTGCGTTTCGATGCTGGCGAGGCCCCGGGTGGCATGATCACCATCAGCTGCGCCGGCGGCGGCGACCTGCGGGCCGCGGTGGAATGCGTCGACGCCGTGCTGGCCGACGTCTCCGAATCCTGGCCCACGCCGCGGGCGCCGGCGCACGGCGATTGAGCAGGCGCCATGGCGCTCGCCGCACCTCGTCGCTAAAGAGCCGCTCCATGCGCCGTTTCCGCTTCACAGATCCCGGCTTCGAGACCGCCTTCTCCGCGTTCGTCGACGAACGCCGTGAGCCCCCTGACGATGTCGACGCGGTCGTGCGCGACGTCATCGCCGCGGTCAGGACCGAGGGCCTGCCCGCCCTGTTGCGGTTCGCGCAGCAATTCGACGGCGTGGCGCTCGACGAGCAGTCGATACGGGTCAGCCCGGCGGAAATCGACGCCGGAGCGCAGGCCTGCCCGCAGGCCGTGCGCGACGCCATCGCCTTCGCCGCCCAGCGCATCCGCAGCTATCACGCCCGCCAGCGGCCCGCCGACCTGCGGTTCACGGACGAGGCCGGCGTTGAGCTGGGCTGGCGCTGGACGCCGATCGAGGCTGTGGGAATCTACGTGCCCGGTGGGCGAGCGGCTTATCCGTCCACAGTCCTTATGAACGCCGTGCCGGCCACGGTGGCGGGCGTCGAACGAATCGCCATGGTAACCCCGCCGGGACGGCTGCAGCCGGCCGTTCTGGCGGCGGCGAAGGCCGCCGGCGTGCACGAGATCTGGCGGGTCGGCGGCGCTCAGGCCGTCGCGGCGCTGGCCTATGGGGCCGGCCCGATACGGCCGGTAGACAAGGTCGTGGGCCCTGGCAACGCCTTCGTGACCGCGGCCAAGCGCCGGGTCTATGGCGCGGTGGGCGTGGACGCCCTGGCCGGTCCCTCCGAGATCGTCGTGGTCGCCGACAGCGCGAACAAGCCTGGATGGATCGCAGCGGACCTGCTGTCTCAGGCCGAACACGACCCGGCGGCGCAATCGGTGCTCATCACCGACGACGAAGGGTTCGCCGCGAGGGTCGAGGCGGCGGTCCTCGAACAGCTTTCGACGCTTTCTACGGGCGAGGACGCCTCGGCATCGTGGCGCGACCACGGCGCGGTGGTCATCGCGCCGCTCGACGAGGCCCCGCGGCTGGTGGACCGGATCGCGCCGGAGCACGTGGAGTTCGCCGTCGAGCACCCGGAGCGCCTGGCCGACCGGGTGCGCCATGCCGGCGCAATCTTCCTCGGCCGTCACGCGCCGGAGGCCATCGGGGACTATGTTGCGGGCTCGAACCACGTGCTGCCCACCAGCCGGGCGGCGCGATTCTCCTCGGGGCTCTCGCTCTATGATTTCCTCAAGCGGACCTCGATCGTGAAATGCGACGAAGCCGCGTTTACCCACCTGGCGTCCGCAACGGTCGCCCTGGCCGAAGCCGAGGGGTTGCCGGCGCATGCCCGCTCGGTGGCGATCCGGATGGGCCAGGGCTGAGCCATTGGCCGCAATGCAACCTTCATTCAAGCGTAGACGATCCCCGATCAACTGACATGAATGAAAGCCTGACCGTGGCCTCTGACGCACAGCCTGCCGGAGACTGGTCCAAGACGCTCGCGCCCTATCGTGAGCCGCAGACCGGCCGCAGCATTTTCGAAATCGTCGTCACGGTCGTGCCCCTGTTGGCGATCTGGGTGGTGGCCTGGGCGCTGCATGCGCGGGGTTGGTGGTGGGCGGCGCTGCCGCTGACGATTCCCGCGGCGGCCTTCCTGGTGCGGTTGTTCATGATCCAGCATGACTGCGGGCACGGGTCGTTCTTCGGCCGGCGGCAGGCCAACGAATGGGTGGGCCGGGTGATCGGCGTGCTTACGCTGACCCCCTATGACTACTGGCGCCAGACCCATGCCGTGCACCATGCGACCTCCGGCAACCTGGACCGCCGTGGGCTGGGCGCCATTTCGACCCTGACGGTTGACGAATATGCCGCGCTGACGCCGCTTCGCCGGATGGGCTATCGGCTCTATCGCCATCCGTTGGTGATGTTCGGCCTTGGCCCGGCCTTCGTGTTCTTCATCATGCAGCGGTTGCCGGTCGGCATGATGCGCCAGGGCTGGCGGCCCTGGGTCAGCGTGATGGGCAACGGCCTGGCTGTCCTGGCCGGCCTGGGCGGGCTGGTCTGGCTGTTCGGCATTGCGCCGGTGCTGATCGTCAACGTCGTCACCATGCTGCTGGCCGCGACCATCGGAGTCTGGCTGTTCTATGTGCAGCATCAGTTCGAGGGCGCGGTCTGGGCGCGGAACGGCAAGTGGAAGCGCGATGACGCCGCGCTGACCGGGAGCTCGCACTACGACCTGCCGCCGGTGCTGCGTTGGTTCACGGCCAACATCGGCATTCACCACGTGCACCACCTTTCGAGCCGCATACCGTTCTATCGGCTGCCCAAGGTGCTGCAGGACCATCCCGAGCTGAAGCCGATGAGCCGTGTGAGGTTCTGGGAGAGCTTCCGCTGCGCCCGCCTCGCGCTCTGGGACGAAGGGGCAGGGCGGCTGGTGTCGTTCCGGGACGCACGTCACGCCGCCTGACCAATTTTCCCACCCGGGCAAATCCCGCAACGCCCGGCGCATCGCTCGCCGGGCGTTTTTCTTTGCGGTCAGCGCGGCGGTTCGCGGGTGCGGGATGACGCGGGACCCCGGAATGCCATAAAGCGTGAACGACGCCCTCCCGCTCGGACGCCCCAGTTCGGAACATGGCCGACGACGACCGCCAGACGCACCGCCTGCAGACCGTCGAGCTTGACGAAGAGTCGCTCGCCGCGGCGTCGCGCGACCAGGAGCAGGAGCGGCAGATCGCGATCTTCGATTTGCTGGAGGAGAACCACTTCCATCCCGAGGGCGCGGACGTCGGCCCCTATGACCTGCGCATGGG
>JBIOED010000155.1:0-6853 GCA_044445675.1 Caulobacterales bacterium | reverse complement strand
GGGGGTGGGCGGGGCGGGGCTGGTGGTGGCCCGAGCAGCTGGCGGTGGCCCCAGAGGGACGCATGACGCCCGGTTGCGCCGGCCTGTGGAACGACGCCCAGGCCCAGCGCCTGGCCCAGGTCACCGCCTTCATCGGCTCGGTCGGCGCGGTCCCCGGCGCCCAGCTCGGCCATTCCGGGCGCAAGGGCAGCCTGTCGCGGCCCTGGGAAGGCCAGGCCCAGCTGGAGCCCGGCGACCCGCGCCGCTGGGACACCATCGGTCCCTCCGAAACCCCTTACGGCGGGCGCATCCTGCAGGCGCCGCGGGCCATGACCGCCGGCGACATCGCCGCCTCCCACGCCAACTACGCCGCCGCCGCCCGCCGCGCCCTCGACGCCGGCGTCCAGTGGCTGGAGCTGCACTTCGCCCACGGCTTCCTGGGCGCGAGTTTCATGTCGCCGATCGCCAACGACCGCACCGACCAGTACGGCGGCAGTCCGCAGAACCGGGCGCGCTTCCTGGTGGAGACCCTCGACGCGGTGCGCGCCGTGTGGCCCGAGCGCCTGCCGCTCACCGCCCGCATCGGGGCCATCGACTTCCATCCGGAGAGCCACACCCTCGACGACTCCATCGCGCTCGTCCGCCGGCTGCGCGAGCACGGCCTGGACCTGATCGACATCAGCTTCGGCATGAACACCGACCAGGCGAGCGTGCCCTGGGGCGAGCGCGGCTTCATGATCCCCGCCGCCGCCCGCGTCCGCGCCGAGGGCGGCCTGCCCACCGCCGCCAGCTGGAACATCAGCGACCCGGCCTACGCCCAGGAGATCATCGCCACCGGCCAGATCGACCTCCTGATGATCGGCCGCCCGCTGTTGGCCAACCCCCACTGGCCGGTGCTGGCAGCCCTGACGCTGGGCCGCGAGGCGCCCTTCGACCTGCTGCCCGACCCCTACCGCCACTTCCTGCGCCGCACCGAAAACCACCCCCACGTGGACGGCTTCGCGCGGGCGAGGGGATGACACGCGTTGGCGAGTGACGCCCCTAGCGCACCGCTGCCCGCACCCCTTCGATCATCGCATTCCGCGCCGCGCTCAATTCCTTGCCGGTCGCCGCCGGCCAGGCCGCGTTCTGCACGATGATCAGGTGCGCCTTTGGAAAGGTGGTCACCGACTGACCGAAGATCCCCACCGCCTCGTAGGCGCCGTTCGGTCGGATCCACCAGAAGTAGCCATAGCCGGCCGGCGCCGGCGTCCCGTTGTCGATCTCGCGCGTCGTGGCCTGGGCCACCCACCAGGCCGGCACGATCCGCCGGTCGTTGGCCACGCCGCCGCCTTCGATGAACAGGCCCAGGCGGCCATAGTCGCGAAGGGTCATGGAGATGCAGCAGCCGCCGCGTTCCTGGCCGCCCGGATCGGTCATCCAGATGCCGTCGCGCTCCATCCCATAGGGCCGCCAGATCTTCTCCGAGGCGTACTGCGCCAGGCTCTCGCCGGTAGCCTTGGAGACCAGCACGCCCACCAGGTCGGTCTCGCCGGTGTTGTAGTGCCACGTGGTTCCCGGCGGGTGGGCGCGCGGCAGCTTCCGCAGGTAGCTGACCATCGGATTGACCCCCGGATCGGGCGTTGAGCCGCCGGCTACAGCCACGTCCGACTTCGGGTCGGCATAGTCCTCGTTCCACTTCACGCCCGAGCTCATCATCAGCATCTGGCGCACGCTCACCCCCTCATAGGCCGAGCCCTTCAGGTCGGGGATGTAGCGGGTGACCGGATCGTTCAGGCTCTTGATCTTGCCGTCCTGGATCGCCGCGCCGACCAGGGTCGAGGTCACCGACTTGACCACCGAGAACGAGGTCCAGCGATCGGCGGGCTTGCGGCCCAGGGCGTACTTCTCCAGCACGATCTCGCCGTCCTTCAGCACCAGCAGACCGGAGACCCGGTAGGCCTTCATGTAGCCGTCGATGGTCCAGGTCTTGCCGGCGTAGGCGAAGGTGGGGTCGATCGGCCTGGCGGCCACGGGCAGGGGATGGACGGTCTTCCCGCGCCTGATGGTGTGCGCCTTGAAGATGTGCTCGATGTCGCGATAGCCCCTGGCCTGCCGCTCGCCCTTCCAGGTCAGGATGCTGGCGATCGGCGCCGGCGCGGCCGGATCGACCGACACCTGTGCATTGGCCGCGCCGCCCAGCGCCAGCATCAGCGCCGCGGTCCAGATCAGCGTCTTCATCCCGTCCCCCGATTTGCGGCCAAGCTATCGCGACCGGGAAAGCGCCGGAAGAGCCGAGACAGGAAGCTCCTCCTGTCAGGCCCGCCTGAGCTCCGCTTCGTGGACGGGCGTGGTTCCCATCGCCGGGCTTCCACGTTAGGGCCATGGCCATGGCCGAGTTCGATTTCGACGCGGTGGTGGTGAGCGCGGGCGCGGTGGGGCTGGCCTGCGGCTATGCGCTCGCCCGGCGCGGTCTGGTTGTGGCCGTTCTGGAACAGGAAAGCGCCATCGGCCAGGGCGTCTCCTCGCGCAATTCCGAGGTGATCCACGGCGGCCTCTACTATCCCACCGGCTCCCTGAAGGCCCGGCTGTGCGTCGCGGGGCTGCGTGCGCTCTACGCCTTCCTCGAGGCGCACCATGTGACTTCGACCGCTGCGGCAAGCTGGTGGTGGCCACCACGCCCGACGAGGTCGGCCGCCTCGACGCGATCCTGGAGCAGGCGCACACCAACGGCGTGGAAGGCATGTCCCGGCTTTCCAGGGCGGAGGCCCTGGCGCTGGAGCCCGAGCTGCAATGCGAGGGCGCGCTGATCTCGCCCAACAGCGGCGTCTTCGACAGCCATGGCTACATGCTGGCCCTGCAGGGCGAGGTCGAGGCCGGCGGCGGGGCGGTGGTGCTGTCGACGCCGTTCGAGGGGGCGACGCCGCTTCCGGGCGGCGGCTTTTCCGTGCGCGCCGGCGGCCAGGAGCCGGCCGCGCTCACCTGCCGCTACCTGGTCACCGCGCCCGGCCTCTCGGCCCAGGCGGTGGCGGCGCGGATCGAAGGCTTCCCCGCCGCCGCCATACCCAAGGGCTACTACGGCAAGGGCATGTATTTCCGCCTGCCCGGCAAGGCGCCCTTCGCGCGGCTGATCTATCCGCCGCCGATCCACGGCGCGCTCGGGACCCACTACCGCCGCGACCTTGGCGGGCAGGCGGTGTTCGGCCCGGACCTGACCTACGTCGACGAACTCGACTACGGCGTCGACCCCGCCGCAGCGCCGGCCTTCGCCCGCTACATCCGCAAGTTCTGGCCGGGCCTGCCGGACGACGCGCTAACCCCCGACTACGCCGGCATCCGCCCCAAGCTGCACGGCCCGAACGACCCCCAGCCCGACTTCCAGCTCGACGGCCCCGAGGTCCACGGCCTCGCCAACCTCCTGGCCCTCTTCGGCATCGAAAGCCCCGGCCTGACCTCGTCCCTGGCGATCGGCGAAGAGGTCGCCACGCGGCTGGGCCTCTAAATCTCCTTCTCCCCCTTGTGGGAGGAGGTGGCCTGCGAAGCAGGTCGGATGAGGAGTCGAAAGCTCTGTCCGGTCCAGGCGTGGGATCGCGCGGAGAGCGGAGCAAAGCCTCTGTCGGTCCGCTGACAGAACATCGCCCGAAAGCCCACATGGTCTTGCGCGCTGGGTTCTGGTGCGCGAGATGGACGCCAGTTGTTCGGGGGTTCCACCATCATGACGCTGCGACTGTTCACGATCCTGGCCGCGGCGGCGACGGTCCTCGGGGCCACCACCGCAGCCCAGGCCCAGACGGCGTCGCCATCGGCGCGTCCGCCCTACGATCCCCTGAAGACCTTCGCGCCGCTCACCCTGCCGGCCCCGGCCAACGCCCTGCGCACCGGCTCCGGCGAGCCGGGCGCCGCCTACTGGCAGAACCGCGCCGACTACAACATCGACGCCCGCATCGACACCGCCGCCCACGTGCTGAGCGGCGACGAGACGATCACCTATACGAACAACAGCCCCGATCCGCTCGGCTTCCTCTGGATCCAGCTCGACCAGAACATCTACCGGCCCAACAGCCGGGCCGAAGCCATGGGCGGCGCCGGCCGCCGGCGGGTAAACAGCAACACCGACGGCTACCAGATCGAGAGCGTGCAGGCCGAGCGGGGCGGCAAGCCGGTCGCGGCCAGGTTCGTGGTCAGCGACACCCGCATGCGCGTCGATCTGCCGGCGGCGGTCAAGGGCGGCGGCGGGGTGGTCAAGCTGCATATCCGCTACCACTACACCGTGCCCGGCCTGTTCGGCGGCCGCACCGCCTGGAACCCCAACAAGAGCGGCGACATCTACGACATCGCCCAGTGGTATCCGCGCCTGCAGGTCTATGACGACGTGCGCGGCTGGGACACGCTGCCGTATCTGGCCAACGAATTCTACCTGGAGTACGGCGCCTTCGACTACGCGGTGACCGTGCCGGCGGACATGATCGTCGCCGGATCCGGCGCGCTGGTGAACCCGCAGGAGGTGCTGACCCCGGCCCAGCGGGCGCGGTTCGAGCGGGCGAAATCCAGCGACAAGACCGTGCTGATCCGCACGCCGGAGGAGGTGGCCGCCACCCCGCCGGTCGAGACCGGCGCCACCAAGACCTGGCGCTTCCACATGGACAACAGCCGCGACGTGGCGTTCACCGCCAGCCGCGCCTTCGTCTGGGACGCCGCGCGGATCAACCTGCCGGACGGCAAGACCGCCATGGCCCAGTCGGTCTATCCGCCGGAAAGCGTCGGCGAGGGGGCCTGGAGCCGCTCCACCGAATATATGAAGGACGCCGTCGAGCGGTTCTCCAAGCGCTGGTATCCCTACCCCTGGCCCAACGCGATCAACGTCGCGGGCCCCGCGACCGGCATGGAATATCCAGGCATCGTCTTCGACGGCATCGACGACAAGGCCAAGACCCTGTTTTTCATCAGCGCCCACGAGATCGGGCACGGCTGGTTCCCCATGCTGGTGGGCTCCGACGAGCGCCGCGACGCCTGGATGGACGAGGGGATCAACACCTTCATCGACGTCTATGAATCCGATGACTTCGCCAACGGCCTCTATGGGCCCAAGCGCGACGGCGAATATGCGCCTGCGGCCGTCGGCACGCCCGCCGACCAGATCGCCACCCTGCTGACCGATCCGGAGGCGCCGGTGATCATGAGCCGCGCCGACACCATCCGCGAGAAGTACCGCCACCCGGTGACCTATTTCAAAGCCGCCTTCGGCTTGACGCTGCTGCGCGAGGACATCCTGGGTCCGGATCGGTTCGACCGGGCGTTCCGCAAGTACATCGCCGACTGGGCTTACAAGCATCCCAAGCCCAGCGACTTCTTCCGGGCCATGGAGAGCGCCGGCGGCGAGGACCTGTCGTGGTTCTGGCGCGGCTATTTCCTCAACAACTGGACCCACGACATGGCCGTCACCGCGGTGAGCTACGTCGACGGCGACCCCGGCAAAGGCGCGCAGGTCACCGTGGCCAACCTCGGTCAACTGGTCCTGCCGGGCACGCTTGAGGTCACCTACCGCAACGGCGAGAAGCGCCATGTCACGGTGCCGGTCGAGACTTGGATGCAGGGCGGGACCCACGTCTTCGCCCTCGATGGCGGCGGCGCCATCGCCGAGGCGACCATCGATCCGCTGCACCGCCTGCCCGACGGCGACCGCAGCAACAACACCTTCCGGATGAAGTAGGCGACCGCGAATGAAGAACCGCGTCACCGAACTGCTGGGCGTCCAATACCCGATCGTCCAGGCGCCCATGGGCTGGATCGCTCGCGCGCAACTGGCCTCGGCGGTCTCCAACGCCGGCGGGCTGGGCGTCATCGAGACCTCCTCCGGCCGCCTCGACGAGGTGCGCGAGGAGGTGGCGAAGATGCGCACGCTCACCGACAAGCCCTGGGGCATCAATGTCGCCCAGGCTTTCGTGCGCGACCCGGACATCGTGCAGTTCGTCGCCGACCAGGGCGTCCGGTTCGTCACCACCTCGGCCGGCGACCCCAACCGCTATTGCGAGGCGCTGAAGTCCAAGGGCCTGACGGTCTTCCATGTGGTGCCGTCGCTGGCCGCGGCGATGAAGGCCATCGAGGCCGGCGTCGATGGCCTGGTGGTCGAGGGCGGGGAGGGCGGCGGCTTCAAGAACGGCCGCGACGTGGCGACCATGGTGCTCCTGCCGCTGGTCTGCTCGAAGGTCTCCGTGCCCGTGATCGCGGCGGGCGGCATCACCGACGGGCGCACCATGGCCGCAGCCTTCGCCCTGGGCGCCGAGGGCGTGCAGATGGGCACCCGCATGGTCTCCGCCGCCGAGAGCCCGGTGCACCAGAACTGGAAGGACGCCATCCTCGCCGCCAAGGAGACCGACACCGTCTTCCTCAACCGCTTCGGCCCCGGCCCGGCGCTCAGGGCGCTGCGCACGGAAAAGACCACCGCCTTCGAGAAGGCCCCGCCCGAGAACATCATGGGCGAATTCGGCCACGCGCTCGACCTCTACTTCGGCGGCGACATGGAGGCCTCCATCGCCCTCTCCGGCCAGGTCGCCGGCCGCATCGACGCGGTAAAGCCGGTCGCCCAGATCCTCCACGAGACCATGGCCGAGTTCGCGTCCACCCTCGCCGACCTATCAGCCAGGTACGCCTGAATATCCCGCGCGTCCTTCTCCCGCAAAGCAACGGCATGCGCACTCTTCGAGACGGCCGCACTTATCCTTCTCCCTCCTGTGGGAGAAGGTGGCCCCGAAGGGGTCGGATGAGGGGTCTCTCAGATCGTGGGGACCGGCCCGAGCTCGTCCAAGGCCGCCAGGATGCGGGCCGCCACCAAGTCCGGCGCGCCACGGATCTCTTGGTTGCTGAATCGGAGCACGCGGAAACCCTTGGCGTTGAG
>JBIOED010000154.1:0-7005 GCA_044445675.1 Caulobacterales bacterium | reverse complement strand
CGCGGTCGAACGCTCCGACGCCGAGGTGCTGGGCCGGGTGATCCAGGCCGGCGGCGACGAGACCTACACCTCGGTGCTGATCGTCAAGAAGGGTTCCGGCATCACCCTCGACAAGGTGCTCGCCTGCGGAAAGAAGTACAGTTTCGGCCTGGGCGACCCACAGTCCACCTCGGGCACGCTCGCGCCCATGGCCTACCTCTTCACGCCCAAGGACATCGAACCCACCAAATGCTTCAAGTCGGTGCGCAACGGCAGCCACCAGGCCAACGTCTTCTCCGTCGCCAACGGGGTGCTGGACGTGGCCACCAACAACTCCGTGGGCCTGCTCTTCGCCAGGCGTGAGAGCCCCAAGGTCGGGGCCAGCATCGAGACGATCTGGACCTCCCCGCCGCTGCCGGAATCCTCCATCGTCGTACGCAAGGACGTCGATCCGGCGATCAAGGAGAAGGTGCGGCAGTTCTTCCTGACCTATGGCACGGGCACAGGCCCTACCGCCGACAAGCAGCGCGAAGTCCTGAAGGGCCTGACCTACGGCGGCTTCCGGCCGGCCGACAACACCTACCTCGACCCGATCCGGGAGATGCAGGCGTCCGAGGCGTTGGCCGAAGCGCGCCACACCGGCGACGCGGGCAAGATCGCCGCCGCCCAGGCCGCCTACGACAAGATCCATGCCGCCGCGGCCCAGAAGCGCGCCAAGGAGCCGGACGTCTGATGAGCCTGGCGAGCGCCGGCCCCGCCGAAATCCCGCTGCCGCCTCAGCGCTCTCTGGCGCAGCGGGCGCCCGATATCCTGGTCTGGGGCGCGGTGGTGGTGCTGCTGATCGTGGCGGTCAAGCCGGTGGAGATGGGCCACATCTCCAAGCTTGTCACGAACTCCGAGAACATGCGCGAGTTCGGGACCGAGCTCATCCATCCGAAATTCGACCTCTGGCGCCTCTACGTCTCGCAGATGTGGCTGACCATCCAGATCGCCATGTGGGGGACCGCATTGGCGGTGTTGATCGCCATCCCGTTCGGCCTGGCCTGCGCGCGCAACGTCTCGCCGGTCTGGCTGCAGCAGCCGATGCGTCTTTTGATGAACCTGCTGCGCTCGATCCCCGACCTGGTGGTCGGCACCCTGTTCATCGTGGCGGTAGGCCTGGGGCCGTTCGCCGGCGTCATGGCGCTGGCCATCAACACCGGC
This sequence comes from Caulobacterales bacterium, assembly GCA_044445675.1. Lineage (GTDB taxonomy): Bacteria > Pseudomonadota > Alphaproteobacteria > Caulobacterales > Caulobacteraceae > Phenylobacterium. Next base: position 5,823 of record JBIOED010000154.1, on the reverse strand, counting down.
GGCGTGCTCGCCAAGCTGTTCTCCGAGGCCGTGGAATCCATCGACAAGGGGCCGGTCGAAGGCGTCCGCGCGACCGGCGCCTCGCCGCTGCACGAGGTCGTCTGGGGGGTGATCCCGCAGGTCGGCCCCTTGTGGACCTCCTATGCCCTCTACCGGTTCGAATCCAACTCCCGCTCGGCGACCGTGCTGGGCCTGATCGGCGCCGGCGGCATCGGCCAGCTGTTGTTCGAGACGCTCAACGCCTTCGACTACCAGCACCTCTCGGCGATCATCATCGTGATCATCGTCGCCGTGACCCTGATCGACCTGTTCTCGCAGCTGATGCGCAGCCGCCTGCTCTGAGCCCTCGCGCAAAGTAACGCCGCCGCGGGGGGCCGCGGCGGCGTTCGAGGTTCGGGGAAGATCGGGGCCGCCGGGGCGGCCCCGGGATGGTCACCAGCGGAACTGGCCGAACAGGCCGACCTCGTCATAGGCGCCCTTGTGGACGCCGCCGATCACGCCGTTCGAGGTGCTGAGCAGGCCGTTGTCCACCGCGTCGCGCTTGTAGACCAGCGCCAGGTCGACGACCTTCACCGGCTCCCAGTTGACGCCGATGTTGTAGTAGGCGTCCTTTTCGGAGGCCGCGAGCGTCTGCGACGGCTTCACCCAGTCGTAGCGGGCGAAGGCGCTGACCTGCGGGGTGAAGTTGACGTTGCCGAACAGCGAGGTCCCGGTGGATTTGTCGGCCGCCGCAGTGGTGACGTTGTTCCAGTCCTCCGCCGCGAAATATTCCACGCCGACCCGGAAGCGCTTGTTGGCGTAAGCGGCGATGGCGTCGAAGCGCTTGGCGGTGTGGAATGTGACGGCGTTCTGGACCGCCTTCCCCAGCTTTCCGTCATAGCCGCCCACGCCAAGCGTGAACCCGTTCAGGGTGGTCGAGATGCGGCCTTCGATGTCCATGTCGTTGGAGCGGGTCGGGTTCTTGTAGCCGTTCCCGTTCACCACGGAGACCGCGTAGTTGAAGATGCCGACCTTGCCGAGCGCGTGGACGCCCCAGTCCGCCGAGGTCGCAAACTTATCGCGGTCGGCGATGGTGTTTTCGATGAAACGATAGCCGTAGACGTCCTCGGCGAACGGCACCCAGGGCAGGTCGGCCGAACCCAGCCGCAGGATCAGCGCATCGGACAGCTTGGCCTGCAGATAGGCCTTCTTGATGTAGATCTGGGTCAGGCCGTCCGAGGCGACGTAGGCCTCGTCGGTGGTGAGGTTGGCGGAGAAGGTGTCGTTGAACTTGTGGTCGATGCCCACGTAGAACCGCTTGATGTCGAAGCCCGTGCCGGACGGGGCCACCTTGGCGCCGTCCTTCGTTTCGTCGACGTGGGTCAGGTCGTAGTACATCCGGCCGCTGACCTGGGTGTTGTCGGCCCAGGTGGGTTTCGGCCTCGCCGCGTGGACGGCAGTGTCGATCTGGACGGGAATGGTCTTGATCTCGTCGTCGGCCTTGGCCTGCAGCACCCGGGCCTGATCCTGCGCCGACTGGGCCGCGCTCTGCGCCTGCTGCACCTGGGCCTGGGTCTGTTGCTGGGCCTGCTGCTGCACGACGAGCTGGTCCTTCAAGGCCTGGACCTCCGAGCGCAGCTCCTCCACCTCAGCCGCCGTGGCGGCCGGCTTGGGCGACGGCCTGTGCTTGACGCCCCGGGCGTCCGCGCCGGTGGCGATCCCCAGGCCAAGAAGGGCGCAAAGCGCCCCTCCGGCGAACAGCTTCGTCGGTCGACCCATGATGAAATCCCCATCCTCGTTGATTCAGCGGGCGGGGAAGGCCGCACTCGGAAACACTCCCCCGCCCCGAAGACTGCCTGTAGCTCGGCTTTATGACGGCTGGCCGACGGGTGCATGACGGTCTCATGACAGTCCCCGCCCAGGTCCTATCGCTGTCACCAAACTGTCGTCGGCCAACGATAATCAGCGGGACGAGAGCGGCTTGGATGGGACGCTCTTTTCAGGAGAGAACCATGTTGAAGATTTTGGGGGCGGCCATCGGCGCCGCCCTGATGTTGACGGCGGCCACGACGGCGCAAGCCGCCGGCACGATCTCAGGGGCCGGCGCGACCTTCCCGGCGCCGGTCTATGCGAAGTGGGCCGAGGAATATAAGGCCAGCACGGGCGTGAGCCTCAATTACCAGGCCATCGGCTCGGGCGGCGGGATCAAGCAGATCACCGCCTCCACCGTTGATTTCGGGGCCAGCGACAAGCCGCTGAAGCCGGCCGAGCTGGCGGCGGACGGCCTGACCATGTTCCCGACGGTGGTCGGTGGCGTCGTGCCGGTGATGAACCTGCCCGGGATCCAGGCCGGCCAGCTGAAGCTCACGGGCGCCAATCTCGCCGACATCTACCGCGGCGCGATCAAGAAGTGGAACGACCCGATCCTGGCCAGGCGCAACCCGGGCGTGAAACTGCCGAACCTGCCGATCACCGTGGTGCACCGCGCCGACGGCTCGGGCACCACCTTCCTGTTCACCAGCTACCTCAGCATGAAGGCGCCCCACTGGAAGAGCGAGGTCGGCGCCAACGATGCGGTCCAGTGGCCGGTCGGGGTCGGCGGCAAGGGCAACGACGGCGTCGCCGCCCAGGTCAAGCAGACCCCGGGCGCCATCGGCTACGTGGAATATGCCTACGCCAAGCAGAACGCGATGACCTATGCGCTAATGCAGGACAGGGCCGGCCAGTTCATCGCCCCGACGGCGGCGAACTTCCGGGCGGCCGCGGCCAACGCCAAGTGGGCGGCGGCGCCCGGCTTCTACCTTCTGTTGCTCGACCAGCCCGGCGCCAACGCCTGGCCGATCACCGGGGCGACCTTCATCCTGGTGCACACCAAGCAGGCCGACGCCGCCAAAGGGCGCGACGTGCTGGCCTTCTTCGACTGGTGCTACAAGAACGGCGACGCGGCGGCGGACAAGCTCGACTACGTGCCCCTGCCGGCGTCGGTGAAGGGCCTGGTCCGCAAGTCCTGGACCAAGATCGTCGGACCCGACGGCAAGCCGGTCTACCGCTAACTCCGGCCCAAAATAGCCCTGTCGCCGGTTGACGGCGGCGGGGCTTTGCGGTCCTCCGTCCTTCAAAGCCCATGTCCGACCTGAGCCTTCCCGCAGCTGGCCGATCCGCCCGCCGCTCCGCGCCCCGCGGCGCGCTCGTCGGCCGGCTGTTCGAGGGCCTGTGCTTCGCGGCCGCCACCGCGCTTCTGGCGGCGCTGGGCGGGCTGATCGCTTCGCTGGTCGTGGGCGGCTGGCCGGCGATCAGGACGTTCGGCTTCGGCTTCCTGACCAGCGCCACCTGGAACCCGGTGACCGACGTCTATGGGGCGGCCGGCCCGGTTGTCGGCACCCTGGTGACCGCCGCGCTGGCGCTGGTCATCGCCCTGCCCGTCGCCGGCGGGGTGGCCTTCTTTCTCACCGAGCTTTGCCCGGCGCGCCTGCGGACCCCGATCGGCACGGCGGTGGAGCTGCTCGCCGGCATCCCCTCGATCGTCTACGGCATGTGGGGCCTGTTCGTCTTCGCCCCGCTGTTCGCCAAGTACGTGCAGCTGCCGCTGATGGCCGCCGCCACGCCCGGCTCGCTGCTGGACACCCTGACCACCGGCATCCCCAACGGCTCGGGCATCCTGCCGGCCTCGATCATCCTGGCGATCATGATCCTGCCGTTCATGGCCGCGACCCTGCGCGAACTGTTGCTCAGCGTGCCGCCCGGCGTGCGCGAGAGCGCCTATGGCCTGGGCGCCACCACGGCCGAAGTTGTGATGTCGGTGACCCTGCCCTACGTGCGCGCCGGCGCCATCGGCGCGGTGATGCTGGGTCTTGGCCGGGCGCTCGGCGAGACCATGGCGGTGACCTTCATCATCGGCAATTCGCACGGCTTCCCCAAGTCGCTGTTCGATAGCGGCTCGACCATCGCATCGACCATCGCCAACGAGTTCACCGAGGCCACCAGCCCGATGCACACCGCCGCCCTGATCGCGCTGGGCCTGGTGCTCTTCCTGATCACCTTCGCGGTCCTCGGGCTGGCGCGGCTGATGCTGCGCGTTCAGGAGGCCCGGTCGTGAGCGCCGCCAAGCTCGCCCGCCGCAAGGCCGGCGACGTCGCCTTCAAGGCCTTCTGCGTGGCGGTGACGGCGCTCGCCCTGCTGGCGCTGGCCGCCATCCTCTGGTCGCTGGTCAGCCAGGGCGTGAAGGGCCTGAACCTCGACCTCTTCATCCGCTCGACGCCGGCGCCCGGATCCCACGGAGGGCTGGCCAACGCCATCGTAGGCTCGATCATGATGTGCGCATTGGCCATGGTCATGGCGCTGGCCGTCGGCGTCCTGGCCGGCACCTGGCTGGCGGAATACGGCGGCCGCTCGGCCTATGGCGCAGTGGTGCGCTTCCTCAATGACGTGCTGCTCTCGGCCCCCTCGATCCTGGTCGGCCTCTTCGTCTACGAGTTGCTGGTCGCCCCGTTCCACGGCTTCTCAGGCTTCGCCGGCGCCGTGGCCCTGGCGCTGCTGGCCGCGCCGGTGATCACGCGGACCACCGAGGACGTGCTCAGGCTGCAGGCCGCGACCTTGCGCGAGGCCGGCGTCGCCCTGGGCGCACCGCTGTCCTATGTGATCCGCCAGGTGCTGTGGCGGTCCGCCCGCGCCGGCCTGCTGACCGGCGGCCTGCTGGCCTTCGCGCGGATCAGCGGCGAAACCGCGCCCCTGCTCTTCACCGCGCTCAACAACCAGTTCTTCTCCATCGACCTTCGCCATCCGACGGCCAACCTGCCGGTGGTGATCTACAACTTCGCGCTCAGCGCCTACGACGACTGGCGCCGGCTCGCCTGGGCCGGCGCCCTGCTGATCGCCGCAACCGTGCTGACGGTCACCATCGTGGCGCGTATCGTCGCCCAGGAGCAGCGCCGCTCATGAACAGCGTGAACCCCGTGGAAACGTTCGAGACCTCCATCGCCGACCTCGATCGCGCCGAGGTGAAGGTGGACGTGCGCAATCTCGACTTCTTCTATGGCAAGACCCACGCCTTGAAGAGCGTCACCATCCCGTTCGCGCGCAACCAGGTCACCGCCCTGATCGGCCCCTCGGGCTGCGGCAAGTCCACCCTGCTCAGGACGCTGAACCGGATGTACGCCCTCTATCCTGGCCAGAGGGCGGACGGCGAGATCGTGCTGGATGGCGAAAACGTGCTCGGCGCCGGCGTCGACCTGGCCAGGCTGCGGGCGCGCGTCGGCATGGTGTTCCAGAAGCCGACGCCGTTCCCGATGAGCGTCTACGACAACGTGGCCTTCGGCATCCGGCTCTACGAAAACCTTCCCAAGGCCGAGATGGATGTCCGGGTCGAGGAAGCCCTGACCCGCGCGGCGCTGTGGAGCGAGGTGAAGGACAACCTGAAGGGCCCCGGCCTCGGCCTGTCCGGCGGCCAGCAGCAGCGCCTGTGCGTGGCCCGCGGCGTCGCCGTGCGGCCCGAGGTCCTGCTGCTCGACGAGCCCACTTCGGCGCTGGACCCGATCTCCTCGGCGAAGCTGGAGGAGACGGTGACGCGGCTGAAGGCCGACCACACCATCGTCATCGTCACCCACAACCTGGGCCAGGCCGCGCGGGACAGCGACTACACGGGTTTCATGTACCTGGGGCAGATGGTGGAGTTCGGAAAGACCGACGAGGTCTTCACCCGCCCGGCCACCCGCAAGACGTCCGACTACATCACCGGGCGGTTCGGCTAACTTTCTTCTGCCCCGCGAGGCGGTCGGGGGAGTTGAACCTCACCACCGCGACCTCAGGCCCAGCAGGAACGACCTGGGCGGGGCGGGCGTGTCGGTG
>JBIOED010000153.1:0-7011 GCA_044445675.1 Caulobacterales bacterium | reverse complement strand
CACCTCGAACTGCGGCTTGACCAGCGCGACGAGCTCCGCGTCCTGCGCCGCCAAGCCGAGGGCCGTCGGCAGGACCTTGGCGAGGCCGATAAAGCTCACGTCGCAGACAACGAGTTGCGGCGCCTCGCGGATTTCAGCGGCGGTGAGGCGCCGGGCGTCGACGCCTTCCAGCGCGACCACCCGCGGATCGGCGGCCACGCTCGCGTGCAGCTGGCCGCGCCCCACATCGACCGCGTAAACCCGCCGCGCGCCAGCCGCGAGACAGACCTCGGTGAAGCCCCCGGTGGACGCGCCGACGTCGAGCACCACGCGGCCTTCGACCGAGATCGGCCAGATGGCCAGCGCATGCTGCAGCTTCAACGCCCCGCGCCCGACCCATGGATGGGCCGGCGTCGCCGCGATGGCCGCGTCATCCGCCAGCAGCTCGGAGGCCTTCAGCACCGCGCGCCCATCGGCCGTCACCCCGCCCGCCTCGATGGCGGCGCGGGCCTTGGCGCGGCTCTCGAACAGGCCGCGCGCCACCAACAGCAGGTCGGCGCGGGTCCTCAGGCGGGCGCCTGCTCGTCTTCGAACAGCGCCTTCAGCTCGTTCTTCATGATCTTGCCGTTCGGGTTGCGCGGCAGCACCTCGTGCCAGAACTTCACCGCCACCGGCACCTTGAAGGCCGCCAGCCGCTCGGCGACGTGGGCGCGCAACTCCGCCTCGGAGGCATGCGCCCCGGGCTTCAGGGTGACCACCGCGCCCGGCTCCTCGCCCAGGGTGCGGTGCGGGATGCCGACCACGGCGGCGTCCATCACCGCCGGGTGGTCGTAGAGGGCGTTCTCGACCTCGATGCAGTAGATGTTTTCGCCGCCGCGGATCAGCATGTCCTTGGCCCGGTCGATGATGTAGCAGAAGCCCTCCTCGTCGAGCTTCGCCAGGTCTCCGGTGCGCACCCAGCCGTCCACCAGGGTCTGGGCGGTGGCCTCGGGCTTGTTCCAGTAGCCCTTCATCATCTGCGGCCCATTGCACCACAACTCGCCGACTTCGCCCGCCGCCAGCACGGTCACGCCGTCGGCGGGATCGCGGATCTGCAGCTCCGACACCGGCACCGCCACGCCGCAGCTTTCCGGGCGATTCAGGTAGTCCTCGGCGCCGTTGCCGGTCACCGTCGCGCAGGTCTCGGTCATGCCCCAGCCCTGGCCGGGCACGGAGTTGGGAAACACCTCCTTCAGCTTGCGGACCAGTTCCTTGGCCGAGGGCGCGCCGCCATAGGCCACCGACTCCAGGGACGACAGGTCATAGTTGGCCCGCGCGGGGTGCTCGATCAGCTGCCAGGCGATGGTCGGCACGCCGCCGGCCAGGTTGACCCGCTCGCGCTCGATCAGCTCGAAGGCGCGGATGGCGTCCCACTTGCGCATCATGACCAGCTTCGCCCCGCCGAACAGGCTGGGATTGAGCACCGCGAAGCAGCCGGTCACGTGGAAGAACGGCACCGAGATCAGCGAGGCGCGCTGCGGCGCCGTCGGGTCGGGGGCCGGCGGCGTCTCGCCACGGCGCAGGAATGACCGCGCCCCGCCGCAGACCCCGGCCATGATGTTGGAGTTCACCCCGCGCTGGGTGCCCAGCGCCCCCTTCGGCCGGCCGGTGGTGCCGGAGGTGTAGAAGATCGTCGCGTCGTCGTCCGGCCCGATCTCGGAGCTGGGCAGAGGCGTGTCGGGCAGGTCCTTCCAGCTCGCCGGCGCGCCCACCACGTCCTCCAGCTTGGTGACCAGCGGATGGGCGATCTCATCGCGCTCGCGGCTGACGTAGACGCGCACCAGGTCCCTGCAGTTGGGCAGGTGCTCGGTCAGGCGCTCGTAGCGCTCGCGGTCGACGATCAGCACCTTGGTCCCGGAATCGGCGAGGCCGTACTCCAGCTCCGGCCCGGTCCACCAGGCGTTCAGCGGCGTCACCACCGCGCCGACCGAGGCCGCGGCATAGAAGGCCACCACCCACTCGGGCAGGTTGCGCATGATCACCGAGACCCGGTCGCCCTTGACCACGCCCTGCGCCGCCAACTCCGCCGCGAAGGTCGCGACCGCGCGGTAGAAGGCCTCGAAGCTCACCCGCTCGTCCTCGTAGACCAGGAAGATCTTCTCGCCATGGGCGCGGGAGGCCTCGACGACGCTGCGCAGGGTCGGCGGCAGGTTCTTCCAGACCTTGGTCTTCAGGCCGCGGATCTGGATCTCGTCGACCTCGGTCGGCATGCCGGGGCCGCTCAGGATCGCGTGGGCCTGGGCGATGGACATGGCGGGCCAGCCGGCCGGCAAAAGGGCCTCGGACATCGGTCTCACTCCTATGCTCCCGCGCCGATCTTCCGCCCGCGCGGCCTCATAAGTGAACAAGCATAACCCAGCGACGGATGCTAGGTCAGCGCGCCCCGAAAACCGCCATCACGTCGTTGCGGAACGCCGCCTGGCTGGCGGGACGGCTGTAGAACATGTGGCCGCCGGGATAGATCGCCAGCTTCACCCGGCCAGGGTCCCCACTGATCGGCATCTGGTCGATGACCAGGCGCGAGACGAAATAGGGGCAGGACAGGTCGTCGTAGCCGTGGGCGATCAGCACCCGCATCTTGGGGTCGGCGGCGACGGCCTGGCGCAGGTCCGTGGCCGCATCGGTGAGTTCGACGCCCTTCTCCCAGTTCTCGCCCACGTCATAGCTGAGCGCGTTGAAGCGGCCTTCCACCTTCCAGCCGACGACGCGGGTGTCGAAATCGACCATGGCGCTGGTGGTGGGCGCGATGATGGCGTCGAGGATCGGATCGTTGCGACGGTCGTGCGGCGACCAGGGGAAGGGATCTTCCTGCGTCACGTTGGAATCGTAGACACTCGCGATGCGCCCCTTGTCCCGATAGAGCTCGCGCAGGAAGGCCCCGATCTCGATGCGGCCGCCGGACCTGCGGACGAAGTCCTGCGGCAGGCCCGTGTACTGCGTGACCCGGCCCACGATCCGGTCGATGGCGCCGGGATCGCGGCGCCCCTTCATCAGATCGACGACGAATTCGCCGCGGCTATAGTCCTCGACGTCTTTCATCAGCGCCGGCGACAGGGTCTTGCCCTGGCGCTCGTAGTTGGCGGCGGTCATCGACGGCAGGGTCGTGACCCAGTTCATCGGCGAGAACTCGGGCGCCTGGTCCATGCTGGGCTCCAGATAGGGCGAAACCATCACCACCCCGCTCACGCCGACGCCCAGCCGGGTTTGCAGGAAATAGGTGATCTTCGGCGCGCGGAACCCGCCGTAGCTCTCGCCGGCCACATATTTCGGCGAGGCCATGCGGCCGTTCTGCAGGAGCCAGTCGTAGACGATCCGCGACAGGTACTCGATGTCGGGCTTGATCGAGTAGAACAGCTTCTTGGTCTCGTCCTTGTCCACCAGAGAGCGCGAGAAGCCGGTGCCCACCGGGTCGATGAACACCATGTCGGTGAAGTCCATCCAGGTGCCGGGGTTGTCCACCAGGACTGCCGGATCGGACGGCCCGTCACCCTGGGCGCCGAACTGCACGCGCTTGGGCCCGATGGCGCCGAGGTTCAGGTAGACGGAGGCGGCGCCCGGTCCGCCGTTGAAGGCGAAGGTCACGGGGCGGCGGAGGTCTCGCGGGCCGTCCAGGACGTAGGAGGTGACCACCACCTCGGCGATCTTCTTGCCCTTCTCGTCGCGCACCGGCAGCGCGCCGACGGTGGCCGTGTAGTTCAGCGTCTTGCCGGCGACGTGAGTGACCTGCTTGACGGACGCGGCGGCCGGGAACGGCGGCAGGTCTATCTTGTCCTTGTCGGCCGGGGACTTGGCGTCGGCCTTGGCGGGCGCGTCATCGGCCCTGGCGGTGGCGGCCATCGACAAGCCGAACGACAGCGCCACAGCGGCCACGGCCGCGATCATCAACCTACGCATGAAGGATTCTCCCCGATCCGGCCAAGATGGCCAAGACCGGAGTGTCCGCAAGTTAAACCCGCGATAGATTTGGGGGGCGATGACGCGAGCCGGCGAGACCCTCGCTCGCCGGCCTCAGGCGGCGCCTCGCCAATAGCCATCGTCATCGGTCAAGGCGGTGTCGACGTCAGGTGGTCGGCAGCCGGCCCCAGGGCAGGTTGGGGAGCCCCGGGCAGGTCTGCGGTGCGATCAGCACGACATATCCCGGCTCGTTGGCGGTCCGGAACGGCCTTGACAGGGTGTAGGCGATGACATCGAGCGCCAGCGCAAAGGCGGGGGGCGTAGCCATGACCTGCCCGCGATAGACGTAGGCGATCCGGTCGTGACCATGGGCGTGGCTGGTGGCGGCCATGTCGAGCGTGCCGCGCGGTCCCGAAGGGTAGGCCAGCAACCGGCAGCCGCCGACGCCCGGAAAGCGCCAGCCGCCCTCGAAGGCCTCGACCGGGCCCACAGTCGCCGCCGCCAGGAAGCGGCGAAGCTCCTCATCGCGCGGAACCGGCGCCGCGCCGCCGCGCCCGAACGGGCTGGTGAGGACCTTGAGGCCCAGGCTCAACACCAGGATCGCCGCGGCGATGGCGACCAGGACGAGGCTAGTCGAAAATTTCACGCCGAACGCTCGTCACCGCCCAGGCCAGTCCGATCAGGGTGATGATCGCATTGACCACCGCCCCGCCGACGTCGCCGTGCACCAAGTGGAACATCTCGATGTTCTGGGCCATCAACGCCAGGCGGACAATGTTCATGGCGACCACCGACAGGAACACCCCCAGGAGGGCGTAGAGTTCCGAGCGCACCGGAACGAGCCGGAAGCTTCGGACGATGGCGACATACATCATCAGGGCGACCGAGGCGTTCTCGACCGAGGTGCAGGCGCCCAGGATCGACATCCTGTGGTGGCCTTCGACGAACTGGACGGCGTTTCCCTGCACCGCCCGGTGGATGATCAGGCTCACGAGGTGGGCGTCGAAGCTTGCGACCGGCTTCAGGAAGAACAGCATCAGCAACCGGCTCCAGACGAGCTGGACGCTGATGGCGAACAGCACCATCGCCGAGGCCCTCAGGGCCACGCCTTGCCTCCCGTCGACGAGAATGGCGAGGGCCAGGGCGGTGCAGGCGAGCGCGCTCAGCGGACTGAGCGGAACGATCGCCACAACCAGGCAGGCAGCGCAAACCCAGAGGTCTCTCGGTCGCGCCGGCGACGGCGGCTCGATCGCCGCGAGCCGCACGCAGACGGCGAAGGCCAGCCAGAAAGCCCAACTCAAACCCAGGCCGTTGGCGAGCGCGGCCGCCGGGCCAAGCGCCGCGAGGGTCTCCAACGCCTTCGCGGCGATGGCGTTGGCGAGCAGCACCGCCATGGTGACCGCATAGACCTGCGAACGGCTGATGGAAGAGGCGCGGGCCGCCGCATCCGGCCGGCCGGGCGTGCTGAGCGTTGTCATCGCCGCCAACAAACGCAGTTGTTCGCGCGAAATCAATATGTCATGGATAACAGCGTTTGATGACTGGGAGGGTCTGAGATGAAGAATTTTATCGCGCTTCCGATTCTGGTCGCCGCCGCGTCATTCGGCTGGGCGTCCGCGAGCATCGCCGGGGCCACTGTCGGCGCGCCCGCGCCGTTGCTGGGCGCGGGCCTCCCGGGTCTGGCCATCATGGCGGTGGCCGGGGCCGGCTACGTGGCGATGCGCCTGCGCCGTCGCGGCAAGGACTGATCGCCACCGGCGGCGGGAGCCATGCTGCTGCTCGGTCTCCTGCTGGCCGCCGTGGGCCTCGAGGCGCTGGTCGATTGGCGCCTCAGGCGAAAGCTATACGAATGGCGGGACTCTGAACTGAGCCTCGGGCTGGCGGCTGGCTGGGCCGTCAGCGGGATCGCCGGCGCCACGCTGGCCGGCGCGGCCATCACCTTCGCCTATCACCGCCGCGTCCTCGACCTCGGGTCCTGGGCGGTCGCGCCGATCCTGGTGATCGTGCTCGCCGATGTCTTCTACTATGCGTGGCACCGTCTCAGCCACCGCCTGCCCTGGATGTGGGCGAGCCATTTTCCCCACCACACCGCCAAGCGGCTGAACATGCTGGCTTCCGTGCGGCAGGGCTGGACGGACGTCTTTTCCGGCACATGGCTGGCCTGGGCCGGGCTGGGCTTCCTGGGTTTCTCGCCTCTGCAGACCGCGCCCTACTTCGCCCTGTTGCTGGTCTGGCAGACCGCCGTCCATAACGAGTGGGTCCCGAAGCTGGGGCCGCTCGAATGGCTCTTCGTGACCCCTTCGCACCACCGCGTGCACCATTCGCTCGAGGCGGCGCACATCGACCGGAATTTCGGCGGCTTCCTGATCGTCTGGGACCGGTTGTTCGGGACCTTCGCGGTGGAGGGCGCCGGCATCATCCACGACTTCGGCCTGGCAGGGTTCGACTCCGACGCCTCGACACCGGTCCAGATCGCCACTTACGAGTGGCGTCGAATGCTGCCGCGGCGCGCGCCCGCCAGCTGATCGGCCGCGCCTGCGGCGCGCAGGATCGGCGTCCGCTCAGACCACCGCGGTGAGACGCGCCAGCGCCGCCTCCAGCTTGGCCTTGGCGGCTTGTGCGTCGGCCAGGCGCTCGCGGTTCTCCTCGACCACCTCTTCCGGGGCGCGGGCGACGAAGTCGGCGTTGGCGAGTTTCTTGGCGGTGCGGTCGATATCGGAGGCAAGGCTGCCCACCTCCTTGCCAAGGCGGGCGCGTTCGACGGCGACGTCGATGAACTCGGCGACCGGCAGAGCCAGCGTCGCGCCCTCGACGACATAGGGGATGGCGCCCGGCGGCGGAGCCTCGACGATGCGCACCTCCGCCACGCGCAGCATCTGCATGATCAGGGGCGCGGCGTCCTGCAGCACGCGGCGCTGGGCCTCGGTCGCGTCGATCAGCAACAGCGGCGGGCGCGCGGAATTGGGGACGTTCAGCTCGGCGCGGACCGAGCGCCCCTCGGCGATGGTCTCGACGATCAGGCCGATTTCTCCGTCGGCCGTGGGGTCGATCAGGCTTGCGGGCAGCTGCGGCCAGGGCGCGGTCATCAGGAAGCCCTTG
>JBIOED010000152.1:0-7111 GCA_044445675.1 Caulobacterales bacterium | reverse complement strand
GGTCAGCCTGGGCGTGCCCTACGTCCTGGAACATCTCGAAAAGACCGGCCAGAAGGCGAAGTTCATCAATGAGATGACGCTCTGGCAGTTCTCCTCGATCCTGCACGGCGAGCAGGGCGCGCTGAACCTTTCGGCCAGCCTGTGCCACGTGCTGAAGGACCAGGGGGCGCAGGAATACGCCGCCAACCAGACCCGCGAAGAGGCCCGCCACGTCACCGCCTTCGCCAAATACATCAAGGCCCGCTGGGGCCGGCCGAGGCCGTGCGGGGTGGTGTTGCAGCAACTGCTGGTCGACATCATCTCCGCGCCGGAGGTCTACAAGAAGATCATCGGCATGCAGATGCTGGTGGAGGGCCTGGCCATGGGCGCCTTCGCCACCGGCTTCCAGTTCAACCGCGACCCGCTGGCCCGCCAGCTGTTCCAGCTGGTGATGACCGACGAGGCTTTCCACCACAAGTTCGGGAAGATCTGGGCCGACCGCACCATCCCGAAGATGAGCCAGGCGGAGCGCGAGACCGTCGAGGACTGGGCGGCGCACTGTTTCCAGAGCCTGCTCTTCAACCTGGGCTCGCCGATCCAGCAGGCGCAGGTCTACCGCGACTTCGGGCTCGACCCCGACCGAGTTCTGGAGGGCGTGCGCGAGATCATCCAGAACGACGAGGCCCGCCGCGAGCGGCTGAAGAGCCAGACCAACATCTTCCGTGTGCTGATCAAGACGCTCAACAACGCGGGCCTGATCACCGAGCGCACGCGCGCCTTCTACGCCACCTATGTGGACATGGAGGAACTTCGGGCCGAGGGCGACAAGATGGTCGGCGACGACATCGCTGAACAGGGCATCAAGTATCTGCAGGAAATCAACTTCAAGGACCGCGCCCGGCCGGTGAGCCTCGCGGCGGAATAGCGCGCCGGTCAGGTGGACGTCAGCGCCCGCCGGCTCCCAGGCGGGCGTCTTGGGTTTTGATCGCCTACTGGACGGCTTTGCCCTGGCCCGTGTCCATCTGCGCCATCAGTTCTTCCTTGCGCGCCTTCAACTGGGCGCCGACGGCCTTGATGTCCATGTCGGTCTTCTTCACCTTCGGGAAGAGTTCGGTCTCCTCCTCCTCGACGTGGTGCTCGATCTGCTCCTCAAGCACGGTCACCTTGGCGTCGTAGAGGTCGGCGGTGGGATCCATGCCCTCGATCTCGCCCACCAGGTCCCGGGCGGCGGCATGCTCGACCACGGCTTCGTCGACGATGTCCTCGTCCTTCAGATATTCGCGGCTGGCGGGATAGAAGATCTCTTCCTCGATCTGCATGTGCACCCGCAACTCCAGGCAGATCTTGTCGGCCAGGGCCTTCTTGCGGTCGGGGTCCCTGGCCTTTTCGAATTGGCCGAACAGCTTCTCCACCGCGCGGTGGTCGGCCTTCAGCAGGGCGATCGCGTCGGGCCCCGCGCCGGCCGTCGTCTTGCGCGCGGTCTTCGAGACCGCGGTCTTCTTGCTGGTCGAATGGGTGGCGGTGGCCATGGGGGTGCTCCGTTGGCGGTCCGGGGCCTCGCGCCCCGCTCCTGGCGTCAACCCGTTCGGCCATGCCGGGTTCCGCTTGATTTTCGCCATCAGGGCGGCTCGTTAGGCCTATGAGTCGAGGCCCTGTGGTGATTGTGGCCGGCGCGGGCGCGCTGGGGTTGAGCGCGGCGTTTTCGCTGGCGCAGGCCGGCTGCTCCGTGAGCGTCTGCGACCCGGCGGGCCCGGCGCAAGCCTCCGCCGTGGCGGCCGGCATGCTGGCGCCGGTGTTCGAGGCCGCCTTGGACCCCGAAACCGCCGACGACCTCGACCTGCTGCTGGCCGCGCGCAACCTGTGGCCGGCGCTGGCGCAGCGCTCGGGCGTCGAGATCGACCGGTCGGGAACAGCGGCGGCGGGCTCGGACGCCTGGCTGGCGATGGTCCGCGCCCGGCTGACGCGGTTTGGCCTGCGCGGCGCGGACCTGCCGCGGCCGCTGCTCGAAGACCTCGCGCCGGGCGTCGCGCCCGGCCTGCAGGCCGTGCTGGTCCGCGAGGACTGGCGGCTGGATCCACCGCTGGCGCTCGAAGCCCTGCGACGGGCCGCGGCCGCCGCGGGCGTGGTGTTTCGGCGAGAGACGGTGCGCGCGCGCGGCGCAGCGGATTGGCTGGTGGTGGCGACCGGCGCCGCGCAAGGCCTGGCGGGCGCCGTCCCAGAACTCACCCGCCTCACGCCGATCAAGGGGCAGATTCTGCGCTTTGCGGATCGCCGCGGCGGGCGCATCAGCCTGCGGGGCGAGGGCGCCTATGCCGTACCGGGTTCCGGTGGCCTGGCGGTCGGGGCGACGATGGAGGCGGGAGAGGCCGATACCGAGGCCGATCCAGTGACGCTGGCGCCACTGGTCGCCGCCGCCGGACGTCTGCTGCCTGGACTGCAAGGCGCGAAGTTTCGCACCTCTGTGGGTGTCAGGGCTGCGACGCCAGACGGCCTGCCGATGGTCGGGGCCTCACAGGCGCCGGGCGTCGTGCTCGCCGTCGGCGCGCGGCGTAACGGCTGGCTGCTGGCGCCGCTGGTGGCCCAGGTGGTCACGGCGTGCGTCATGGGCCGCGCCGGCGGCTCCTATGCGCCGCGATTGGACCCGGGGCGGTTCGAGACGGGAAGGGCGGCATGAACGGCTTCTGGTTCACCGACGAGCAGGCGGCGATCCGCGAAGGGGTGCTGCGCCTCTGCGCGGGCTTCGACGCCGAATATTGGCGCCGCACCGACGAGACCGGCCAGTTCCCGGAGGATTTCGTCGCCGCGATGGCGCAGGCGGGGTGGCTGGGCGCGGCGATGCCGACGGCGCTGGGCGGCTCGGGTCTCGGCCTTACCGAAGCGGCTATCGCGATGCAGGCGGTGACCGAATCGGGGGCGGGGTTCTCCGGCGCGAGCGCGCTGCACCTCAACATCTTTGGGCCCATGCCGGTCGCGAAGTTCGGCTCCGAGGATCAGAAGCGGCGGGCCATTCCCCGCCTGATCTCCGGCCAGGACAAGCTCTGCATCGGCATCACCGAACCGGACGCGGGGCTCGACACCACCAGCCTGACCACCAAGGCGGTGCGCACCAACGACGGCTACGTGATTTCCGGCCGCAAGGTGTGGACGACGTCCGCCCAGCGGGCCAACAAGATCCTGATCATCGCCAGGACCACGCCGCGCGACCAGGTGCAGAAGTCCACGCAGGGGCTGTCGCTGTTCTACACCGACTTCGACCGCCGCCGGATCACCGCCACGCCGATCCCCAAGATGGGCCGCAAGGCCGTGGAATCGAACTCGGTGTTCATCGACGACCTGGCGGTGCCGGCCGAGGACCTGGTGGGTGAGGAGGGGCGCGGCTTCTATTATTTGCTGGAGGGCCTCAATCCTGAGCGCGTGCTGTTCGGCGCCGAGGCGGTGGGCCTGGGCCGTGCGGCGCTGGGCAAGGCGGCGGCCTACGCCCGGGAGCGCGTGGTGTTCGGCCGGCCCATCGGCCAGAACCAGGGCGTCGCCCATCCGCTGGCGCGGGCCTGGGCCGAGCTGGAAGCGGCCAACCTGATGGCCTTCAAGGCCGCGGCGATGTTCGACGCCGGGCGCGAGTGCGGGGCCGAGGCCAATGCGGCCAAGTACCTGGGCGGCGAGGCGGGGTTCCACGCCTGCGAGACCGCGGTCTTCACCCTGGGCGGCATGGGTTACGCCAAGGAATTCGACGTCGAACGCTACTTCCGCGAGTCGATGATCGCCCGACTGGCGCCGATCAGCCGCGAGATGGTCTTCAACTACATCGCCGAACGCGTGCTGGGGCAGCCGAAGAGCTATTGAGCCGGCGGCCCGCGGTTTCGCTGGCGGACGGCGCAAATCTCCGTGAAACTCGCGCAGGGCAGACAAGCGGAGGGTACGGATGCGGCGATTCTGGATCGGGGCGGCGATGGCCGCGGCCGTGGTGGCGGGCGCGCCCGCGGCGGCGGCCGGATTTTCGCTGACGGACGCCTTGTCCTATCCCTTCGTCCTGGGCCTGGTGAGCGCGCCGCACGGCGATCGCATCGCCTGGGTCCGCGACGTGCGCGGCGTGCGCAACGTCTGGGTCGCCGAGGGGCCGAGCTTCACGCCGCGCCAGGCCACCCAATTCACCCAGGATGACGGGCAGGAACTCACCCAGCTCACCTTCTCGCCGGATGGCCGGACGCTGGTCTTCGTGCGCGGCGGGGACCACGACGCCAACTGGCCGGCGCCGGGCGGCCTGCAGCCGGATCCGACCTCCAGCCCGACCGAGGCCAAGGTCACCCTGTGGTCGGCCGACCCCACCGGCGAGCAGCCGGCGGCGAAGATCGTCGAAGGCGACGCGCCGGCGATCTCCTCGAGCGGCCGGCTCGCCTATCTGAAGGACGGCCAGGTCTGGACGGCGAAGCTCGACGGCGGCGGCGCGAAAAAGCTGTTCTTCGACCACGGCAAGGACCGCGAGCTCGCCTGGTCGCCGGACGGGGCCAAGCTGGCCTTCGTCTCCAACCGCGGCGACCACGCCTTCATCGGCGTCTTCACAGCCGAGGCGCAGCCGATCGCCTGGCTCGCGCCCAGCACCGGCATCGACCGGTCGCCGGTCTGGTCGCCGGACGGAACCCATATCGCCTTCACCCGCCAGCCGGGCCACGGCGGTCCGCCGGAGCCGCTGCTCAAGCGCTCGCCGCGGCCCTGGGCGATCTGGACGGCGGACATGGCGAGCGGCCTCGCGCGCCGCGCGTGGAACAGCCCGCAGACCCTGCACGGCTCCTATCCGGACGTGGACAATGGGGCGAACCTGCACTGGGCGGGCAACGACCGCCTGACCTTCCTGGCCGAGCTCGACAACTGGCCGCACCTCTACGCGGTGGCGGCGGCCGGCGGCGAGGCGCGCCTGCTGACGCCGGGCGCCTTCATGGTCGAGCACCTGGCGGTGAGCGGCGACGGCAAGACGCTGATCTATTCGGCCAACACCGGAAGGTCCCCGGACGACAACCAGCGGCGGCATCTCTACCGCGTCTCCGCCGAGGGCGGCGCGCCCACGGCCTTGAGCGGCGGAGAGGCGATCGACTGGAGCCCCGCGGCGCTCTCCGCCGGCGTCGCCTTCATCACCGCCGACGCGCGCAAGCCGCCGACCGTGGACGTAATGGCCCTGAACGGGTCGGATCGCCACGACCTCGCCGGCCAGGCGCCCGACGCCAGCTTCCCGGGCGCGCGCTTCGTCACGCCGCGGAAGGTCAGCTTCAAGGCCGCCGACGGCCTGACCGTGGAGGGCGAGCTCTTCCAGGCCCCCGGCGGGTCGAAGACGCCCGGGGTGATCTTCGTTCACGGCGGCCCGCCGCGCCAGATGATGCTGGGCTGGTCCTATATGGACTACTACTCCAACGCCTATGCGGTGAACCAATACCTCGCCGCGCACGGCTTCACGGTGCTGTCGGTGAACTACCGGCTGGGCATCGGCTATGGCTGGGACTTCCAGCACGCCGAGCATGGTGGGCCGGCCGGATCCTCGGAGTATCAGGACGTGGTGGCCGGCGCGCGGGCGCTGCAGGCGACCGCAGGGGTGGATCCGGCGCGGATCGGCATCTGGGGCGGATCCTACGGCGGCCTGCTGACGGCCCTCGGCCTGGCGCGCAACTCCGACATCTTCAAGGCCGGCGTCGATTTCCACGGCGTCCACGACTGGTCGCGCACGATCGCCCGCGAGGCGGGAACGCGGCCCGACCGCTACGAGAAGGGAGATCTGGCGGAGGCCATGGCGGTGGCGTTCAAGGCCTCGCCGGTGGCCGACGTCGCCACCTGGACCTCGCCGGTGCTGCTGATCCACGGCGACGACGACCGCAACGTCCATTTCGCGGAGACCGTCGACCTGGCGCGGCGCCTGGACGCCAAGGGCGTCGACTACGAGGAGCTGGTCATCCCCGACGACATCCACGGCTTCCTGCGCTACGCGTCCTGGCTGAAGGCCGACACCGCCGCCGTCGAGTTCCTGACCCGCAAGCTGGGCGCGGGAAAGTAAGGCGGCTCGCCTCGCTGCGACGGGTCAGCCGAGGCTGAAGCGGATCGGGATGCTGACCGTGGCGCCGTCCACCGCCTGGCCGTCCAAGGTCTGCGGGCTCATCCTGAAGAAGCGCGCCAGCTTCAGGGCGGCGGCCCCGAATCCCGCGCCGGCCGGGGTCTCCGCGCCCACCCGGCAGTCGTGGACGGTTCCGGAGGCCGCCACGACGCAGGACAGGCTGGCCGAGCCCGTGACGTTGTGGCGGATCGCGCTATCCGGATAGGCGTTGGCCATCTCCTCGCCGGTGGGCTTGCGCAGCCAGGTGGGGCTGCGGACCTCGGGCTTCGGCTGCGGCGGATCGACGGCCATCGGCGGCGGGATGGTCTCGATCGGTCTGAAGGCCACGACCTGGGTCTCGACCGGCGGCGGCTTGACGGGCAGGGGATCGATCGGCGGATCGACGATCCGTGCCGTGTGCAGCTTGATGGGCGGCCGGTCGACCGGCTTCGGCGGATTTTCGATCGGCCGGGGCGTGAAGATCGTGGCGACGATCGGCGGAACCTCGACGGTCGGCTGCGCCGCGAGAGGGTTGAACTTCGCATAGGCCAGATAGGCGAGGGCGGCCGCATGCAGGGCGATGGAGACGCCTACCGCCATGCGAATGTGCGGCGGCGTGCGCCGGCCCCTGTGCGCTTCAAAGCCGAACGGGACGACCTGACGGATGACCATGGCCTGCTCCTCAATCTGCGCCAAGCAGAAATTACACCTGTCATAATCTCCTCAAATTTACAGACGTCAAGTGCTGGCGGAGACCTCCTTGCAGGCTCGTGAACGGCGCGGTTCGGCCGCCGTTCATGTTGAATGAGCGATGTTCTGTGGGCTGGATCGGAACAGTGAAGCTTGTCACGGGTTTGAACGTCATGTCCTACCGCCGCCTTCTCCTGACCGCCGCCGCCACGAGCCTAGCGCTCGCCGCGTGCAACCAGAAACCTGCCGCCCCGGTGACCGGCGCGCCGATCGCCAGCCTGCCGTTGGCCCAGGGTGCGCCCCCGCCGGCCGTGCTTGCCCCGACGACAGCGCAACTGCCGGGCGCCGCGCCGATCCGGGTCGCCCCCTCGC
>JBIOED010000151.1:0-7149 GCA_044445675.1 Caulobacterales bacterium | reverse complement strand
GGAGATCCTGAAGACCTTCAAGTTCGAGGAAGACCGCGGCCCGACGATGATCGTCAAGGAACCGATCGGCGTCTGTTCGTTCATCACGCCCTGGAACTGGCCGCTCAACCAGATCGTCTGCAAGGTGGCCCCGGCCATCGCCACAGGCTGCACCATGGTGCTGAAGCCTTCGGAAGTGGCGCCGTTCTCCGGCCAGATCTTCGCCGAGATCATGCATGCAGCAGGGGTGCCGGCGGGCGTGTTCAACATGATCCACGGCGATGGCATCGGCGTCGGCGTGCCGCTCTCCAGCCACCCGGACGTGGACATGGTCTCCTTCACCGGCTCGACCCGCGCGGGCATCGAAGTGGCCAAGAACGCCGCCCCGACGGTCAAGCGCGTGGCGCAGGAGCTGGGCGGCAAGAGCCCGAACATCGTGCTCGACGACGACGCCTTTGCGAAGGGCGTCGGCCGCGGCGTGGCGACCATGATGACCAACTCCGGCCAGTCCTGTAATGCGCCCACCCGGATGCTCGTCCCCAGCAAGCGGATGGACGAGGCGATCGCGGTCGCCAAGGAAACCGCCGCGGGCGTCACGGTCGGCGACCCGAACGGCAACAGCCAGCTGGGGCCGGTGGTCTCGCGGGTGCAGTTCGACAAGATCCAGAAGCTGATCCAGGCCGGCATCGACGAGGGCGCGACCCTGGTCATCGGCGGCACCGGGCGTCCGGAGGGTCTCGACAAGGGCTACTATGTGAAGCCCACGGTGTTCGCCAACGTCACCAACGACATGACCATCGCGCGCGAGGAGATCTTCGGCCCGGTGCTGTCGATCCTCGGTTACGAAAGCGTCGACCAGGCCATCGATATCGGCAACGACACCGAATATGGCCTGGCCGCCTACGTCCAGGCCGCCGACATCGACAAGGCCCGCAAGGTCGCCTCGCGCCTGCGCGCCGGCCAGGTGTCGATCAACGGCGGCGGCGGCGACATGACCGCCCCGTTCGGCGGCTACAAGATGAGCGGCAACGGGCGCGAGTGGGGCGACTACGCCTTCCACGAGTTCCTGGAGACCAAGGCCGTCCTCGGCTACGCGCCGAAGCAGGCCGCGGAGTAACGCTTCCCTCCCCTAATGGGGAGGGACAGACCGCGCCAGCGGTCAGGGTGGGGACGTCACGTTCAAGCGCTGACTCAGCGCTCCGGCCCACACGTCCCCACCCGTCTCGCTGCGCTCGCCACCCTCCCCGAAACGGGGAGGGAAAGGAGCTTCATGTCCGTCATCGACGCCGACTTCGCCGCCATGATCGAGCAGCAGGCGGAGGCCGCGAAGGCCCAGCCCATGCCGCCGTTGGACGCCCTGCCGCCGGAGATGGTCCGCGCCGGCTATCGGTTGCAACGGCAGGCGCAGGACCAGAACGCGCCGAAGGACGTGCAGGCGCGGGACCTGACGGTGGCGGACACCGTTCCGGCGCGGCTCTATACGCCTGCGGACGCCGCCGACGCCTCGGGCCTGCTGGTCTATTTCCATGGCGGCGGCTTCGTGATCGGCGACCTGGAGACCCACGACGGCCATTGCCGAAGGCTGGCGGCCGGCGCCGGCTGCCGGGTGCTGGCGGTGGACTATCGGCTGGCGCCCGAGCACCCATTCCCGGCCGCCCATGACGACGCCCTGGCGGCGACCCTCTGGGCCTTCGACCATGCCTCGGAGATCGGCGTCGATCCGGCGCGCATCGCGGTGGGCGGCGACAGCGCCGGCGGCAACCTCGCGGCCTCGGTGGCCCTAGACCTGGTGGGCGATCCGAAGCGCAGGCTCGCCTTCCAGCTGCTGCTCTATCCCGGCATCTGGCCGGACGAGGAGACCCAGTCGCGCCGGGATCTCGACGGGCCGGTGCTGACGCGGGCCGCCCTCGACTGGTTCGAGAAGCTGCTGGCCGCGGTCGGCCATCCGCACGCCTACCGCGCCATGCTGGGCGCCCGCGACCTCGCAGGCGCGCCGCCTGCTCTGGTGGTCACCGCCGGCTTCGACCCGCTGAAGGACGAGGGCTGCGACTATGCCCGGCGCCTCGCGGCGGCCGGCGTCGCCGCCAAGCACGTGGAATACCCGTCGCTGGTCCACGACTTCTACGTCATGCCCGACGTCTCGCCGGCCGTGGCCAAGGCGGCCGCCGAGACCGCCCAGGCCCTGAAGGCCGCGATCGGCTAATTTTCCCGCGCGCGCTTGCGCTGGGCCCAGGCCAGCAAGGTCATGCCGGCGGCGGTGGACAGCAGGGAGCCGGCGACGACGCCGATGCGCACCTGGGCCTCGGCGGCCGCGTCGCTCAGCGGAAAGGCCAGCTGGCCGATGAACAGGCTCATGGTGAAGCCGATGCCGCAGAGCAGCGACAGGCCGTAGAGCTCGATCCACTTGGCGCCGGTCGGCCGGCGCGCGAGCTTCAGGCCGATGACCAGGGCGGCGGCGCTGAACACGCCGATCTGCTTGCCGAAGAAGAGGCCGGCCGCGACGCCCAGCGCGATCGGCCCGAAGAGGTCGGAGAGGCCCAGGCCCCGGATCGAGAACCCTGCCGCGCAGAAGGCGAACAGCGGCAGGATCAGGAAAGCCACGTAGGGATGCAGGCTTTCCATGAAATCCTCCAGCACGCCGGGCCGCCCGGGCTTGCGGGGATTGAGCGGAATGGTGGCCGCCGCCGCGACGCCCGCGAGCGAGGTTGAGATCCCCGATTTGAGGGTGAACCCCCAGACGATGATGAAACCCACGAAGTAGAAGAGATAGGGCGCCTTTCGCCAGCGGCCGAGCAGGCCCATGCCGGCCAAGGCCAGCAGGGCGCCCAGCACCTCCATGACCCGCAGGTGGTCGGTGAACAGCAGGCCGATCAGGCCGACGGCGCCCAGGTCGTCGACGATGGCCAGCGTCAACAGGAAGACCCGCAGGTTCGGCGGCAGCTTGGGCCCGGCGACCGCCAGGGCGGCGATGGCGAAGGCGATGTCGGTGGCGACCGGAACCGGCCAGCCGCGCGGCGAGCCGCCCGTCCCGGCGTTGACGGCAAGGTAGATCAGCGCGGGCCCGACCATGCCGCCCAGGGCCGCGATCACCGGCAGGGCGAGGCGCCGCGGATTGGCCAGTTCGCCCCGGACGATCTCGTATTTGATCTCCAGCCCGACGACGAAGAAGAAGATCGCCATCAGCCCTTCCTTCACCCAGTCGACCACCGGCAGGGTCTCGGTGAAGGCGCCCAGCTGGATGGTGAAGGGCTGGTGGATGAAGCCGAAGTAGGCGCCCGCCCACGGCGAATTGGCGAGCGCGATGGCCGCCAGGGCGGCGCTCGCCAGGATGACGCCGGACGCGCTCTCGGTGTTCAGAAAATCCAGCGTGATCCGCTTGGCCATGGCTCCGGTTAGCATGGCCGGGCGCGCGCCGCTAAGGTATCCGGAGGATGCCGGGGAACGGCGACGGAGGACTTCGATGCGACTGGCTCAACCGAGATTCGCGCCGCTCAGCGACGCCGAGCTGACGCCGGAGCAGGCCGAGGCGCTGGAGCCCATGCGGCCGGGCCCTGTGCTCAACATCTTCCGCACCCTGGCCCGCGCGCCCAAGGCGCTCACCCGCTTCAACGCCTGGGGCGGCTATGTGCTGTCGCGCCGCAACGACCTGGCGCCGCGGGAGCGTGAGATCGTCATCCTGCGCACCGGCTTCCTGTGCAAATCCGGCTATGAATGGACGCAGCACGTCCGCATCGGCCTGCGCGAGGGCCTGACCGAGGACGAGATCGCCCGGCTGAAAAAGGGGGCCGGCGCCGGCTGGGGCGCGGCCGATGCGGCCCTGATCCGCGCCAGCGACGAACTGCACGCCGACCAGTTCATCGGCGAGGCGACCTGGGCCGAGCTGGGCGCGCACTTCAGCGACAAACAGCGGATGGACGTGGTGTTCACCGCCGGCCAATACACCCAGGTCTCGATGATGCTGAACACCTTCGGGGTGCAGCTGGACGTCGGCCAGAGCCTCGATCCCGACCTGAAGGGGTTCTGATCGTGGCGGGCAGGCTGGAAGGCAAGACTGCGGTTGTCGTGGGCGCGGGCCAGACGCCTGGCGAAACCCTCGGCAACGGCCGCGCCATGGCCATCCTGTTCGCCCGGGAAGGCGCACGCGTGCTCTGCGTCGATCGGGTGGGCGAGCGCGCGGAGGAAACCGCGGCGATGATCGCGGCGGAGGGCGGCCAGGCGAGCGGGCTGGCGGCCGATATCGTCAAGGCGGCGGACTGCGTGCGCATCGTCGGCGAGGCGCAGAGCCGGCTGGGTCGCCTGGACATCCTGGTCAACAACGTCGGCATCGGCGGGCGCGACGGCCCGGCCCATCGGGTCGAGGAGGAGGCCTTCGCCCGCATCCTCGAGGTCAATCTCAAGGGCATGTGGCTGACCATCAAGGCGGTCCTGCCGGTGATGCGGGAGCAGGGCGCGGGCGCCATCGTCAACATTTCGTCCCTGGCGGCCACCGCCGGCGGCGTCCAGGTCGCCTACGAGGTCTCCAAGGCCGCGGTCAACCGGCTGACCACCAGCGTCGCCCAGTCGCAGGCGCGCCATGGCGTGCGCTGCAACGCCATCATGCCCGGCCTGATGGACACCCCCATGGCCATCGCCGGCATCGCCCGCGCCAGTGGCCGCAGCCAGGACGAGGTGCGCGCCGAGCGCAACGCCCGCGTCCCGCTGGGCGGCCAGATGGGCACGGCCTGGGACACCGCCTACGCCGCCCTGTTCCTGGCCTCCGACGAAGCCAGGTTCATTTCCGGAGCCATCCTGCCCGTCGACGGCGGCATGGGCGTGCGGATCGGCTGATCGAGCCGCGCCGGCGCTGCCCGGCTAGGCGGCGGGCGCTTCGGCGAACAGCGGCGTGGAGCGCAGGATGGCCCGCTCGTCCTCGGTCATCTCCGCCGGCACGTCGGCGAACAGCGGGGTCGAGAGGTAGCGCTCGCCGGTGTCGGGCAGCATCGCCAGGATGGTCGCGCCCTTGGGCGCGTCGGCGGCGATCTGCAGCGCGCCGGCGAAGGTCGCCCCGGAGGTGATGCCGCAGAAGATTCCCTCCTTCGTCGCCAGCTCCTGGCTGAGCCGCATGGCCTCGGAGCCCGGAATCGCCAGCAGTTGGTCGACCTGCCTGGCGTCGACCGCATCGCCGGTCAGCTTGGCGATGAAGTCCGGCGTCCAGCCCTGCATGGGGTGCGGCTTCCAGGCCGGGTGACCGGCGGCGGCCGAGCCGTCCGGATTGCGCGCCTGCGGCTCGCCGCTGGCCACCAGCGCCGCGTCGGACGGCTCGCAAACGACGATCTTGGTCTTGGGGCTCTTCTCGCGCAGCACGCGCGCCACGCCTTTCAGGGTGCCGCCGGTGCCGTAGCCGGTGACCCAGTAGTCGAGCTGGCCGTCCGGAAAGTCGTTGAGGATCTCGACGGCCGTGGTCCTGGAATGCATGTCGGCGTTGGCTTCGTTCTCGAACTGGCGGGTCATGAACCACCCGTGCGCCTCGGCGAGTTCGACGGTCTTTTCCACCATGCCCACCGCCCGCCCGGCCGGCGGGGTTAGGATCACCTTGGCGCCCAGGAAGCGCATCAGCCGCCGCCGCTCGATCGAGAAGCTTTCGGCCATGACCAGCACCAGCGGATAGCCCTTGGCCGCGCAGACCATGGCCAGGCCGATGCCGGTGTTGCCGCTGGTCGCCTCGATCACCGTCTGGCCGGGCTTCAGGGCGCCTGATTTTTCCGCCGCCTCGATGACGCCCAGCGCCAGCCGGTCCTTCACCGAGCCCAGCGGATTGAAGGCCTCGACCTTGACGTAGAGGTTCACGCCCTGCGGCGCCAGCCGATTGATCCGCACCGACGGGGTGTCGCCCACGGTCCCCAGGATGCTGTCATATTTGGCCATCTCGCGCCTCCGCGTCTTGGAAAGCGCGACTGAAAGCCGCCGGTCGGGTCGAGTCAATCGAACGTCGGTCTTGAGGCGGCGCGCCCTTGAGGCCAAGCTTGCGCCGCCACGGGGAGTAACCACGCCATGACGCTGTCGGTGATCGGAGCCGGCTTCGGCCGCACCGGGACCATGTCCCTGAAGACCGCCCTGGACGCCTTGGGCGTCGGGCCCTGCTATCACATGGTCGAGGTGTTCAAGAATCCTGCCGCGCCGGGTTGGTGGTACGACGCCGCCCTCGATCCCCAGCACGCGGATTGGGCCCGGATTTTCGAGGGCTATGGCTCCACCGTCGATTGGCCCAACGCCACCTTCTACAGGGAACTCGCCGACGCCTACCCTCAGGCCAAGGTGATCCTCACCGAGCGCGATCCGGACGTCTGGTTCGAGTCAACCCAGGCCACGATCTTCCGGAACGACATCGCGCCGGACGTCGAGGCTCCGTTCCCGAAGATGCTGCGCAAGGTGATCTACGAACTGTTCGACGCCCGCATGCATGACCGCGACCACGTGATTTCCGTCTACCTGACGCACAACGCCCGGGTCCGGGAGACGATCGCGCCGGACCGGCTGCTGGTCTACCAGGTGTCGGAAGGCTGGAAACCGCTCTGCGGCTTCCTGGGCCTGCCGGTCCCCGACGGGCCGATGCCGAAGGTCAATTCCCGCGAGGAGTTCGCCGCCATGGTGGCCGGCCGTGGACCCCCGAGCCACCAGCCCTAGCGGCCGCCGCCGCCGGTGATTTCCTTGATCAGGCGCTGCACGGGCGCCTTGCCGCCGGCGCCCCAGACCACCTTCAGGAAGGCGAGCGTGCGGCCGGCGGCCTCCTCGAACTTCCACTCGCAGTCGTCGATGCGGCAGTCCTGGAATTTCGGCGGCTCACCGCCGGAATAGACCAGTCGGCAGTCGCGAAACTCGCACGACGAAAAACTCTCGCCGTCGAGCGTCACGGTCTCGTGGTTGTAGATCGCGCCGTCGGCCATGCCTCAATCCTGACTGTCGTCGTCGGACGCGGTGGACGGCGCAGAGCCGCCCCCGGCCGCCGCGCGTTCGCGCTCACGCGCCTCGGCCTTGGCGCGAGCCTTTTCGGCCACCTTGGCCGCCTTTTGCCGCTCGCGCTCCATGCGCTCGAAAGGATAATTGGGCTTGCGCGCCATGGGTCTGGTCTCCGTCGAAGGGAATGGCGTGGCGCGAGCCGAGCCGGCGAGCAGGCCTCTTACACCGAAATCG
>JBIOED010000150.1:0-7170 GCA_044445675.1 Caulobacterales bacterium | reverse complement strand
GCCTCCTTAGAGTCCGCAAGGCGCAGCGGCAGGTGCTTGGCGTCGACCACGGCGGTGACGCTGTCGAGCTGCGTCCTGGCCCGCACTTCCTCGTCGACGAAAAAGGTCTGGGCCACCGGGCCGGGGTCGGCCAGGCCGGTGGTCTCGACGATGATCGCGTCGAAGCGGCCTTTGCGCTTCATCAACCCCGAGACCACCCGGATCAGGTCGCCGCGCACGGTGCAGCAGACGCAGCCGTTGTTCATCTCGAAGACCTCTTCGTCGGCGCCGACGATCAGGTCGTTGTCGATGCCCACTTCGCCGAACTCGTTGACGATCACGGCGTAGCGCTTGCCGTGGTCCTCGGAGAGGATGCGGTTGAGCAGCGTGGTCTTGCCGGCGCCGAGGTAGCCGGTGAGGACGGTGACGGGGGTCTTGCCGGAAGCGATGTCGGTCATGGCTTCCATGTAGGGGCGGCGCGCGGATTTCTGAAGTGGCGTTCTGCGCTGCGGATGTTACAGAATAACATCAGATGAGCGCTGCCGACCCCCTCTGCTCCAACGCCGCCCTGGACGGGTTCCGGGCCGACCGCGCCTACCTGGGCGCCGATCACCGGCGCAACGAGCGCCGGACCTGGATCGTCGCGGCGATCTGCGCCGTGACCCTGGTGGCCCAGATGGCCGGCGGCCTGGTGTTCCGGTCCATGGCGCTGACCGCCAGCGGCCTGCACATGGCGGCCCACGTCGCGGCGCT
Source organism: Caulobacterales bacterium (assembly GCA_044445675.1). Taxonomy (GTDB): domain Bacteria; phylum Pseudomonadota; class Alphaproteobacteria; order Caulobacterales; family Caulobacteraceae; genus Phenylobacterium. The sequence continues at coordinate 6,438 of JBIOED010000150.1, read as the reverse complement.
GCTGGTGGCGTCGGGGTCCTACGCCCTGGCCCGGCGCCATGCGGCGAACCCCAAGTTCGCCTTCGGGACGGGCAAGATCGGCTATCTGGCGGGCTTCGCCAACGCCGTGGTGCTGGGCGCGACCGCCGTTTTGATCGCCGTGGAGAGCCTCCAGCGGCTGCTCGCGCCGGAGGCTGTGGACTATGCCTCGGCCCTGCCGCTGGCGGTGGCGGGGCTGGCCGTGACCCTGGTCTGCGTCTGGTTGCTGAAGCCGACGGAGCAGGGCCGGGACGACTTGAACATCTCCGCCGCCCACCTCCACCTGACGGCCGACGCCCTGTTCGGGGTCCTGGCGATCGCTGGGCTGGCGGCGGGACAGCGGCTGGGCTGGCGCTGGGCCGATCCGGCGGCAGGCCTGGCCGGCGCCGTCCTGGTGGCCCAGTTTGCGGTCAGCCTGATCCGCCGGGCCGGCGCGACCCTGCTCGACATGAACCCCTCGCCCGAACTGACGGCGCAGGTCCGCGCGCGGCTCGAGGCGCAGGGCGAGCGCGTGATCGACCTGCATCTATGGCGCTTGGGTCCCGGGCATCACGCCGCGGTGGCGGTGGTCAGCGCGACGCATCCGCAGCCGCCGCAGGCCTACCACGACCGCCTGCGGGGTCTGGAAGGCCTCAGCCACGTGACGGTCGAGGTCCACGGCCCTGAATCCGCCAGACTCTGATGATCTGCCTGAGGCCATGAGAGGGTGGGCTCCGAATATCTGGCGCAGCGTACGCGCGCGGCCGCGGCTTATGACTGCGCTGGCGTCGCTGCTGATCGTCGCCGGGTTCGGCGGCGGCTGGTGGGGCGCGACCCACGTCGCGGCGGCCCAGAAGGTGCTCTACACTCAAGGACCGGCCACGCCGCGGAAGCCTACGCCCGCGCCGCCGGCGCCGGCCGCTTTCCAGGCGGAGGTCCAGCGGATCGCGGCGGCCTACCGCGAGCCGGTCGGGATCGCGGTCAGCGAGGTCGCCAAGGGCTGGACCGCCTCGGCGGACGGCGGCGAGACCTTCCCGCAACAGAGCGTGTCCAAACTCTGGGTGGCGCTGGCCGTCATGCAGGCGGTGGACGACAAGCGCCTGACGCTGGACCGGACGGTGACGATGGGCCCGGAGGACCGCTCGGTCTTCTACCAGCCGCTGGCGTCCCGCATCCGCGCCGCGCGACCGCTCACGATCACCATCGCCGAGCTGATGCGCCATGCGCTGGTCGAGAGCGACAACGCCGCCAACGACAAGCTGATCCGCGAGGTGGGCGGCCCGGGCGTGGTCACCCACACCATCGCCGACAAGGGCCTGGCGGGCCTGGCGGTCGGCGGCACGGAACGCGACGTCCAGACCAAGACCGCCGGCCTGGCCTGGCGGCCGGAATATGGGGTCACCTGGATCTTCAAACAGGCCCGCGCGCAGTTGCCTGACGACATCCGCGACCAGGCGCTGGCCACCTACCTGACCAACCCGCCGGACGGGGCGACGCCGGACGGCATCGTCACGGCGCTGGCGGCCCTGAAGCGCGGCGAACTGCTGAGCCGCGCCTCGACCGATTTCATGCTGGGCCTGATGGCCGAGGCGCGCACCGGCCGGATGCGGATGAAGGCGGCTGTCGCGCCGGGCTGGAGCCTTGCCCATAAGACCGGCACCGGCCCCGATTGGCGCGGCGCCTCGGTGGGCATCAACGACGTGGGCCTGCTCACTGCGCCGGACGGGCGCACGTTCGCGGTCGCCGTGATGATCCGCCAGACCCGGCAGGGCGCTCAGGCGCGGCACCGCCTGATGCAGGGCGTCGCCCGCGCCGTGGAGACCTACTGGCGAGACAGCGGGGCGGCGGCCGAGGGCCAGCAGGAAGCCATCGCAGAGCCTGTGGCTCAGGCCGGACTCTAGGACCGGATTCTAGGGGCCGCGTTCAACGGTCACCCGGCCGGCGTGCGTCAGCTCTCGCTCTTGGTGACGTGGCCCTTGACCAGCTTCAAGTGGATCTTCGTGCCGGTGAGGTCCTTGGCGTCGATGCCGGTCGCCGGGTCGCTGGGGAAGGTCTGGCAGAAGCTGATCGGCAGGGTCGGCGGCGAGCTTTGCCTGAGGCACACCTTCTCGCCCTTCATGTTCCACTTCCCCGCCAGCGGGTGCCCGCGCCGGCTGAGGCCGCTCCAGGTGCCATCCTCTTTCAGCCAGATCTTCTGGGATCGGCCGTCGGGATAGACCGACATGACGGTGTTCCCGAACGCCGCGGCGACCTCGGTCGAAGGCTTTGGGGCGGCTTGGGCGGCGGCGGCCGAGACGGCCAGGGCGAGGGCGGGGATGAGGAGGGCGTGTTTCTGCATGACAGCCTCAACGCACGAAACGGCGAAACGTCCAACCGCTGGACATTGCCTCCGCGGCGCCTGAACTGGGCGACGCGGATTTTACGAGGACGCGCGCCATGGAAACCCCGATCTCGCCCGACGCCGAACGGGCGGGCATGCTGGCCGCCCTGCATGCCATGGTGGTCGGCATGCTATCAATGCTGAAGCGCAAAGGCGTGCTGACCGCCGAGGAGATCGACCAGCTGTTCGAGGCCGGGATCGTCACCTTCGAGCGGGGAGAGCCGGACGACACCAAGGCCGCGGCGCGGCTGACGCTGGAAATCCTGGCGCGCTCGCTGCGGGACTAAAGGCCATCGGCGGTTCGCGCCAGGGCAGAGAGGCCTATTGCGGCAGGGCGGCGGCGCCCGCGGCCTCGCGCGTCAGGCCATGCTCGACGCGGGCATCGTTGCCGCACCACGCGTGGACCTGATGGCAGACCGGACAGCGGAACGACCGCGGCTCGGTTATCGCCGCCAGTTCGAAATCCTGGGTGCGGTGGCCGGTGGGAACGTCTGCGCCGGTGGTCGGGCAGCTGATGATGATCCTGGGCATGCAAGCTTAACGGATTCAGACAGATAAGGTTGCTGAGAAGCGCCGAAACCTCAGAAGCCGGGCGGCGGCCGGAAACCGCCGAACTCGCGCTCAACCAAACCCGCGAAGCCGATGGTGGTGCGGTCCTCCAGATAGGGTCCGATCACCTGGGCGCCGAAGGGCAGGCCGGCGCGCGTCTGACCCACAGGGATCACCGTCGCCGGCAGATTGCCCAGCGTCGCGGCGCCGGCCCAGGCGAGCTGGGCGAAATAGGGGCTCTCATGACCATTGATGGTCAACACCCGCTTTTGGCCATCCGGCTCATCGTCGTGCGGGAATGCCGCCGCGCCATGCACCGGCGTCAGCACCACGTCGAAGGCCTCGAACAGCTTTGCGAACTGGCGGCGGATGTTGGCCTGGACGTCCAGGGCGGTCATCCATTCGTGGGCCGATATGGTCTGCGCACCCGGCCGGCCGCGCGACATCGCCGGCTCCAGCAGGCCCATGTAGGCGTCGTGCAGGTGAGCCAGATCGGGCAGGCGGTCGCTGGACCGCGACACCGTCGCCCCGAGCCGCTCCAGCCTCCCCGCCAGGCCGTTCAAGCCCGCCCGAATCTCGTCGTCCACCGGCGCCAGCGGATGCTGGTCGAGGAACAATACGCGGTAGTCGCCCAGGCGCGTATGGCGGGGCGGCGGCAGGGCCAGCCGGTAGCCCACCGCCTCGCCCTCGTCGGGACCGGCCAGCACGTCCAGAGCGAGATCGAGGTCGGCGGCGGTGCGGGCCAATGGGCCGACCACCGCCAGGACCACGCCGGCGCCATCCGGGACGCCCGGTGGCTGGTGGCCGCGCGTCGGGATCAGGTTGAAGCTCGGCTTGTGGCCGAAGAGGCCGCAGAAGTGGGCCGGGTTGCGGATCGACCCGCCGATATCGGAGCCGAATTCCAGCGGGATCATGCGGGCGGCGAGCGCCGCGGCGGCCCCACCTGACGAGCCCCCCGGCGTGCGGGTCAGGTCGTAGGGGTTGCCGGTTCGTCCATAGACCGGGTTCGCGGACTGGAAGTCGGCCAGGAAGGGCGGCACGTTGGTCTTGCCGAGGATTACCCCGCCCGCGCCCTTAAGCCGGCTGACGCCCACGGAGTCGGCAGGCGGGACGAAGCCCTTGAACGGCTCGAACCCCCAGGTGGTCGCCAGGCCCGCGACATTGTGCGATTCCTTGACCGTCATCGGCAGGCCGAGCAGTGGCCGCCGCTCGCCGCGGTCCAGGGCGGCGTCGGCGGCGCGGGCGGCCTCCCGGGCGCGGTCAAAGTCGCGCACCACCACGGCGTTGACGGCCGTGTCGCGTGCTTCGATGCGGGCGATGGCCGCGTCGGCCAGCTCCAGGGCGCTCACCCGCCGAGCGGCCAGCGCCTTCACGAGATCGGTGGCGGAGGCGTCCAGGGTTTCGCGACTCAGGGTCTCGGACATGGGCGTCTCCTGATTTCAGGCGAAACTCACCACCCGGAGCGGTCGGAGTCCAGGACTGCGGTCAGACCACCTGGCCGGCGGCCTGGGTGCGATGGGGGCTGTCCACCGACCAGATCTTCTCGATGTTGTAGAAGCTCCGGACCTCGGGGCGGAACAGGTGGATGATCACATCGCCGGTGTCGATCAGCACCCAGTCGCAGTGCGGCAGGCCCTCGACCCGGGCGCGGCCGTAGCCCTCGTCCTTCAGGGCGCGCAACAGGTGGTCAGCCATGGCGCCGACATGCCGATGCGACCGTCCCGAGGCGACCACCAGGCCGTCGGCGACAGCGGACTTTCCCTTGAGGTCGATGAACACGACATCCTGCGCCTTGTCGTCGTCCAGACGGGCCAGGATCAGGTCCTCCAGGGCGCTGATGCGGGCCTGGACGTCTTGGGAAGGCTTGTCGCCTTCCTGCGCGCGGGGCGCAGCTTCACGGTTCAGCGGGGTGCTCCTTTGATGTCCTCGCGAGGCTCACCCTAGCACGCCAAAGGGCCCGGGTCAGCCGCCGTCAGGGTCGCAGGCGTTTTCGGCGTTCGCCCGGAGGCCGTCGCCCATGACGGCTCACGGATTTTTGGCGGTCGGATTGCGTCGTGTGGCCAGAGCGGCCTGCCGCAACCTGAGGGCGGTGGAACTCTGGAAATTGAAGCGCCCGAACAGGAAGGCCCAGGCCGGCGGCGCGGCGTCGGCGAGCCCCCGCGCGGCGATCGAAGGCAGCCGATAGCGGGCGAAACGCAAGGCGGCCGGCGAGAACCGGCTCTTCAGCGAGATCCACGGCCGCGAGACCACCGCCACCGGGACCTCGCGCATGATCTGGGTCCAGCCGCGCCAGCGGTGGAAGCTCGCCAGGCTGTCGGCGCCCATGATCCAGACGAACTTCACGCCGGGAAACCGCTGCTTCAAGGCGCACACCGTGTCGATGGTATAGGCGCTGCCCATCCGGGTCTCGATGTCGGAGACGATCATCCCGGGCCCCTTGGCGAGCGCCCGGGCGCCGGCCATCCGCTCGGCGAGGTCGGCGGTCTCGTGGCGGCCCTTCAGCGGGTTCTGCGGCGAGACCAGCCAGATCACCCGGTCCAGGCCCAGGCGGCGCCTGGCGGTCTCGGCCACATGGGCATGGCCTTCGTGCGCCGGATTGAACGAGCCGCCATAGAGGCCCACGCGCATGCCGGGCGCCAGATGGAATCCGGGCCGCAGCGCGGCTGGGCGCCCCCCTTCAGGGACGCGTCTGGCCGGTCCCGCGGACCACATATTTGTAGGTCGTGAGCTGTTCCGCGCCGACCGGGCCGCGGGCGTGCAGGCGGTCGGTGGCGATGCCGATCTCCGCGCCGAAGCCGAACTCCGCGCCGTCGGCGAACTGGGTCGAGGCGTTGATCAGCACGATGGCGGAATCCACCAGCGCCGCGAACCGCTCGGCGGCGACCCTGTCCTCGGCCACGATGGCGTCGGTATGCCCAGAACCGTGGGCGGCGATGTGGGCCGCCGCGCCCTCGACGCCGTCCACCACCGCCACCGAAAGGATCGCGGCCAGGTACTCGGTCGTCCAATCCTCGTCCGTCGCCTCCGCCATGCCGGGGACCAGCGTGCGGGCGCGGGCGTCGCCGCGCAGCTCGCAGCCGGCGGCGCGCAGGGCTTGCGCCACCGGCGGCAGCAGGCGCTGGGCGTCGGCGGAATCCACCAGCAGGGTCTCCGCCGCGCCGCAGACCGAGACCCGCCGCATCTTGGCGTTGACGGTGATGGCGATGGCCTTTTCGAGATCGGCGCTGGCGTGCAGGAAGACGTGGTTGACGCCCTCCAGGTGGCCCAGCACCGGGGCGCGGGCCTCCGCCTGCACGCGGGCGACAAGGCTCTTGCCGCCGCGCGGGATGATCAGGTCGACGGCGGCGTCGAGGCCGCCCAGGATCAGGCCTACCGCGGCGCGGTCGGTCGTGCCGACCATCTGGACGCAGGCGGGCGGCAATCCGGCCGCCGTCAGGCCCATCGCCACCGCGGCGTGGATGGCGAGGTTGGACGCCAGGCATTCCGATCCGCCGCGCAGGATGGCGGCGTTT
>JBIOED010000149.1:0-7176 GCA_044445675.1 Caulobacterales bacterium | reverse complement strand
GCCGAGCGCGGCATGGCGCTGGCCTGCGCGCTGCAGGAACGCGCGCTGGCCGCCGAGACGCCGGCGGAGATGCGCGACCTGGCGCTGGCCTTCCACCGCATCTCGCGCACAGTGCGCCAGAGCCTGGCCCTGGAGGCCAAGCTGGCCCGCGACGGCGACCGCGCGGCCCGCGAAGCGCGCGCCGAGGCCGAGCGAACCGGCGCGGCGCAGGCCGAACGTCGCGTGGCCCAGGTGCGCGCCGCGGTCTCCCGCGGCATCCGCGACGCCTATTACGGCTTCGACGCCGAAAACCTCGAAGGCGAGCTCACCGAACGGCTGGAGGCCGAGGCGCTCGACGACCGCTTCCTCGACGAGGACCTCGACGCCCAGATCGCCCGGCTCTGCGCCGACCTCGGCCTGGCCCCCGAAGACCTCGATCCCGAAGACCTCGATCCCGAACGGGGCGACGGCGAGGGCGGCCCGTCGGCGCCGCCCAGGCCCGTCAACGGCCACGACGCGTGGCCCCCGCCGCTTACGGCCGACGCCCCAGCGCCCCCGCTCAATTCCTCCTGACCTCCCTCTCCCGCGCCGCGGCTAAGGGATGCACGCATCGTCGAGACGGCCACTGAACGATCCTTCTCCCACAAGGGGAGAAGGATGGGTGCGATGCGCTCTTCTAAGTCTATGATAAAACATCAGTTATCTAGATCTATGCATCCCTTTCCCGCGCGGCGGGAGAGGGGGACCGCTCGCTGTGAAGCGAGGGTTGGAGAGGGCAAGCCTCAAGCTCCGAGCCCTCGTGTAGCCGAGGCAGGCGCCGCGCTTACGCCTCGCTCACCGCCCCGTCGACGCGGTCCGCGCCGGCGCCGGCTGGTTGCCCTGCCGCGCGGCCGCCAGGATCGAGGGCAGGGAATAGTTGCCCTCATGACAGGCGTATTCGTACATCGGCCCCTCGGCCGGGCGGAACACCATTTCGCCGCGCCAGGCCTGGGTGAACAGCGTCGGGTCGCTCACCTCGAACAGGTAGCTGATTTCCTTCGGCCCGGTGCGGGTGAAGCGTTCCACCACGCGGGCGCGGTCTGAGAGCTTCAGCTCGTCGCTGACCTTGGTCAGGCCGGGGCGCAGGCCTGTGGTCTCCACCACCAGGGTCGCGCCCTCCCAATGGCCCACCGAGGCGCCCAGCCAGTTGCCCAGGGCCTGGCCGGCGCCGGGACCGTTGCCCAGGTCGATGATGCGGGTCTCGTGGTTCTTCTCGCCGACGATCACCACCCAGCCGGGCGTCTGCACGATCTGGATGAGGTTGGTGTCGTGCGAATTGACGATCGGCGCGGCGCCGCCGGCCGTGGTCAGGCAGCGCTCGTCGGTCTCGCGGCCCTCGACGTTGTCGTAGTCGTCGGAATCCCGCCCGATGTGCACGTGGGCGCGGGCCTCGGCCGTCCAGGGGATCCGGCCGTCGGCCGGATCGGTGATCCAGGACGAGCGCAGTTCGCCGCGGATGGGCGCCAGCCCCGGCCCGTTGTCGGGGAACTCGCTCTCGTTCTGGCCCACCACGTCCTCGGCGGTGATCAGCTCGCCCCGGTGGGCGCGGCGCGGCGCCTCGTAAGCCGCCGCCTCGGCCGGGGTGGCCACCAGGGCCTTGAACGCCTTCGGCCGCTGCAGCTTGGTGTACCAGGCGTTGGTCCAGGTTCCGGTCAGGTCGCCGGGCGGCGGGGGCGAGCGCCTCGGCCCCGCCCGCGCCGCGCCGGCGGCCGCGCACGCCACGGCGACCGCCATCATCCTGCGCCTGTCGATCATCTGCCGGTCCCCTTGATCGAACAAGGGTACCCCATCCGCCGGGCTGGTCAACGCGGCGGTGGCGCTTCCCGGCGGCGGTCCGCGACAGCTGGGCGCGCCGGGCTCAGGCCTCGCTCATCTCCAGCGCCGGATAGTCCACATAGCCGGCCGGTCCCGGCGAGTAGAAGGTCTCCATCGTCCAGGGGTTCAGCGGCGCGCCGGCCGCGAAGCGGGCCGGCAGGTCGGGGTTGGCGATGAACAGCTTGCCGAAGCCCACGGCGTCGGCCTTGCCTTGCGCCAGCAGCGCCTGGGCGGAGGCGAAGTCGAAGCCTTCGTTGGCGATCAGCGGGCCGCCGAACGCCGCCTTCAGCTGCGGCCCGATGCTGTCGTCCGCGAGCCGTTCGCGCGCCATCAGGAAGGCCAGGCCCCGTTCGCGCATGGCGTGGGCGACATAGGTGAAGGTCGCGGTCAGGTCGCTGTCGCCCATGTCGTGGGAATCGCCGCGCGGGGCCAGGTGCAGGCCGACGCGCGCCGCGCCGAACACCGAGATCGCCGCGTCCACCGCCGCCAGCATCAGCCGCGCGCGGTTCTCGATCCCGCCGCCCCAAGCGTCGGTGCGCCGGTTGGAGCCGTCCTGCAGGAACTGGTCGAGCAGGTAGCCGTTGGCGCCGTGCAGCTCGACCCCGTCGAACCCGGCGCGCTGGGCGTTCTCCGCCCCCCGGCGATAGGCCTCGACGACCCCCTCGATCTCCGGGACCGTGAGCGCCCGCGGCACGGGGAACGGGCGCTTGGGCCGCAGCAGGCTGACGTCGCCCTTGGCCGCGACGGCGCTGGCCGAAACCGGCGCCTCGCCGTCCAGGAACACCGGGTCGGAGATCCGCCCCACGTGCCACAGTTGCAGGACGATCAGCCCGCCGGCGTCGTGGACGGCCTTGGTGGTCAGCTTCCAGCCCTCGACCTGTTCTTCGCTCCAGATGCCGGGGGTGTCGGCATAGCCGACGCCCAGCGGCGTCACCGAGGTCGCCTCCGAGACGATCAGCCCGGCCGAGGCGCGCTGGGCGTAATATTGCGCCACCAGCGGGCCGGGCGTGCGCTCCACGCCGGAGCGCGACCGCGTCAGGGGGGCCATGACGATCCGGTTGTTCAAGGTGAGGTCGCCAAGGCGCAAGGGGTCGAACAGAGTGGGCATGGGGCAAGGGTCCTGGAACTGGGGAGAGGCTCAGGTAGGTATTCCGAGCCCATCCGCAGCCCCAGAATTGCTGTTTCGTCGATCAGAATTCAAACGACGGCAAATATCTGACACCCAGCCGATCTGATGTTCTCGCGATGTTCTTGCTGGTCGCTTGGGGACCTGGGCGAACTCAGTGGTGATGACCCGCGCGGCCGCACATGCGGTGGACGTCGGCGGCCATCCACATGATCTGCACGCCGGGGCTCCAGACGAGCGTGCGCAGCCCGTCGCTCCAGGTCAGGCGCACCGGGCCCTCGGTGTAGGGCCGCCACGGCAGGGTGTGCGGGCCGTCGCCGTCGAAGGCGTCGACGATCGCCACCAGACGCCCACGCTCGGTGGTGAACCGGGCCAACAGCGTCCCGCCGTCCTGGCAGGCGAACCGCTTGGACGAGCCCTCCGTCTGGGCCGCCGCATCCTGCGCGGCCGGCGGCGACGGCTGGGCGGAGGCGCCGAGCGCGCCCAGGCTCAACAGCGCGCCGAGCAGGGCAGGGGCCACGACCCTGGAAGTGGGAGACGCCATCACCGCAAGCCCCTCCTGCCCGTGCGGAGCCCCGCGCTCCGCCAGGCTCAGGGAACCGCGTTTGCGCAGGGCGGTCAACGCTAGCGCGGGTAAACCGCATTGCCGCGGGCGTCGTAGTAGACGCGGTTGTCGCGCGCCCGGGCATAGCGGCCGTCGCGCCCGTCGGCGTAGCGGTTGTCGTAGGTCGTGGCGTAGTGGTTGCGGCCGCGGCGATAATAGCTGTGCCGGCTGGTGTCGCAGCCGCCCTTGGCGATCTGATGGCCGACCACCGCGCCGCCCAGGCCGCCGAGCACCGCGCCGCCTCCGCCGTGGGAGATGGAATTGCCCAGCAGCGCGCCGCCGATCGCGCCGATCGCCGTGCCGGTGTTGGCGCGCCCGCGGCACGAGGCGTTCGCGTCCGTCGAGCCGAAGATAAGCGGCAGGGCGAGGATCGCCGCCGTCGCGGTAAGGGTCAGGGTCTTGCGCATGATGTTGGTCCCGATTTTCTCTGTTGTCCCGTACCGTAACGCGCGGGGCGCAGGTCAGGATGCGGGCGCCACCGCCGCCGGCTTGTGCGGGCGCGGGTCCGGTGGAACAAACGCAGGGGGAGTCGGGCCGCATCAAAGAGCCCCGGCCGTTCGGCTGCTGTCCCCGCCATCGGAGGGAAACGATGCGTAAGACGGTGCTGGTGGCGGGCCTCGCCCTGTCCGTTCTGCTGGGCGTGACCTGGGGCGCCTCGATCGCGGCGGCGTCCGGGCGGACCGCGGGGCACCCCTTCGGCGCCGCGGCCGTGGACTCCGCGCGCCAGCTCGCCGCCGACCGGGAGCCCGGGACCTGGATGTCCGCCGGCCGCACCTATTCGGAGCAGCGCTACAGCCCGCTCACCGGCATCGACAGGGCCAATGTCGCGAAGCTCGGCCTTGCCTGGTACGGCGACATCGACACCGAACGCGGCCAGGAAGCCACGCCCGTCGTGGTCGATGGCGTGCTCTACGTCACCTCCGCCTGGTCGATGGTGAAAGCCTATGACGCGGCCACCGGCAAGAAGCTCTGGGAGTACGACCCTAGGATCGACCGCGCCAACGGCCAGGTGGCCTGCTGCGATGTCGTCAACCGCGGCGTGGCGGCCTGGAAGGGCCGGATCTACCTGGGCGCCCTCGACGGCCGGCTGATCGCGCTGGACGGCCGCACCGGCAAGGTCGCCTGGTCGGTGCAGACCACCGACCCCAAGCAACCCTACACCATCACCCAGGTCCCGCGGCTGGTGAAGGGCATGGTGATCATCGGCAACGGCGGCGCCGAATACACCTGCCGCGGCTATGTCTCGGCCTATGACGCGGCCACCGGCAAGCTGAAGTGGCGCTTCTACACGGTTCCCGCCGCGCCCGGCGACCCGACCAACACCCCGGAACTGCAGAAGGCGCTGGCGACCTGGCATGGCGACTTCTGGAAGTACGGCGGCGGCGGCACGGTCTGGGACAGCATTCTCTACGATCCGAAGACCGACCTGATCTACTTCGGCGCCGGCAACGGCCTGTCCTGGAGCCAGGAGATCCGCTCCCCCGGCGGCGGCGACAACCTCTTCGTCTCCTCGGTCATCGCGGTGAACCCGCAGACCGGCAAGTACGTCTGGCACTATCAGGAGGTGCCCGGCGACGAGTGGGACTACGACGCCGCCAACCCCTTGATGACTGCCGACCTGAAGATCGGCGGAGTGGTGCGCCACGTCCTGATGCAGGCGCCCAAGACCGGCTTCTTCTACGTTTGGGACGCCGCCACCGGAAAGCTGATCTCGGCGGAGAAATTCGCGCCCGCCAACTGGGCCTTGAAGATCGACCTCGCCACCGGCCGCCCGGTGGAGAACCCCGAGGTGCGCTACACCGAGCAGAAGGCCGCCATCGTCTATCCAGCCCCGCTTGGCGCGCACAACTGGCACCCGATGGCTTTCAGTCCGCGCACCGGGCTCGTCTACATCCCGGTCACCGAGAGCTCGACCGGCTTCCAGAGCGCGCCGGCCAAGGGCTTCGCCGTCAAGGAGCGGGTCTACAACACCGGCACGGTCTCCTTCTCCGACAAGATCACCAGCCTCTACGGCCAGCCGGGCGCCCGGCCGCGCGGCAACATCAGGAGCTACCTGCTGGCCTGGGATCCCGTGGCGCAGAAGGAGGCCTGGCGCGCGCCGGACAAGGACTATGGCGCGCACGGCGCCATGGTCACCGCCGGCGACCTGGTGTTCTCCGGCGACTGGAGCGGCCGCTTCTCGGCCTATGACGCGCGCACAGGCGCCAAGCTGTGGAGCGCGCCGGTGCAGGCCGACGTGGTGGCCGCGCCCTCCACCTACACCGTCGGCGGCGTGCAATATGTAGCCCTGCTGGTCGGCGCGCGGGGCCTGCCGCCCGGCCAGGCGCGGACCAGTGCGGTCAGCGCCAACAACTCCCGCCTGCTGGTGTTCAAGCTCGGCGGGACGGTGCAGCTTCCCACCGCGCCGGTGGCCGGCGTCGCGGTTTCGCCGCGCCGTCTCGACCCGCCGCTGCTCACCGGGACCAACGAGCAGGTGATCGACGGGCAGAGCGCCTATGGCCGCTACTGCTCCGGCTGCCATGGCTCGGGCGGCGTGGCCGACAAGTCGATCCCCGACCTGCGCTACTCGCCGGTGCTGAAGGACCTTTCGGCGTGGAACGCCATCGTCCTGGAGGGCGCGCGCAAGGACAAGGGCATGGTCTCGTTCAAGTCGGTCCTCGCCGATGGCCAGGCCGAGGCGATCTTCCACTACATCATCAGCCAGGCAAACAAGGACAAGGCCGCCGAACAGGCCGCCCTGGCCCGCCACTAGAGACGGTCAGGACAGGCGAACCTGGGCGGTCTTGTCCCGGTAGTCGTCCTTGGGGTCCCTGCCGAGCAGCATCTTCACGCCGGCGAAGGTGCTGTGCTCGTTAAGCCAGATATGCGCGTCGCGCGGCTCGAAGCGCAGCAGCTGCAGCTTCGGATCGTCCTTCCCGCCCTCGAACCAGGCGGCGACGAAGCGGTTCCAGAGGCGGTCTATGGTCGCTGGATCGTCGTCGGCGATGAGTTCGCCTTCCACCGCCGCGAACAGCTCGTGGTTTTTCGAGGCGAAGTTGATGGCCGCACGATGACGCCCGCCCATCTCCTGCGCCAGGTCGGTGTCCTTGGCGGTGAAGAAGTAGAGGGGACCGCGGCGGTCGCCGTTGGCGTCTTCGTCCAACTGGGCGGTCATCGGCTGGCCGAGGCCGTCGTCCACGCCGGTCAGGCTCACCATCATGGTGCGGTCGGACTTCACGGCATCCCAGAACTTGGCTTCGATCTCGACTTGGTTGGGCATGATGTCCTCCGCAGGGGCAAGGACAGGATAACTCAGCGCCGAACCGCCTGTTCCAGGCGCGGGTCCTGCGATGGCGAAACCCAGCCGCGCCCGCGCGAGCCCGGGCCGGGCCGCGGACCAAGGGGGGCCGCCTTGACTTTCCGCCCCCCTCATGCGCCCTTCCGCGCCTCGCAAATCACCGAAATTAGCCCACGAAATGCACGCCTACCGCACCCACACCTGCGGCGCGCTTCGCGCCGCCGACACCGGCCAGACCGTCCGGCTTTCCGGCTGGATCCACCGCAAGCGCGACCACGGCGGGCTGATGTTCGTGGACCTGCGCGACCACTACGGCCTGACCCAGCTGGTGCTCAG
>JBIOED010000148.1:0-7179 GCA_044445675.1 Caulobacterales bacterium | reverse complement strand
GGGTGGGGCAGTCGCGGTCAAGCGCTGAGTCAGCACTCCGGCCCACACCTCCCCACCCGTCTCGCTGCGCTCGCCACCCTCCCCAAAAGGGGGAGGGAAAGGTCACCAGCTATCGATCCAGCGCAACTTCTTCTCCGTCCGCGCCGGCACGGGCGGCAACGCCTTCAACCCACCGACGATCCAGCGGCGGGTGTCGGCGGGGTCGATGACGTCGTCGAGGGCGGGGGCGGTCGCCTGGCTCAGCGCCTTTCCCCGGGCGTAGGCGGCGGCGACCATCTCGTCGAACTTCGCCTTGCGCGCCACGGGATCTGCGATGGCGGCGAGCTCGTTGCGGTAGCCCAGCTTCACCGAGCCCTCCAGGCCCATGCCGCCGAACTCGCCGGTGGGCCAGGCGACGCAGAACATCGCCGCCTGGTAGCTGCCGCCGGTCATGGCGATGGCGCCCAGGCCGTAGGACTTCCGCAATATGACTGAGAAGATGGGCGTGGTCAGGTTCGCCCCGATCACGAACAACCGCGAGCAGTGGCGGATCAGGCCGGTCTTCTCCGCCTCCGGGCCCACCATGTTGCCGGGCGTGTCGGAGAGCGACAGGACGGGGATGTCGAAGGCCTCGCAGAGTTGCAGGAACCGCGCGGCCTTGTCGGAGGCGTCGCTATCGATCGCGCCGCCGAGGTGCATGGGGTTGTTAGCGAACACCCCCATCGGCCGGCCTTCCACCCGGATGAAGGCGGTCACCATGGCCAGGCCGAACTTGGGCCGCAGCTCCAGCACGCTGCCGGCGTCGGCGATCAGCTCGATGACCTTGCGGATGTCATAGACCCGCAGGCGGTTCTCCGGAATCGCGCGGCGCAGCAGGCGTTGATCCGCACACGTCCAATCGGCGAGCGGCCCCTGGAAGTAGGAGAGGTACTGCTTGGCCACGGCGACGGCTTCGGCCTCGTCCTCCACCAGCACGTCGATGGTCCCATTGGCCTGCATCACCTTGATCGGCCCGATCTCCTCCGGCCGGAACACGCCCAGCCCGCCGCCCTCGACCATGGCCGGGCCGCCCATGCCCAGCGCCGAATCCCGGGTGGCGATGATCACGTCGCAGCAGCCGAGGATCGCCGCATTGCCGGCGAAGCAGCGGCCGGAGTTGATCCCCACGAGGGGCACGGCGCCCGACAGCTTGCCCCAATATTCGAAGCCCCGCGTGAAGCCGCCGCCCTCGGTGTCGCCGGGCCGGCCGCCGCCGCCCTCGGTGAAGAACACGGTCGGCAGGCGCCAGCGCAGCGCCAGCTCGGCCATGCGGTCGAGCTTCCAATGGTTGTTGCCCCCCTGGGTGCCCGCCAACACCGTGTAGTCGTAGGCGAATACCGCGGTGCGCGCCCGGTCCTCCGGGAAACGATCGCCGTTCACCGACGCCAGCCCCATCAGCATGCCGTCGGCGGGCGTGGTGGCGATCAGCTCGTCGAGGCTGTGGCGACGCCGGCGCGCGGCCACCACCAGGGGGCCGTACTCCACGAAACTGCCCGGATCGACCAGATCGGCGACGTTCTCGCGCGCCGTGCGCTGGCCGGTCCGCCGCCGGCGGGCCACCGCCTCGGGCCGCGCCGCGTCCAGCGTCAGGCGATGCCGTTCCTGCACCTCGGCCAGGTCCGGGCGGATGAAATCGAGATCGACGGCCTCCTCCGCCGCGCCGGCGCCGCCCGCGATCTCCGCCGCCTCCAGGAAGGCCAGCGGGTGGTCCTCGAAGACCGTGTCGCCCACCGCCACGGTCACCTGCCGCACGACCCCGGAGACCTCGGCGGTGATCACGTGCTCCATCTTCATGGCCTCCATGATCATCAGGGCCTGGCCGGCGCGCACCTCGTCGCCTACCGCCACCGCCAGGCCGATCACCGTCCCCTGCAGCGGCGCGCGCAGCGCCCGGGTCCCTTCCGGACCTTCGGGTTCGACCTCGTCCGCAGGCTGGTCGGCCGCCTGCTTGCCGAGCGCCAGGATCGCCAGGGGATCGGCCGCGTCGACCTGGTAGCCGACCCGTGGGCCGGAGGCCGTCGGCGCTCCGCGCGCGGCGGCGTCGAAATAGAGCTTGGGATGGGCCTGCGGGGCGCCCGCGAGTTCGGCCATGTGCTCTTCGATGAAGCGCGTGTGCACCTCGCCCGCCGCCACGGCCGGCAGGGCCAGCAGGTTCTGCAGGAACGCGATGTTGCTGGCCGAGCCCTCGATGCGGAATTCGCTGAGCGCGCGGTAGGCCTTGGCGACGGCGCGGCTGAGGCCCCCCGCGCCGGCGTGGACCACCAGCTTGGCCAGCAGGCTGTCGAACCGCGCGCTGGTGCGGTAGCCGGCGTAGCCGAAGCCGTCGACCCGCACGCCCGGCCCGGACGGCGGCTCGAAGGCGGTGATGAGGCCGCCCGCCGGCTTGGCCGAGCCGTCCGTCGCCATGGTCTCCAGGTTCACCCGCGCCTGCACCGCATGGCCGCGCGGCGCGGGGACATCGCCCTGGGTGAGTCGCAGGTCCGCCAGCGACCGCCCGGCGGCGATCTGCAGCTGGAGCCTGACCAGGTCGAGGCCGGTGACCTCCTCCGTGACCGTGTGCTCCACCTGCAGGCGGGCGTTGCCCTCGATGAAGACGAAGCGGTCGCCTTCCACGAGGAACTCCATGGTCCCGAGGCTCTTGTAGCCCGCCGCCTCGCCAAGGCTGACGCCCGCCGCGAACAGTTGCTCGCGCAGGGCCATCGGCAGCATGTCGGCCGGGGCGATCTCGACGACCTTCTGCCGCTGCCGCTGCAGGCTGCATTCGCGGTCCCAAAGGTGGCTGACGGATGCCCCGTCGCCGACGATCTGCACCTCGATGTGCCGGGCGTGGACCAGGAACTGCTCCACATAGAGGTCGCCATTGCCGAACGCCGCCCTGGCCTCCGAGGCGCAGCGCGCGAACGCCGCCTCGAGATCGGACGCCTGCGTCACCGGCCGTATCCCGCGCCCGCCGCCGCCCGCCACCGCCTTGACCATCACCGCGCCGCCGGGGCCCAGGCGGGCGAAGAACGCCTTGGCTTCGTCGAGGCTCGTCGGCCCGTCGGTTCCGGGCAGCACGGGAACGCCGCACTGGCGGGCCAGGCCACGCGCCCGGCCCTTGTCGCCGAACAGCTCCAGCGTCTCCGGCGTCGGCCCGACGAAGGTCAGGCCAGCGTCGGCGCAGCCCCGCGCGAAAGCCGCGTTCTCCGACAGGAACCCATAGCCGGGATGCACGGCGTCGCAGCCCGTGGTCCGCGCGGCCTCCAGGACCTCGGCGATGTCGAGATAGGCCGCCGGCCCGACGCCGGTCAGCGCAATCGCCTCGTCCGCCTTTCGGGTATGCAGCGAGGCCGCGTCGTCCTGCGAATAGACCGCCGCGGTTGCGAGGCCCATCTCGGCGGCCGTGCGCGCGATACGGACGGCGATCTCGCCCCGGTTGGCGATCAGCAGCTTCTGCACGGACCCGTCCCCGACGTTGCGCAGGCGATCTTGCGCCGCCCCCGGGACATCAATGCAAATGCCGGCGCGGACGCCAAGCGCATAAGCGCCTCGCCCCGCAAGCGGCGAAGGCTCGGGTCAGGTCTTCAGTTGCTTCGTGTCGATCGGCAGGGTGCGGATGCGCTTGCCGGTGGCGGCGAAGATGGCGTTGCAGAGCGCCGGCAGCACCGGCGGCAGGGCGGGTTCGCCCAGGCCGGTCGGCGGATAGTCGGTGATCACGAACTTCACCTCCACCGGCGCCGCGGCGGCCATCCGCAGCAGCGGATAGTCGGCGAAGTTGCTCTGGCGGGCGGCGCCGTTCTCGATGGTGACCCTCTGATAGAGGGCCTGGCTGATGCCATCCAGCGCCGCGCCCTGCACCTGGTTGATGGCGCCGGCCGGATTGACGATCTGGCGGCCGACGTCGGCCGCCACCCAGACCTTCTGCACCTTGACCGCGCCGGCCGAAGAGACGGCGGCCTGAACCACCTCGGCGAAATAGCCGGCGTGACTGTAGTGGAAGGCCACGCCCAGGCCCGTTCCCTTGGGCAGCTTGCCGCGGTCCGCCCAGCCCGACATCTTCTCGACGGCGGCCAGCACGCCCTGCATGCGGCCGGCGTTGTAGCCCGACGGCCCGGAGCCCACCATCGGATTGTCGCCCAGCAGCTTCTTGCGGAAGGCCAGCGGGTCGGCGTTCGCCGCATGCGCCAGTTCGTCGATGAAGCTCTGGTTGACGAAGGCGATGGCGTTGGAGCCCGGCGCGCGCATCGGGCCGGTCGGCACGCCCAGCGGCATGGTCGACTGGTCGATCCTGCAGTTGGGCACGAAGCGGCTGGGGAACTCGGTCCCGGCCATGCCGGCGCTGGAGGCCACCTTCTGGCCGTCCCCGAAGGTCACGAAGTGATTCTGCCAGGCGGTCAGGTCGCCCTGCGCGTCCACGCCGCCCCTGAGGAAGTGATAGCCGGCCGGGCGGTAGAAATCGTGGTGGGTGTCGTCCTCGCGGCTCCACAGCAGCTTGACCGGAACGCCCGCCTCGCGCGCGATCCAGGCCGCCTCGACCATGTAGTCGTTGGACAACCTGCGCCCGAAACCGCCGCCGCAGCGGGTCATGTGCACAGTGATGTCTTCGGGCTTGATCCCCAGGGTGGAGGCCACCAGCTGGCGGCCCGGCTCCGGATTCTGGCTAGGCGCCCAGATCTCCATCTTGCCGTCCCGGAAGTGGGCGGTGCAGTTCTGCGGCTCCATCGGCGCGTGGGCCAGGAAGGGATAGGCGTAGGCCGCGTCCACGGTCTTGGCCGCGCCCTTCAGCGCCGCCTCGACGTCGCCGTCGGTGTGCAGGTTGGTCTGCGGCGGCTGGGCCGCGAGCTCGGCGGCGCGCTTGTCGAAGCCGGCCGTGCTCTGGCCCGAGGTCGGGTGGTCCGCCCACTTGGTCTGCAACTGGTTGCGGCCCTTGCGCGCCGCCCACCAGCTGTCGGCCACCACCGCCACGCCGGGCAGCAGGCCGTCGAGCCGGGTCCCGCCGTCGACCACGAAGACCTTGCGCACACCCTTCACCGCGCGCGCGGCGTCCAGGTTGGCGCCGGCCACCTTGGCCCCGTACACCGGGGCCTTCTCGTAGGTGGCGTAGAGCATGCCGGGCACGCGGACATCGATGCCGAACAGCGGCTGGCCGGTGACGATCTTGCGGGTGTCGTACTGCGGCGTCGCCTTGCCGATGATCTTGTAGTCCTTGGCGTTCTTCAGCGGGACGCTCTTGGGGTCCGGCACGGCCGCGCCGGCGCACCGGCCGGCCAGCGAGCCATAGCTTGCCTTGCGCCCCGTGGAGACGTGGATCACCTGGCCGGCGCTGGTCTTGCAATCGCCCGCCGGGCAGTTCCAGGCCAGGGCCGCGGCGTTCACCAGCATGGCGCGCGCCACCGCGCCCACCCGGCGCAGATCGTCCCAGTTCATGGGCGTCGCCAGGCTGCCGCCGGCGAACTGGCGGCTGTAGAGCTTCGGGTCGCAGTCGGCCTGCTCGATGCGGACGTTCGCCCAGGGAACGTCCAGCTCCTCGGCGATCATCATCGGCAGCGAGGTCTTCACGCCCTGGCCGATCTCCGGGTTCTTCGCCACGATGGTGACGATGCCGTTGGGAGCCACGCGGACGTAGGCGTTCAGCGCCTGGGCGCCTGCCGTCTCGGCCGCCTCGGCCTTCGGGGCGATGCTGAAAGACAGCACCAGGCCGCCGCCAATGACGGAGGCCTTCAGGAGGTCGCGGCGCGAGGCGCCCCTCTTTTCGAGGATCGGGATTTCCAGGGTCATGAGCTTACGCCCTCTCGTGCTGGCCGGAGGCCTGCTTGATGGCGGCGCGGATGCGCGTGTAGGTGGCGCAACGGCAGATGTTGGTCATCGCCGAGTCGATGTCGGCGTCGGTTGGCCTGGGCTTGGCCGCCAGCAGCGCGGTCGCCGCCATGATCTGACCCGGCTGGCAATAGCCGCACTGCGCCACGTCCAGGTCCACCCAGGCGGCCTGCACCTTCCGGCCGATAGGGTGCTGCTCCATGGACTCGATGGTCGCCACCTGGGCCGCGCCCACCGCCGACACCGGATAGACGCAGCTGCGGACCGGCTTGCCGTCGATGTGCACCGTGCAGGCTCCGCACTGGCCGATGCCGCAGCCGTACTTGGGGCCGACGATCCCCAGGGCGTCGCGAAGCGTCCAGAGCAGGGGCGTGTCCGGATCGACGTCGGCCTCAAGGACCTTGCCGTTGACGTTGATCTTGAAGGCCATGACGTCCCTCCATCTGGACCTGGCCAATTCTACGGCCGCTCCGCCAGTTGCAGCAAGGACAGAGCGTTACCCTGCCGTTCTACCGGACGGTTGGGAATTGGCGCGGGCGCGGAGCCGCGAGGCCCGACCCGAAGGCCGCCTCGCCGATGGCGCGCGCAGCGCCCGCTGCGAATGCCCGTCTCAAACCGCGCGAGTTCGGCTCTCGAATCGGTCAGGGCCTGGGCAGGACCACCACCGCGTCGGGCAACTCGTTGGGGTTGTCGCCCGGGCGAGCGGGAAATTTGTCCGCCAGAACGTCGGCGCAGAGGCCCACGGCGGCCGCGAAGCCGGCCTCCACCTGGCCCCGCTTCAGCCCCTCGGTCAGGGCCGCCATGGCGCGGTCCCAGACGTGCGGCTCCACATGGTCGGCGATGCCCTCGTCGGCGATCAGTTCGGCCATCCGCTCGCCCAGGGAAACGAAGATCATCACCCCGGTGCGCTCGCGGGTCAGGTGCAGGTTCTTGGCGGTGAACTGCTCGACCGCCCGGCGCTGGACCCGCAGGCGCTTCAGGCTGCGCGGGGTCAGCGCGCGGCGCACCGGCGGGATCGAGACGATCAGCGCCGTGGCGACGAACAGCAGGCCCTGGACGACGATGGCGCCGATCAGGGCGTGGCGCACCGCGCTGTCGATGGCCGCGCCGACGTCCGAGGCGCTCCAGGTGGCGAACAGGTCCGGGATCGTCACATGCACCCCGGCCAGCAGCAGCACCGCCGGCCCCAGCAGCGCGACCCCGGCCGCCCAGGCCAGCGCGGTTTCGCCGTAGTGCGAACTTTCTTCGGTGACCACGCAGTAGATCTCGCCGGTGGTGCGGGCCTCGGCGGCGCGCACCGCGGCCTCGATGGCCGCCAGGTCTGAGGGGGATAGGGATTTCATCAACAGCTCCCCGAGGATCCGC
>JBIOED010000147.1:0-7212 GCA_044445675.1 Caulobacterales bacterium | reverse complement strand
GCGGTGCTGGGCGCCCAGTGGGTGGCCGGGCGCGGCGACCCGGCCCTGGCGCGCGCCGCGATGGACCTGATCGCCAAGATCGGCGCGGCGGTGCCGGAGCGCCTTCGCCCCTTCGCCCTGGAGCCGTCTACGCGCGCGGCGCCGCGCTGGAACGTCGCGCCCGACGGCCTCGACATGGCCCAGGTGCGCCACGCCATCCGCGGCGGCCGCAAGATCGCCATCGGCTATCGCGACCAGCAGGACCGGGTCAGCCAGCGCACCGTGTGGCCCTTCGCGGTGGGCTATCACGAGACGGTGCGGCTGGTGATCGCCTGGTGTGAGCTGCGCGCCGACTTCCGCAGCTTTCGCACCGACCGGGTGACCGCCGCGGAGTTCCTCGACGAACGCTACCCGGAGCGGCCGGCGACGCTGCGCGCCCGCTGGCGCAAGCTGATGACCGAGAGGCTGGCGGAGATGGGCGTTTCGCGGCCGGATGCGGCGTAGGCGCGGCGGAGGGGGAGATGGGTATCATGTCGCCGGAACTCGGAACGTCGCAGAATTCCATGGCGGAGAGATATGAACCGCGCCGGACCCGCGTTTGGCGCGCGGTCCTCTTCGCCGGCATGGTCTTGCAGCTGTGCGGTTGTGCGATCCGCGGCTACGACCGCGACGACGACAGCGGATTGGCGCCGACGCCGTACGATTCCGCGATTCCCACGCCGCATGTCGGCGCCGATGCGCCATCCGAGATGCTCAAGAAGGTGAAGAGACCTTCGCCCTGCGATCCTACGGCCCGCTATTCGGCTGCCGGGTGAATTAGGTCGTGCGCGAAGATCAGGCGAAGGTGTCGCCCAGGTAGACGCGGCGGACTTCCGGGTCGTCGACGATCTCGTCGGGCGCCCCCTCGAACAGCACTTCGCCGGCGTGGATGATCGAGGCGCGGTCGATGATGTCGAGGGTCTCGCGGACGTTGTGGTCGGTGATCAGGATGCCGATCCCGCGCTTCTTCAGATAGGCGATGACTTCGCGGATGTCGGTGATCGCCAGGGGGTCGATGCCGGCGAAGGGCTCATCCAGCAGCATGAAGGAGGGCTCCGAGGCCAGGGCGCGGGCGATCTCCACGCGCCGCCGCTCGCCGCCCGACAGCGAAATGGCCGGCGCATTGCGCAGGTGCTCGATGTGCAGCTCTTCGAGCAGCTCGGTGACCACGGCCCGGGCGCGCTTGCGGTCGCGCTCGCGCAGTTCGACCACGGCCATGACGTTCTCGCCGACGCTCATGCCGCGGAAGATCGAGGTCTCCTGCGGCAGGTAGCCCACGCCCATGCGGGCGCGCTGGTACATCGGCTGTGCGGTGATGTTCTCGCCGTCGAGGTAGATGGCGCCGTAGTCGACCGGGATCAGGCCGGTGATCATATAGAAGCAGGTGGTCTTGCCGGCCCCGTTGGGGCCCAAGAGGCCCACGACCTCGCCGCGCGCCAGGCGCAGGGAAACGCCCTTGACCACCGGGCGGCCACGGAACGACTTGCCGACGTTCTCCACCGCCAGGCCGTCGCCGGCGAGGCTCTCGCCGGGCAGCCTTTGGGGCGTATCGAAGCGTTCCGCCTTCAAGGGTTCACCTGGCGGCCTTCTTCGGCTTGCCGCTCGAGCCGTCGCCCTGGCCGTTGGCGTCCTTGGGATAGAACACGCCGCGCGGCCGATTCTTGGCGCCCGGACCCTTGCCGGAGCCCTCGACGTGACCTTCGCCGGTCTGGGTGTTGTAGACCATCTTCGTGCCGCGCATGACGTTCTGGCCGTTCACCGCGGTGACATCGCCGGTGATGGTGATCGTGGTCGAGGCGGAATCATAGAACGCATTGTCGCCATGCACCCGCTGGCCGTCGGCCGACACATAGTAGACCGAGCCCTTGGCCTCGAGATTGACCATGTCGCCGCATGACCCGGCCGTCGCCCCCGAGGCGCCCGGCTTGGCCTTGCTCATCTCCTGGTGCGTGACGATGGTGTCGGCGCGCAGCCGCGACGTTCCCTGCAGGGCTTCGGCCGACCCCTGCCAGACCCCGGTGCAGTTCGCCTGCATTTCGGCGCGGTCGGACGTGACGTCGTACGGCTGCTTGGAATTCTGGGCCGAGTCGGCCGCCGCGGCGGGCTGGGCGGCCAGCGCGGTCGTCGCGGCCAAGGCCGCCATCGCGATCAGGCTCTTCATCGACAGGCTCAGCCTCATTTCGGTTGCAGGCGCGTATGCACGCCGCCGCTGAAGACCATGCGGGCGCCCTTGTCATAGACGCCATAGGACTTCGCTTGGATTTCTCCAAGCGGCCCGGCGCCCTGAACGGGGCCTGAACCGACCAGTTCGCCGGTCTTGGTGTCGAACACCGACTGGGCGGTGTTGAAGGCGCCGTGGGCGCTGGAAAGCCGCACCCCGCGGCTGACTTCGAGCCTGCCCGTGTCCTCGTGGAAGACGCCGGCGCCGCTGGTGATGTGCAGCGGATCGGGGCCATCCTCGTCGAGCACCAGGACCGGCTTGTCGAGATAGACGCGCTGGTCGTTCTGCGGATCGCGCGTGGCGGTGGCCGAGGTCAGCACGAAGGGCCGTCCGCGTTTGTCGCGACCGATAAACCGTGGCCTCACCAGCCGGATCGGATCGGAGGCGCTGCCCGGCGGCGTATGCTGCGCGGTGAGTGCGTTATAGGCCACCGAGCCGCCCAGGCCCACGAGGATCAGGCCGATCAGGGCCGGGAGCACGATGCGCAAGGTCGCGATGACCCGCGAACGCCGCCGCCACCGCTTGATCGAGATCCGCCGCGAGGGGTTGCCGATCGGGCTTCCTGCGCGCGGGATGTCGGTAGCCGCGGTCATGGCGTCAGCTGTGGGCGAAGACGTCGACGTCTTCCCAGCCGGCGACGTCCAGCAGGGCGCGGTGGGGCAGGAACTCGAAACAGGCGCGCGCCAGGCCGTCGCGACCTTCGCGGACCAGCATCTCGTCCAGGCGGCTGCGCAGCGCGTGCAAATGGGCCACGTCGGAGGCCGCGTAGGCTACCTGCTCGTCGCTGAGCGTGGCCTGTCCCCAGTCGGAACTCTGCTGGGCCTTGGAGAGATCGACGCCGATCAGCTCCTTGGTCACGTCCTTCAGCCCGTGGCGGTCGGTATAGGTCCGCGCCAGTTTGGAGGCGATCTTGGTGCAGTAGACCGGGGCCGTCACCACGCCAAGGTGCAGCCAGAACATGGCGATATCAAAGCGGCCGTAGTGGAAGAGTTTGGTGACCGCCGGGTCGGTGAGCAGGCGCTTGAGGTTCGGCGCGTCGTAGGTCGAGCGGTCGAGCTGCACCACATGGGCGTCGCTCTTGCCGTCGGAGAGCTGCACCACGCAGAGCGGGTCACGGCCGAGACGCAGGCCCATGGTCTCCGAATCGATGGCCACGGCCGTCGCGCCGGCCAGGGCGCCGTCCGGCAGGTCGCCCTGATGCAAGAAGGTGGTCACCTTTTTCACGCCGCTCCGCCAGTCTGAACCGGGTCCCAATATAGAGCCGCGGGGCGCCGAGGTAAGGGGCGCCGATTTCCGACCGGCTAATGGCGTCCGCCAGCAACGGCGGCGCACCGGAAAGGCGCCCGCCAGCTACGGTGGTGCCCAGGAAAGGACTCGAACCTTCACGGCCGTTAAGCCACTGGCACCTGAAGCCAGCGCGTCTACCAATTCCGCCACCTGGGCCCGATCCGTCGGATCGCGCGAGCCGGCTTCCTTAAAGCCCCGCCTCATCCGGGTCAACGGCCGCCCTCCAGAACCTGGACCCGCGGCGGATTGCGGCGGCGAGCGGCATCGTCTATCCGCATGCGCATGCAGAACCTCGTCACGGTCTTCGGCGGATCCGGCTTCATTGGCGCCCAAGCCGTGCGCCAGCTCGCCAAGGCCGGCTGGCGGATCCGGGTCGCGGTGCGCAATCCGGCCAAGGCCTACGCCATGCGCCTGCACGGCGACGTGGGGCAGATCGACATCGTCCAGGCCAACGTCCGCAACGAGCCGTCCCTGCGCCGGGCGCTGTCGGGCGCGACGGCGGCGGTCAACCTGGTGGCGGTGGCCCGCGAGACCGGCCGCCAAGGCTTCCAGGCCCTGCACGTGATGGGCGCGCACAACGTCGCGGCCGCCGCGCGCGCCGAGGGCGTGAGCCGCGTGGTGCAGATGTCCGCCCTGGGCGCCGACGCCAATTCGGAGTCCCGGTACGCGCGAACGAAGGCCGAGGGCGAGGCCGCCATGCGGGCGATCTATCCCGACGCCGTGGTCTTGCGGCCCTCGGTGGTCTTCGGGCCGGAGGACGATTTCTTCAACCGCTTCGCGGCCATGGCGCAGGTCAGCCCGGCCCTGCCGCTGGTCGGCGGCGGCGCAACCCGCTTCCAGCCGGTGTTCGTGGGCGACGTCGGCAAGGCGCTGGCCCGCGTTGTCGCCCTGCCGGAGGCGGCGGGCCTGACCTACGAACTCGGCGGCCCCGCGGCCTTTACCTTCCGCCAGCTGATGGAGCTGTTGCTGGCTGAGATCGGCAAGCGCCGGTTCCTCGCGCCGCTGCCGTTCCCGCTCGCCCGCCTTCTTGGCGCGGCGGGCGACGCCGCGAACAGCCTCGCCGCCGCCGTCGGGGCGACGCTTCCGACGCCGATCACTGCCGATCAGGTGATCCTGCTGAAAGCCGACAACGTCGTGAGCGGGGCCTATCCGGGCCTGGCCGAACTGGGGATCGCGCCGACCACCCTGGAGGCCGTGCTGCCAAGCTACCTCTACCGCTATCGCAAAGGCGGCCAGTACGCCGACCAGGAAGCCCGCGAACTGGCGGCGATCTAGTGTCCCGATTCCGCAGTTCGCAAGCGTTTGCGGCTGCCGTGGTCGAACGTCGGAATCGACGAGGGCGCTAGCCCCCGAGCCTGTAGAGCCAGATCAGGGTGACGGCGCCGATTGCGATGCGCAGCCAGCCGAAGGGCGCGAAGCCGCGGCGGGTGACAATCGCCAGCATGGCGCGAATCACCACCAGGGCGACCACGAAGGACACCGCGAAGCCCGCGGCGATCAGCCCCAGGTGTCCGCTGATATCGTGACGGTCCTTCCAGGCGTCAAGGACGAAGGCCCCGGCCATGATCGGGATCGCCAGGAAGAACGAGAACTCGGCGGCGGCGCGCTTCTCGACCCCCATCAGCATCGAGCCGACGATGGTCGCCCCCGACCGGGAGACGCCCGGCATAAGGGCCAGGCATTGGAACAGGCCGATGATGAAGGCGGTGCCGAGCGGCAGGGTCATCGAATCGTTGCGGGTCGGCGCGGGCGCGAGCCGGTCGATCAGCAGGAGCACCACCCCGCCGAGGATCAGCACGATGGCGATGGCCTGGAAGCTGTCGAACAGCACCCGGGTGACGATGTCCTTGAACAGGAAGCCGGCGATCCCGGCCGGCAGGAAGGCCACCACGATGCTGAGCACGAATCGCCGCGCCCGGGGATCCGACGGCAGCCGCAGGAGGACGTTCCAGAAGCGGCCGAAATAGAGCACGACCACCGCCAGGATCGCGCCCAACTGGATCAGCACGGTGAACGCGTGCCAGAACGGGCTCGACAGCCCCAGGGCCTTCTGCGTCAAGAGCAGCATGGCCGTGGAGGACACCGGGATGAACTCGGTAAGCCCTTCGACCACCCCCAGGATGACGGCGTAGATCCAGTCCGACATTGACGCTCCCCGACTGCGCTCGCATTGAGGAATGCGCAACTATGGTGAAGAAGGCGTTTATCCGCCTTCCCCCTCGCCGCTGCGGATGTCGGCGTATAATCCTGTCCGCGAGATGTCTTGGGCCAGGATTCTCCGGGGTTGACGAGCATGACGTCGGCGGACGACCGCCAAATGGACTTGAGCGCGGCCGTGCAGGCGGCCCTGCGGCGGGGCGACCGGCCGGGCGCGCTTGGCCTGTTGCGGGAGGCCGAACGCGCGGCGCCCGGCGACAAGGCGCTGAAGATGCAGCGCGCCATGGTGCTTCGCACCATGGGCGACCTCGCCGGCGCGGTGGCCGCCCTGGACGAGGCGCTGAGCCTCGATGCGTACGATTATGTGGCGCGCCTGTCCAAGGCGGCGCTGGTGGAGCGGATCAGCGGCGAGCGGGCGGCGGCGACCGACTACCGCAACGCTCTGGCCATCGCCCCGGCGGACGACGATCTGCCGACCCCGCTGCGCGCACCCACCGAGCGCGGCCGCCAGGTGGTCGCCCGCACCATGGCGGCGCTGGAAGACCATCTGAAGGCCCGCACCGGGGCGGTGAAGGCCGAAGTGTCCGGCGCGGCGCAACGGCGTTTTGACGAGAGTGTCGGCATCCTGTCGGGACGCGGCAAGGTCTACACCCAAGAACCCCTGCTGCTGCACTACCCCCGACTCCCGGCGATCCCGTTCTACGACCGCGAGCAGTTCCCCTGGTTCGCTGAACTGGAGGCCGCGACCGACACCATCCGCGCCGAGCTGGACGGCGCGCTCGCCGCGGCCAAAGACGACTTCGCGCCCTACATCGCCTATCCGAAAGGGACGCCGGTCAACCAGTGGGGCGAGCTCAACCACTCGAAACGCTGGAGTTCGTTCTTCCTCTGGAAGGACGGGGCGCGGCAGGACGGCGCCTGCCGGCTCTGCCCGAAGACCGCGGCGCTGCTCGACAGCCTGCCGTTGTCCGACCTGCCGGGCTACGCGCCCACCGCGATGTTCTCGGCGCTGGAGGCCAACACCCACATCCCGGCGCACACCGGCTCGACCAATGTCCGCCTGCTCTGCCATCTGCCGCTGATCCTGCCGGGCCCGGCGCGCTTCCGGGTCGGCGGCGAGACGCGGGACTGGAAGATGGGCGAAGCCTGGGTGTTCGACGACACCATCGAGCACGAAGCCTGGAACGACGCCGACCAGCTGCGGGTGATCCTGATCTTCGACATCTGGAACCCGCTCCTGGAGCCGGACGAACGCGAACTAGTCCGGGCGCTGCTCAGCGCGCGCCAGGAGTTCTTCGCGACCTAGTGTGCTGGATCTGACGTTCGCCTGCTCCACGGGCCACGCGCGGAGCGAACTTCAGATCCAAGAAGCACACTAGAAACATGGACTTGCTAGGTCGTGGTGACGATTTAGCTATTTGAGCCAGAGCATGATTGAGGCGAGGACGACGAAGCCCATGAAGGTCTCGGCGAGCTTGTCGTATCGGGTGGCGATACGTCGGCAGTGCTTGATGCGCTTGAAGAAGTTC
>JBIOED010000146.1:0-7315 GCA_044445675.1 Caulobacterales bacterium | reverse complement strand
GCCTGGGTTTCGCCGTTTGTCCCAGCGGGCGCGGGACATCTCGCGGGCCGCCGCCCCCACGGTGTAGACCGGCGCTCGCGTCGGCCAGAGCTGCTCGAAGCGGCCGAGCAGGTCCTCCTTATAGGCCTGGGCGAGGTCGCCATCGGCGATGGTGGCGGCGAGCTTGCGCAGGCGGGTCTTCAGCGCGGTCTTGCGTTCCGGCGTATCGTAGGGTTCGGCGTCACGCTCGCGATTGAACAGCGCCTCGGCGAAGGGCGTGGCGTTGGCGAGCTGCGCCCTCAGCGCCGCCGGACCCTGCTCGCGCAGCACCTCGTCGGGGTCCTTGCCGCCCTCGACGACGGCGAATTGGAAGCTCTTGCCGGGTTTCAGCAGCGGCAGCGCCCGGTCCATGGTCCGCGCGGCGGCCTGGCGCCCGGCCCGGTCGCCATCGAAGCTGAGCGTCGGCTCGGGATGATGCCGCCAGAGGATCTCCATCTGATCCTCGCCCAGCGCCGTGCCCATGGGCGCCACGGCCGGGATGCCCGCCCGGTGACAGGCGATGGCGTCCATGTAGCCCTCGACGACCGCCAGCGGCGGCGTTTCCCCAGCCGGAGCCGCCGCGATGATCTTGCGGGCCTCGGCCAGGCCATAGAGGTGGTGGCCCTTGTGGAAGACGCTGGTCTCCGGCCCGTTCAGGTACTTGGCGCGGGCCTGCGGATCCATCGCCCGTCCGCCGAACGAGACGACCCGGCCCCGCGCGTCGGCGATCGGGAAGATGATCCGGTCGCGGAACCGATCATAGGGCGCCCCGCCCTCCTCCGGGGCGATCAGCAGCCCGGTCTCCACCAACTCGCCGGGCCGCGCGCCCTTGGCGATCAGGTAGTCCTTCAGCGCGGTGCGGCCGGCCGGCGAGAAGCCCAGACGAAAGCGCGCCCAGTCTTTCTCCGGCAGGCCGCGCCGTTCCAGATAGGCGCGGGCTTCGCGGCCGGCAGGGCGGCGCAGCTCCGCCTCGAACCACTGGGCGGCGGTTTCCAGCCACTCGGAGAGGCCCTGGCGGACTTTTTCCTGCTCGGCCGCGCGCGGATCGACGGCGGGAAGCGCCACCCCGGCTTCGGCGGCGAGGCGTTCCACGGCCTCCACGAAAGTCAGGCGCTCGCTCTCCTGCAGGAAGGCGATGATGTCGCCGGTCTTGCCCGACGAGAAATCGAAGAACTGGCCCTTGTCGTCGTTGACGTAGAAGGAGGGCGTCTTTTCCTTGGTGAAGGGCGACAGGCCGACGTACTCGCGCCCCTGCCGGCGCAGCTTCACGGTCTTGCCGATCACGTCGGATGGGCGAAGGCGAGACTTGATCTCGTCGAGGAACCGTTCATCGAAGCGCACGTGGCATAGAGCCCATGGGCGCAAGCTTGCGCAAGTCGCGGTGATGCTTTCGAGGTTTGACGCGAAGCCCCGCAGGGCCGATGTTCTGGGCAGTGGCGTGGAGGGATTTAGGGGTGGGCGTTTGGTGATGTGGCTTCGACTCGCAGGCGCCTTGCTGGTGACCCTGGTGGCCATCGGCGGCTTCGAGTATTTCGGCATATCGCGGCTGCTCGGCGGCCGGTCCCCCGACGAGGTCCAGGAGGCCGCCCATGGCCGCACCCGCGAGTTCTTCTGGCTGATGATCTTCTTCGTGGTGATGGCGACCTCGCTCCTGGCGGCGGCCCGGCGCTGGGCCGACAGCCTGCGGCGGGCAGCGGCGTCCAGGTCGCAGGCCAGGCGCTGAGGCGCCCCGCCCTATCCCGATCTTCGCAGCCACCCGGGCAGATCGGCGATGGCCGCTAGTTCCGCGAACCTAGGATGCCCCGCCGGCGCCTCGGCCATCTCGTGGGCCCAGGTCAGGGGATAGGGCACGTGGGCCGCCCAGGCGCCGGCCTCCAGCGCCGGCAGCACGTCGGAGCGCAGCGAGTTACCGCACATCGCCGCCTCGGCCGCGCCCGTGCCGTGGCGGGCGAACACCCGCGCGTAGGTCGCCGCGTCCTTCTCGCTGACGATCTCGACCGCCGCGAACCGGTCGCCAAGCCCGGAGGCGGCGAGCTTTTGTTCCTGGTGCAGCAGGTCGCCCTTGGTGATCAGCACCAGGCGGTAGGCATCGGAGAGTTCGGCCAGCGCCTGGTCGACGCCGGGCAGCGGCTCGACCGGATGGCCCAGCATCTCGCGACCGGCGGCCAGGATGTCGGCGACGATCCGCCCTGGCGGTTCGCCGCCCGTCAGCTCCACGGCGGTTTCGATCAGCGACAGGGTGAAGCCCTTCACGCCGTAGCCGTAGAGGGCGAGATTGCGCCGCTCCACGGTGGCCAGCCGAGCGTCGAGGACCTCCGGCGCCGCGACCTCGGCCATCAGGGCGCGAAAGCGGTCCTGGGTCAGCCGGAAGATCGTCTCGTTGTGCCAAAGGGTGTCGTCGGCGTCGAGGCCGACTGTGGTGATGCGCATGGCGGGGCTCTTAGGCGAGCCGGCGCGAGGCGCCTAGGCGGCGCAGCCCGGGTGGGCTTTGGTCACGCGTTCCGTGGAGGCCGGATAGAGGGCCAGCAGGGCCGCGGGCCGGATCGGCCGCGCCGTGAAGGCCCCGCCGCAGTTGGGGCAAGCGCCGCCCAGGCGGGTCTCCACACAGTCGGCGCAAAAGGTGCATTCGAAGCTGCAGATGCGCGCCTCGGCGCTGTTAGGCGCAAGGTCGCGGTCGCAGCATTCGCAGTTGGGCTTCAGGATCAGCATGCGGCGATCCTGCCAGAGCCCGCCCGACCGTGAAATGACGGCGGCGCCTCGTTTCCCGCCAATTATTCGCCGAACCCCTCGCCTGGATCGGCGACGGGGGCGAGGCGCAGCAGGCGCGAGTCGGCGACCCCGGCGGTGCGGTGCTGGACCAGGTCACGGTATTGCGGGTCGCGGACCATTTCGATGAAGGCGTCGGAGGTCGGATATTCGGCGATGAAGGCGAGATCCCAGGCCTCGGATTGCGGGCCGGTGACCATGACCTGCGGCTTGCCCACCCAGATCTGGCGACCGCCGACGCGCTTGAAGATATGCGCCGTGGTGCGGCCGTAGGCCCGATAGGCGTCGAGGCCGGTGAGGGCCTTGCCGTGGTCGGGATGGCCCTGCGGATACTCGGCCTTGGCCTTCAGCCGGACCAGGTTGAGCATCTGGATCGGCTGGTCTGCGGGCAGCGCCTTGAAGGCCGTCCACGCCTGGCGGTCTGGATCGATGTAGGCGTCGCTCATCGGGGGTGCTCCTCGGGTCAGGCCTGTGCGATATGCGCACATTGACCGGTCGCGGCGGACTCACTACCTACGCGGCCGTTTGCCCAAAAGGAGCTGACCCGCCCGTGAAGACCCTTGGGAGCCGCGATCTGCTGCCCGGCTGCACCGGCGTGCTGGCGCTGGCGGACGGGACCGTCCTGCAGGGGTTCGGGGTCGGCGCAGTCGGCGAGGCGGTGGGCGAGGTGTGCTTCAACACCGCCATGACCGGCTATCAGGAGATCCTCACGGACCCCTCTTACATGGCCCAGATCGTCGCCTTCACCTTCCCGCACATCGGCAACACCGGAACCACCGCCGACGACCTGGAGCAGATGTCCGGCTCGGCGCAGACGGCGGCCCGCGGCGCGATCTTCCGCGACCGGCCGACGCCGCCTGCCAGCTGGCGCGCCGACAGCGACCTGGCGACCTGGATGGGCCGGCGCGGCGTAGTCGGCCTGGCCGGCGTGGACACCCGGGCGCTGACCCGCAGCATCCGCGAGCACGGCATGCCGCACGCGGTGATCGCCCATTCCCCGGACGGCAAGTTCGACCTCGACGCCCTGGTGGCCCAAGCCAGGGCCTGGAGCGGACTGGAGGGGCTGGATCTCGCCAAGGACGCCTCCTCCCTGCAGCCGTTCGTCTATGACGAGGGCTTGTGGTCGTGGCCGGAAGGCTATGCCAAGCCCGGTCGCCCGAAGTACGAAGTGGTGGTCGTCGACTATGGCGTGAAGCGCAACATCCTGCGGGCGCTGACCAGCGTCGGCGCGCGGGCCACCGTCGTCCCCGCCTCGACCAGCGCCGAGGAGATCCTGGCGCGCAAGCCGGATGGAGTGCTGCTGTCCAACGGACCCGGCGACCCGGCCGCGACCGGCGAATACGCGGTGCCGGAAATCCGCAAGCTGATCGACAGCGGCACGCCGGTGTTCGGCATCTGCCTGGGTCACCAGATGCTGTCTCTGGCGGTGGGCGGGCGGACCGTGAAGATGGAGCAGGGCCACCATGGGGCGAACCACCCGGTGAAGGACCTCACCACCGGCAAGGTCGAGATCGTCTCCATGAACCACGGCTTCACCGTGGATCGCGCCAGCCTGCCCGAGGCGGTGGCCGAGACCCACGTCTCGCTGTTCGACGGCACCAACGCCGGCATCGCGCTCAAGGACCGCCCGGTATTCTCCGTCCAGCACCACCCGGAGGCCTCGCCCGGCCCCACCGACAGCCTTTACCTCTTCGAGCGCTTCGCCGGCCTGATGGACGCCAAGACCTAGGAGCCCAGCAACCTGCGGGTGGGCCGGCCGTTTGCCCCGGACAATGTTTCGGAGAGTCCACATGTTGAAAGCGCCTGTTGCCGCCGCCGCGGCCGTGATGTCGGTGGTTGTAGCCTTGCCGGCCGCCGCCCAGACGCAAGGGCCGACACCCGGCGAGCGAGTCGGCATCCACACCGGCGACACCGCCACCAACGGCTCGGCTGTGGTCGTGACCGATCGGAACGGGACGCACCCGGAAGGCTATCCTGGCATGGCCCTCCGCAATCGGACCTCGGCCGCCAACCCGCCGCATCGCCACCACCGTCGCCATCACATGGCGACCGGCCCGACGCCCGGCTGAGCGCGCCCGGCCCGCCGGCGAAGGCTAGATTTGGGTCAGCTTGCCGACCGCGGCGATCGGGCCGCTGGGCGCGTCGATCTTCGGCGAGCCGCCGGGCGGCTCCACCGAAACGGCCAGGGCCGAGCCCACGGCCAGCGACGGCAGCAGGTTGTCGGGCATCGGCATGGCCTTGGTCTTACCGGGCTCAATTATCCCCAGCGGGCGCGGCTTGCCGTCGGCCGGGATCACCCATAGCTCGTGGACGTGGGCCGGGTCGTTGCCAGGCGTGACCAGCGAGGTGACGATGAGGGCCTTGCGCGAGGGATCGTAGGCCGCCACGAACAGCGGCACCGGCGCGCCCGACTGGCTGACCAGGCTGGCGTCCAGGAGTTGGCCGGGCGGCGGCGGGTGGATGACCACCGGCGGGCGGTTAAGCAGCAGGACGGCGGCGGCGATGCTGGCGGCAGCCAGCGCCAGCGATCCCGCCGTGGCGCCGCGCCAGAAGCGCACGCCTTTCACCGCATTGTTGTCATTCGCCTCCAGCGACCGTTCGATCCGCGACCACAGCGCATGTGGCGGAGGGACCGCCGTCAGGGCTCCGGCCATGGGCGCCAGTCGTTCGCGCCAAGCTTCGACCCGGGCGGCGAACTCGGGCTCGGCGGCCATCCGCGCCTCCGCCTGCCGCCGCTCCGCGGAGGTGAGAACGCCCAGCGCATGCTCGGCCGCGAAGGCTTCGGTTTCGGTGAGGTCCGGGGCTTCGCTCATTGCGAGAGGCACCCCTTGAGCTTGGCGAGCCCGCGGCGGACCCAGCTCTTCACTGTCCCCAGAGGCGCGTCCATGCGGCGCGCCAGCGCCTCATAGGTCACTCCCTCGAAGAAAGCCGTGCGGATCACCTTCTCGGTGCGCGCGTCCAGTTCGGCCAGGCAATGGCGTAGCCGGCCTTCCTCGCCAGCGGCGACCAGCAGGGCTTCGGCGCCGACCTCGCCATCCGGGATATCGAGGTCCTCGACCTGGTCCGCATAGGCCAGCGGCCCGCGGGCCCGCAGCTTATCGATCGCCCGGTTGCGGGCGATCGTGGAGGCCCACGTCATGACGCTCGCGCGCGAGCCGTCGAAACGGTCCGCCCGGCGCCAGATTGTGACATAGACTTCTTGCAAAACGTC
This sequence comes from Caulobacterales bacterium, assembly GCA_044445675.1. Taxonomy (GTDB): domain Bacteria; phylum Pseudomonadota; class Alphaproteobacteria; order Caulobacterales; family Caulobacteraceae; genus Phenylobacterium. The sequence goes on along the minus strand of JBIOED010000146.1, from coordinate 1,320 downwards.
CTCGGAGTCCTCGCGGTCGGATAAGATACGCAGGCACACGCCGAAAAGCTTCGCCGAGGTGGCCTCGTAAATTTGTCGCAGGGCCGCGCGCTCGCCCGCGGCGACGCGGGTCATCAGGCGGGCAAGGTCTTCCGGAGTGGTCACAGAGGCCAAGATGGCGGGCTCGGGTCTCGCTGGGCGTGGCCCCGCAAGCGGAGCGCTTCCGGGACGGCGATTTGCCTTCTACACGCAACCTCGCTCACGCGGAACCTCGATAGGCGCGGGTCGTCAGGCGGCGGCCTTCTTGGGTTTGCGGGCGGCCGCGCGCTTGGCCTGGGCGGCGGCCAGGCGCTCGGTCTTGCGCTCGGTCGCGGCGGCTTCGAGCGCCGGCAGCAGTTCGGCGGCGGCGACCTGCTGGCGCTCATCGCCGGACTCCTGAAGACGGCGCGCGTTGGTCAGCAGATTGACCACTTCCGCATCGGTCATCGTCGGGATCTTTTCGATGAGGGTCATGGACACCCCTCCACTATTGGCCGCCGCGAGGAACGCGGCCTCACGTGATTATATGGCCAAGCCGGCGATTGGTTTCGAGCTTTCTGCAAAATTTTCGCCCGTCTTGCCTCGGGTTTGGAAATCCTCCACGGTGAATTCCATCGAATTCGCCACGGTTCGGTCGCCTTTCCCCGCTCGTTTCAACGGGCGCCGGACCTGCCCCCCGACCCCGTTCGAACTTTGATCGTCGGCGCAAATGCTTGGGCCGGTCGGCAATAACCTATCGAAGGACCTGATTTACATGGCTACCGGCACCGTCAAATGGTTCAATGGCGCCAAGGGCTTCGGCTTCATCCAACCGGATGAAGGCGGCCCTGACGTATTCGTGCACATCTCCGCCGTCGAGCGTGCGGGCCTGCGCTCGCTCAACGAAGGCCAGAAGATCACCTACGAGCTTGAGAAGGATCCGCGCAGCGGCAAGTCCGCCGCGGGCCAACTCCAGGCCTAGACGCCAGATTTGCGGGACTGAAGTCCCGCCAAGCCACCAGGATGGGCCGGTGTCCGCACCGGCCCATTTTGTTGCCTGCTTGCGCCGCCCCGACTCCGTCTCTAAACGGGCGCCTTAACCTGCAGATTTGGCCGGGCCTGCGCGTGCGAGCACGTGCGAGCCCTTGCGCGCGAGACGGAATGCCCAAGCGGACCGACATTTCCTCGATCCTGATCATCGGCGCGGGGCCGATCGTCATCGGGCAGGCCTGCGAGTTCGACTATTCCGGCGTGCAGGCCTGCAAGGCTCTGAGGGCCGAGGGATACCGGATCGTGCTGGTGAACTCCAACCCGGCGACGATC
>JBIOED010000145.1:0-7350 GCA_044445675.1 Caulobacterales bacterium | reverse complement strand
GACGACCGAGTCTCGCCGAGCAGAAGGCGCGGGCCAAGGCCGCCCCGGCGCGCTGAAACCGCCACGGCGACGTTTGCGCACGCCTCCGAACCGACCCATATTGGGGGCCTTGCTCAGCAACTGAAAGGAGGTGATCCAGTGTCTCATAGTGAAAACCGCAGCCCGGTGACCGTGACCTGGACCTCCGCTTGCGGGGTCCGCGCCTAGGCCTAGCTCTGGCATAGGGTCGCGCACCGCTCTGCGGTCCGACTATGGAAAGGCCGCCCCGGCCACGGGGCGGCCTTTCGCATTTCAAGCGCCAGGGAATTTGCGGCCTGGCGCCTTGCAATCCCGACCTCGCCTGCGAAGTTCAGGCATCTGGTTCGGGGCGGGGTTGCATGTCGAAGACGCGTTTCATTTCTCTGGCGGCCTTGGGCCTTGCCTGCGCCCTCACCTCAGCCGCCCGGGCCGCCCCCTCCGGCGAGCTTGCGCGGCTGAAGGCCGAGGCCGCCAGGGTCTCCATCGTCCGCGACGACTGGGGGATCGCCCACACCCACGGCCGGACCGACGCCGACGCGGTGTTCGGGATGATCTACGCCCAGGCCGAAGACGACTTCAACCGCGTGGAGGAAAACTACATCACGGCGCTCGGCCGCTCGGCGGAGGTCGAGGGGCAGGCCGCGATCTGGAAGGACCTGCGCCAGAAGCTGATCGTCGATCCGGTGGATCTGAAGGCCAAATACGCCCAGTCCCCGGCCTGGCTGAAGGCGCTGATGGTGAGCTGGGCCGACGGCCTGAACTACTATCTGGCGACCCATCCGAAGGTCTCGCCGAAGCTCATCCGGCATTTCGAGCCGTGGATGGCGCTGAGCTTCTCTGAGGGCAGCATCGGCCCCGACATCGAGCGCGCGCCGCTGCAGGGGCTGGAGGATTTCTATGGCCGCCGGCAGGCCGCCGCCCCGTCGGACGACGACGCCCTGACGTTCAAGGAGCCCTCCGGTTCGAACGGCATGGCGCTCGGCCCGTCGATCACCAAGGACGGCCACGCCCTGTTGCTGATCAACCCGCACACCTCGTTCTTCTTCCGCGCCGAGCAGCAGATGACCAGCGACCAGGGGCTGAACGCCTATGGCGCGTCGACCTGGGGCCAGTTCTTCATCTACCAGGGCTTCAACGAGCACACCGGCTGGATGCACACCTCGACCGGCGCCGACACCGTCGACGAGTTCGCCGAGACCATCGTGCGCAAGGGCGGCAAGCTGTTCTACCGCTACGGCGGGCAGCTTCGCCCGGTGATCGTCGCGACGATCGCGGTCCCCTACCGGACGCCGGCCGGCGGCACGGCCACCAAGAGCTTCACGACCTACCGCACCCATCACGGCCCGATCGTCCGCGCCGAGGGCGGCAAGTGGATCGCCATGGCCCTGATGAACCGGCCGATCGCGGCGCTGGAGCAGTCCTTTGGGCGCACCAAGACCACCGACCTGGCCTCGTTCCTGAAGGTCGCCGAGCTGGACGCCAACTCCTCCAACAACACCCTGTTCGCGGACTCCAAGGGTGAGACGGCGTTGCTGTTGCCGCAGTTCATGCCCAAGCGCGACGACCGGTTCGACTACACCAAGCCAGTCGACGGCTCCGACCCGGCCACCGACTGGAAGGGCATGGTGAGCTTCGGCGACACGCCGCACGTGGTGAACCCCTCCAACGGCTGGGTCTACAACAGCAACGACTCGCCGTGGTCCGCGGCCGGGCCGAACAGCCCAAGAAAGGCCGACTATCCGCGCTACATGGACCAGGCCGGCGCCAACGCCCGCACGCCGCATGCGGTGCGGGTGCTGAGCGCGCGCAAGGACTTCACCCTGCAGACCCTGATCGACGCGGACTTCGATTCCTGGCTGCCGGCGTTCACCCGGCTGCTGCCCGGCCTGTTCGCGGCCTACGATGGCGCGAGCGCAGACGACCCGCTGAAGGCCAAGCTCGCCCAGCCGATCGGCGTCCTGCGCGCCTGGGACGACCGCTGGGCCGCGGACTCGGTTCCGACCTCGGTGGCGGTGGGCTGGGGCGAGGCGCTGTGGGCCAAGGTCGCGCCGCAGGCCAAGGCTGCGGGCGTGCCGGTCTACGACTACATGGCCACGCGCGCGACGCCGGCCCAGAGGCTCGACGCCCTGGCCGAGGCGACGGACCGCCTGACGGACGACTTCGGGACCTGGAAGACGCCCTGGGGCGAGATCAACCGCTTCCAGCGCCTCGACGACAGCATCGTCCAGCATTTCGACGACGCCGGCCCCAGCATCCCCGTGCCGTTCGCCTCCGCCCAGTGGGGCTCGCTGGCCTCCTTCGGCGCCAAGCGCTATCCGGACACCAAGAAATACTATGGCTCCAGCGGCAACAGCTTCGTGGCCGTGGTGGAGTTCGGCGACCGGGTGCATGCGCGGGCGATTACCGCCGGCGGCGAGAGCGGCCATCCGGCCTCGAAACATTTCGACGACGAGGCGCCGCGTTACGCCTCCGGGAACCTGCGCGAGGTCTACTTCTATCCCGACCAGCTCGCGGGCCATGTCGAGCGGCGCTATCACCCCGGCGCGTAGACGATCAGAACGAGACGCAGGCCGCCTGGGTGATCAGCAGCACCGAATCCTGGTGGAACCTGGCCTTATAGGCGTTGCGGACCGCCTCGATACGCCCCGCGGCGTCGCGGCTCTTCGGCAGCACGATCAGCACCACCTTGGAGGCCTCGCGGATCAGCCGGTTCTCCTCGCCGCGCCACTGGCCGCCGCCGTCGAGCACAGTCAGGCCATCCGGAAATCTCGGCGTGACGTCGTCGTCCAGGAAATTCTGGAAATCGGCCTCGCTCACCGCCGCCTTCTCACCGAGGTTCCGGCCGAAGAACAGCTGCGCCGTCCGGTGCGCCTCCTGTCCCGCGGGACAGGCCGGCAGCGGGTCGATGGGCGCGGTGGCGCAGCCGGCCAGCCCCAACGTCGCCGCCGCGAGAATGAGCCCCGCGACCTTCATCGCCGTCCCGGCCGCGCAACGCCCATCCGAATAGCCCCTTCCACAACCCCTGGCCGCAACCAGCCTTCCGCCAACATGGACAACAAAACGTTGCGATGACCGAGGTTCGCGACGCCGGTCATCCGCCGATCAGTTCCCGCCCGATCAGGAACCGGCGGATTTCGTTGGTGCCGGCGCCGATATCATAGAGCTTGGCGTCCCGCACCAGCCGCTCGACCGGATAGTCCTTGGTGTAGCCCGCGCCGCCCAGGGCCTGCACGGCCTCCAGCGACACCCGCACCGCGTTTTCCGAGGCCATCAGGATGGCGCCCGCCGCATCGAAGCGGGTGGTCATGCCGGCGTCGCAGGCCCTGGCGACCGCGTAGACGTAGGCTCGCGCCGAATTCAGCGCCACGTACATGTCGGCGACCTTGCCCTGCATCAGCTGGAACGAGCCGATCGGCTTTCCGAACTGCTGGCGCTCGCGCACATAGGGCAGGACCACGTCCAGGCAGGCCTGCATGATCCCCAGCGGCCCCGCGGCCAGCACCGCACGCTCGTAGTCCAGCCCGCTCATCAGCACGCCGACGCCGCCGTTCTCGGGGCCCATGACGTTTTCCGCGGGGACCTCGCAGTCCTCGAACACCAGCTCGGCGGTGTCGGACCCGCGCATGCCCATCTTGTCCAGCTTCTTTGAGACGCTGAAGCCCGTCATGCCCTTCTCGATCAGAAAGGCGGTGATGCCTTTTCCGGCCGCGTCCGGATCGGTCTTGGCGTAGACCACCAGGGTGTCGGCCTCCGGGGCGTTGGTGATCCAGAACTTCGTCCCGTTCAGCACATAGCGGTCGCCGACCCTGCGGGCCGCCAGCCGCATGGAGACCACGTCGGAACCGCTTGCCGCCTCGCTCATCGCCAGCGAGCCCACGTGTTCGCCGGAGATCAGGCGCGGCAGGTAGCGCTGCTTCTGGTCGTCGCTGCCCCAGCGGCGGATCTGGTTCACGCACAGGTTCGAGTGCGCCCCGTAGGACAGGCCAACCGAGGCCGAGGCCCGGGAGACCTCCTCCATCGCCACCACGTGCTCCAGGTAGCCGAGGCCCAGGCCGCCATAGGCCTCCTCGACGGTGACGCCGTGCAGGCCCAGGTCGCCCATCTGCGGCCAGAGCTCGCGCGGAAAGCGGTTGGTCTCGTCGATCTGCGCGGCCAGCGGCGCGATCTTGTCGGCGGCGAAGCGCCGCGTGGTTTCGCGGATGGCGTCGGCGGTCTCGCCGAGGCCGAACTCCAGGGACGGTCCAGGGTTGGGGATCATGCGCCGGGCCTTAGCATGCGAAGGCCCGGGTCGCGAGGGTGCGCGGGGAGCTTAGGGCCGCCGGCGCGCCTGGCGCTCGGAGGCCCGGCCCAACCGGTCGAGAAGGATGTAGACCGCCACCACGAAGAACCCGACGCCGGCGATCCCGGCCAGCCCGCCCACCGTGTGCGGGCCCAGGATTCGCGACCCCGCCACCGGCCGGGCGTAGGTCGCCCAGAAGATGCCGCCGCCAAAGAACACCAGGCCCAGCACCGCCAGCGCCACCAGGGTCAGCACGCCGCCCTCCGGCCGCTCCGGCAGGGGCTGCACCACCGGCGCCACGAAGTCGTAGGGCGCCGAGTCGTCGATGATGAAGCGATCGCGCCCGAAGTCGTCCCGGCCGCCGTAGCCGACCTCCGACTCGGCCCCGTCGTCTTCGATCGGATCGTAGGCCGGCGCGGCGTCGAACAGGTCGCGGTTCTCCGGACCGTCCGCCTGGGCCTCGACCGGCGGCTCGTCCGCCTCCGGCTCGCCTTCGGGCGCGCGCAGGAAGGCCGGCGGCGGTTCCTCGGCCGGGGACGGCGAAAGCGGCGGCCCGAAGTCGGCCTGCGGGCGCGGCTCGTCCGGAATCTGGTCGGGATGGGTCGGCGGCTCGACGGCCGCATCCTCGTGGCTGGCCGCCACCGGCGGCTCGCCCGGCTCCTGGAACAGGGTGGAAAGCCGCATGCTCACCGTTTCGGCCGCGGTCCGGGCCGGGCCGACGGCCTCATCCTCCTCCGGCGGGGCGGGCGGCGGCGCGGGCTCACCCTCACGCAGCACGATCAGCTGGTCGCCATCGAAGGTGGCGGTGACTTCGACAGGCCTTTGCAGCGGCACCATGCCGTGCGCGTCGGTGTCCAGCAGAGGCCTGAGGATGGGGGACGGCGCGGGAACCCACGCTCCGCCCGGTGGCGTCAGGAACAGGGTCTTCTCGGCTGACCGGCGCCGGACCAGGGCGTCGACGACGATCCGCTCGCCGCCCATGTTGGCCTTGCGCCAAAGCTCCATGGCGCAGGCCGCCTGGATCAGCGCGCCTTCGTTCAGCCGCCGCAGCACGCCGGACCGGTGGAAGTTGTCGAGGCCCAGGTTGAAGGCAAACGAGGCCAGCGCGTCGAACTGGTTCTGGGTCAGCGGCGTGTAGACCGCTTCGTTCAGGGCGTGGGTGACGGCGATCAGGTCGTAGAGCAGCAGCGCCTCGGCGTCGTCCTCCGACACCTCCGCGCCCCGACGCGCCGTCAGGGTATGGCCATGACCGATCGTCCAGCGCCCGTCAGGGAGCTCCGCGGCCGTTCGGCGGTAGCCCTCGAACCGCTTGATCAACTCGATCGCGGTTCGGGACACACGATGGCGAGGTTGCATTCCCCCTGCCCCAGTTTGACGCAACGCCCAATGATGCCGGCTACGACCGGCAAGTTCCGGGCCGACAGGCGCGCCAGGCCAATTCCTACAACAGGATGAGCGCCGCAATTCCCAGAAGTGCGAGGAATCCGAAGAAGTCGGTCATGAAGGTGACCACCACCGACGAGGACACCGCGGGGTCGCGCCCCAGCCGTTCCAGCACGATGGGCGCCAGGATGCCGCCCACCGCCGCCACGAAGAGATTGGCGATGATCGCCAGGAAGACCACCAGGGACAGCTTGAAGTCGTGCTGCCACAGATAGAGCCCGCCGCCCATCATCAGCCCGACCGCGGCGCCGTTCAGCAGCCCCACGGCCAGTTCGCGCACGATGATGCGCATGGCGTTGGCGGCGTTCAGCTCCTTGGTGGCGATCGCCCTGACCGCCACGGTGAGCGCCTGGGTGCCGGCGTTGCCGCCCAGGGACGAGACGATGGGCAAGAGCATGACCAGCACGACGATCTTGGCGATCATCGGCTGGAACGGGCCGATCACGGTCACCGCGATGGCCTCGGTCACCAGGTTGATCAGCAGCCAGGGCAGGCGCGAACGCACGATGCCCAGGAAGTCCGCGTCGCGGCCGGCGTCGGACACGCCGGCCAGGGCCAGGATGTCTTCCTCGGTCTCTTCCTGGATGACGCCGACGATGTCGTCGACGGTGATCTGGCCGACCAGGCGGCCGCCCGGCTCCACGACCGGCGCCGAGATCAGCCGGTATTTGTCGAAAATGTAGGCCACCTCCTCCTGGTCCATATCGACCGGGATTTCGGTGATCTGCTCCATCATCTGCGCCAGCGGCGTGTCGCGCTGGGCCCGCAGCAGGTGGCTGACCGGACAGGCGCCCACGGGCTTGTAGGCGGGATCCACCACATAGACGTCGAAGAACAGCTCGGGCAGCTCCTGACCTTCCTTGCGCAGGTAGTCGATGGTGTGCCCGACGGTCCAGAACTGCGGCGCCGCCACCACCTCGCGCTGCATCAGCCGCCCGGCGGTTTCGTCCTCATAGGCCAGCGTCGTCTCGATGGCGGCCCGCTCGACCTCGGGCATGGCGGCCAGCACCTGGGCGCGCTTGTCGGCCTCCAGGTCGTCGACGACGTCGGCGGCGTCGTCGCTCTCCATCTCGCCCAGCGCCTTGGCGAGGATCGCCGAGGGAACGTGTTCGAGGATCTCCTCGCGGATCTCGGTATCGAGTTCGGAGAGCACCTCGCCGAGGATCTCGGGGTCCAGGTGCGGGACCAGCTCCTCGCGGTCGTCGGCCGACAGGAAACCCATCAGATCGGCGACGTCGGCCGGGTGCAGAGCGCCTAAGAGTTCGCGCAAGCGCTCGGCGTCGCCCCGATCCAGCGCGTCGACCACCATCGGCACATAGGCCGGGTTTAGGGAATAGTCCTCGCCTAGGGCGAGGTCTTCGAGGTCTTCTTCGGCTTCAGGCCGCTCGGATAGCTCAAGGTCGTCCGTTTCGCGGCTCATGCGGACCTCCCTGGCTTATGTCGAAGCGCGTTTTTCCTGAAGGATTTAGGGACCTTGATTCACTGGTGCGGTCGAGAAGACTCGAACTTCCACGGGTTGCCCCACAGCGACCTCAACGCTGCGCGTCTACCAATTCCGCCACGACCGCTCGTGGTGAGGCGCGGGGGGTAGCAAACGGCGAAGGCTTTGT
>JBIOED010000144.1:0-7391 GCA_044445675.1 Caulobacterales bacterium | reverse complement strand
GGTCTGGACGTCCACGGTCATGGTCTAGTCTTCCCAGCAAGGCCTGCCGCGTCCATCGCGAAGGCCCAGGTACGGGAAACGAAGCTAAGGCCGGAACACCAAACGAGCCGTTAAGGCGGGCGTCGCGCGTGGCCTGCGATCGTGGGTCAATCCTCGGCGCGCGAGGGCGGCGGCTTGGAGAGGAAGGCGGGCACGTCGCGGCCAAAGCCCACCACGCCATCGTCGTGCTCGTCCCGGTCGCGGTCGCGAGGACGGCGTTCCGGCGGAGCGCGCTCCTGGCGAGGCCGATCCCGTTCGTGGGCAGGCCGGTCTTCCCGCGCGCGGGGGCCGCGATTTCGGTCGGGGCGATCGTGTGCAGGGCGCGTTGGCTCAGGAGCCGGCGCCGGCGCGGTCGCCTCGACGGGGCTGCGCGCTGCGTCCTGCTCCGGGTGGGCCTCGGGTTTGCCGCGGCGGCCACGGGTGCGGCCGGTGCGTTCGGGAGGGCGCTCCGTGCGCTCGGGAGGCGGCGCGGCTTCGGCGGCCGGCTTGGCGGAAGCCGTGCCTGCGGCGGGCTCGAAGGGCGCCATGGCGGCGACTTCGCCATGCACCGGCACCGGGCGCGGCCGGCGATCGCGGTCGCGGCTGGAGGAGGACGAGCCGCCCCGTGGGCCACCGCGGCCGCGCTCGCCGCCGCGGGCGTTGCGCGGCTCGTCCTTGATGTTGGCCCAGTCGAGGTCGAGCACGATCTCCTCAGGCGGCTTGCCGATCAGCTTCAGCACCTTGTCGAGGTTACGGCTGTCGGCCGGCGTGGTGATCATGAACGTCTGGCCGGTCTTGCCGGCGCGGCCGGTGCGGCCGATGCGATGGACGTAGTCGTCGGCATGGTGCGGAACGTCGAAGTTGAACACATGGCTGACGTCGGGGATATCCAGCCCGCGGGCCGCCACGTCCGAGGCGACGAGCAGCTTCAGCGAGCCGTTGCGGAAGCTTTCCAGGGTCCGCGTGCGGGTCGACTGGTCGAGGTCGCCGTGGATGGGGGCGGCGTCCATGCCGTGCGTCTTCAGCGATTTGGCGACGATGTCGACTTCCGACTTGCGGTTGCAGAAGACGATGCCGTTCTTCACATCGTCGCGCTCGATCAGCATGCGCAGCGCCGTGCGCTTGGCCTTCTGGTCGGTGGTCGGGATCGGCACCATGTACTGGGTGATGGTCTCGGCGGTGGTGGCCGGGCGCGACGCCTCGATGCGGATCGGGTCGCTGAGGAACTGCTTCGTCAGCCGGGTGATTTCCGGCGGCATGGTCGCGGAGAAGAACAGGGTCTGCTTCTTGACCGGCGTCAGCTTGAAGATCCGCTCCAGGTCGGGGATGAAGCCCATGTCGAGCATGCGGTCGGCCTCATCGACCACCAGCATCTGGACGCCGGTCATCAGGAGCTTGCCGCGCTCGAAGTGGTCGAGCAGGCGCCCCGGCGTGGCGATCAGCACGTCCACCCCGCGGTCCAGCTTCAGCTCCTGGTCGGAGAACGAAACACCGCCGATCAACAGCGCCCAGGAGAGCTTCTGGCCCTTGGCGTAGCGCTCGAAGGCGGCGGAAACCTGATCGGCCAGCTCGCGGGTGGGCTCGATCACCAGCGCGCGCGGCATGCGGGCCTTGGAGCGGCCGGCTTTCAGCCGGTCGATCATCGGCAGGGTGAAGGCCGCGGTCTTGCCGGTGCCGGTCTGGGCGATGCCCAGCACGTCACGCCCATGCAGGGCGTAGGGGATGGCCTCGGCCTGGATGGGGGTCGCGGTGGTGTAGCCGGTGTCGGCCACGGCCTGCAGGGTGGCAGGCGAAAGTCCAAGTTCGGAAAATTCGGTCATTCGATACGATAAGGTGCGGGGAGGCCGCCCAGAATTGGGCCGGCGCGCCGCGGCGGCGCGGACGGTGATCGTCGCACGCGGCGGAACATACGGGCAGCGACCGTCAAGTCAACGCGTGCCGCGCACAGGAGGTTCAAGACAGGCCGCAGTTCTGGACGCGCAGGCTCAGGCGGCCCCCGGTTCGGGCGCCACCTCGCCGTCGGCGGTGGCGATCAGGCGCCTGGGGACCAGGAGCAGCACCGGCGGGATCAGCGCGTCGGCCACGGTAGTGGCGATCACGCAGGCGCGAAGCCGCCGAACTGTTCGTAGAGATGGGTCCCCAGGACGTCCCCGAAGCGAATGGCGATCCAATAGAGGCTGACGCGGTTGCGGGTCGCGTCGGGCAACGGGGTCGGCGCCGGGACAACGTCGCTCGCAGTCGGCGCCTCGGCCGTCATGTGACTTACCCCTGGCCCGTCAGCCATGACGGCAGGCTTGCACGGCCCAGGCTTAACCACAATCGGGCGCCGCGGGCGTGGCTAGAACTGGCGGGGAGACATCGAGACGTCGACCCTGGCGGGGCCGCGGGCCTCGGCGGCCTCCTGCGGGGTTTCCGGCCGCACCGTTGCCGTGACGGTCACCACCCGGCCATCGGAAAGCTGGACGCGCCCGCTCTCGCCGGAGGCAAGCTTGACGGTTCCTTGGGCGAGGGGGTGAAAGTTTCGGTTGACGCCGGCAGTCACCCGCAGCCGGTCCCCGTGCTGCGCAACGCTTGTGAAGAGACGGTAGTGGCTGGAGTCGCGCCGGACGTAGCGAAGTTGGTAGCGCGCCTGCGATCCGAAGACGGTCATCTCGGTGGTCAGCGGGACGCCGTCTGGGGCCCTGGTTGCGGCCAGGACATGGACGGTGGATCCCGGCGCGACGGATGACCAGTTGGCGCGGGCGTCCTTCCCTGATGGCCCGAAGAAACCGGGCGGCAGCAGCCGGCGGTCGAGGCCGGCCCTTGCCGGGTCATCCGGGGCTTCCGGCGGCCCGGGCGCGGCGGCGGCCCGTGCAACGTCGGCCGGTCGGATCGCCCAGGCCGCCGCCGCGGCGCCCAGGGCCAGGAGCGTCAGAACGGCGACGCCGAAAGCGTGCCCTGCGCGCCCCGGCGGCCGGCGCGAGAGCAGATCGATCCGCAGGGTCAAGGGATGGAGCGACTGCGCCGGCCAATAGCAGCCGAACGGCAGGGGGCGCGCGGCAAGCTGGGTCTTCAGCATCGCAGCGGCATAGGCCCTACGCGCCCCCGGATGGGCCGCCACCACCTGGGCGTCGCACGCGAGTTCCTGGTCGATCCGGAGGTTGTGGGCGAGCAGGTGGACAAGGGGATTGAACCAGTTCACGCAGCCGACCAGGGCCACCAGCGCGTTGATGCGGCTGTCCTGCCGCGCAATGTGGGTCCGCTCGTGGGCCAGGACGACCAGTTGCTCCCGAGGCGTGTAGCGCCGGGAGAAATCGTCGGGCGTCACGATGCGCGGACACAACACGCCGACCACCGCCGGCCCGGCCCGGCCGCAGCTGACCGCGCGGGCGAACCGGGCCTGCCGCCAGACCAGGGCGGCGAGCGCGACGAGGCCGCCGCTGAGCCACAGCAGGCAGAGAAGTATCGACAGGTCCGGAGCGGCCGAAACGAAGAGCGCAGGCGCAGGTCGGATGACGGCGCCAACGGCCTGCACAACCAGCGAGGACGGCGACGGGGCCAGCGCCATCCGCCGGGCTGGCAGCACCATGGCGGCGCCGGCCAGCGGAACCAACGACCACAGGCCATAGGCGAGGCGGGCGCCGAACAGCCGGCGGATCGGCCGACGCAGCAGCATCGCCAAACCGACCGCGGTGGCGGCGGCGAGGTTGACCCTCAGCAGGATGCCGAGAACCTCACTCATCGTCTTCCAGGTTCGCCATGAGCGCCTTGAGGAGCCTGATGTCGCGCGGCGTCAGCGCCCGGTGCTCGGCGAAGTGCGCCACCATCGGGGCCACCTCGCCGCCGAACAGGCGGTCGACGAGACCTTGGCTCTCGGACTGCACATAGTTCGCGCGGGAAAGCAGCGGACGGTAGAAATAACCGCCCTCCTCGCGGCGCCCCGCGATCGCCTTCTTGCGCAGCAGGCGGGTGATCAGCGTCTTGACCGTGCCAGGCGCCCATCCTTGCGCCTCGCCCACCTCGGCGATGACGCCATCCGGGGTCAGCGGCCCTTCGCGCCACAGAGCCTCCATGATGCGGCTCTCAGCTCCGGAGATCTTCACGAGCGGCGTCCTTGCGGCGGATTAGAATACATGTGTATTTTCTCGTGGAATACGCTTGTATCATAGCCTCTGAAGCCCCGAAGGCCAGCGGCTGACACCTGTTGTGGGAATCGATGTTGCTAACCCGCCTCATCTCGATAGCACTCGCCGCGGCCCTGCCGTCGCTGGCGGCGGCGCAGACCCCAACGCGGCAAAGCGCGCCCACGGCCACTGTGCAGGAGTTGACGGTCACCGCGCCGGCCAAGGAGGCGGCGCGGTTGCCGGAACTGGTCTCCCGGTTCGTGCAGGATCACGGCCAGGCTAGCCGCATCGACCAGCTGTCGCGATGGGCGGTTCCCCTCTGTCCGAAGACCGGCGGCCTTTCGGCGGCGTTCGATGCCTACGTCTCCGCGCGGGTGCTGCAGGTGGCCACGGCGGTCGGCGTCAAGGCCGCCAGGCCGCGGAACCGCAACTTGCCGTGCAAGCCGAACCTTCTGGTGGTCTTCACCACCACGCCGCAGAAGCTTCTGGATGACGTGCGCCGGCGCCATCCGCAGATGCTGGGTTTCCACTACGCAGCCCAGGCTGAACGCGTGGCGACCTTCGACCGGGCGATCCAGGCCTGGTACATGACCGGGACCGGCGCGCGCGGCGACAATCCCGAGCCGGACACCGAGTTTGGGCGGATGCCGGGCGGGACCGCGGGGAGCCGTCTGAGCGTCAAGCTGACTAGCCAGTTCATGGGCGTGCTGGTCGTCGTGGATTCCAACCAGGCGCTCGGACGGCAGATCGGCGGCATCGCCGACGAGATCGCCATGCTCGCCCTGGCGCGGGCGAAGCGCAGCCCCGGATGCAGTCCGCTGCCGAGCGTGCTGGATTTCATGAACCCCGACTGCAAGGCCTCCGACCCGCCGGCGGAGATGACGGTCTATGATGTGGCCTATCTGAAGGGCCTCTATTCGGTCGATCCCGAGGAATTCCTGGCCGCGCAGAAGAGCGAGATCGGCAGTCATATGATGCGCGAACTCGCCGTCCCGGCCCCTCGGCCGACGAAGCCGTGAGCTATCGGCCGTCGACCGAGAATGCCAGGAGCACGTTGACCCCGTTGCCGCCGCCGGCGGCGAAGCTATCGGAGCCGCTCATCACGAAGACACGGCCGCCGGCGATGGCGGCGCCCAGGCCGTCGAGGCTGCCGCCGGGCTGGTCCTTCACCTGGTTGACCGTGTCGTAGGTGCGCGCGGTGGTGGAATAGGCCCAGATCACCTTGCCGGTGGCCGAGTCGTAGGCGCGGAACCAGCCGTCCATGGTTCCCGAGAACACCACGCCCGGCATCGCCGACGGCGCCGCCGACTCGGCGCGGACGCAGGCGCCGCCCGCGCGGTATGGGGAGCGATCGTCCGCGTAGTGGCAGGACGCCACGGGAGCGGGCGTGCTCCACAGGACCCTGCCGGTGGCGGGGTCGAGCGCGTAGAGGCCGGGCCGGGCTGCCGGCTGTTTTTCGGCCAAAGGCGACTTGCCGCTCGGGCGCAGGATCTCGTCGACCAGGTTCAGGGTGTCGGCGTTGGCCACGTAGAGCCGCGTGCGGTCCGCGGCCATGCCCCATTCGATGCCGCCCAGGGCCGAGCCGCCGCCGACCTTGCGGATCCACAGGGTCTTGCCGCTGTCGGGGTCCATTCCGTAGACCACCCCCGACTTCTGGCCGGCGAGCAGCACGTCCCTTCCGCCCTTCTCGCCTTTCTTGGGGGCCAGGTGGAACAGGATCGGCGAGGCGCCGAAATCGTAGTCGGGGCCATCCGGGCTCGGGCAGTTGGCGGGCTTTGCCGCGTCGGTGCAGCCGACGATGAAGTTGTCCTTTTCGGTCACCTGGTTCGACCAACGAATCTTGCCGGTCCGGGTGTCGATGGCGACGACGGCGTCGGCGCCCTTGGTGTCGACGTCGGTATAGCTGTCGCCGGTGGCCACGAAGACCAGGCCGCGCTTGGGGTCGACGGTCGGGGCCGACCAGATCGCCCCGCCCGCCGGCCCCTGCTGCATGACCCCGGCTGAGTTCTTGTGCGACGGATGCAGCGGCTCAGGCAGGATGACGGTGGTCCACAGCGTCTTGCCGGTCCTGAGGTCCAGAGCGGCCAGCGCGCCCTGGAAAGAGCAGCAGGCATAGGTGGGCTGGATCGCAGCGCCTTCCTCGCCGGAGGTGAGCGGCACGAAGACCTGGTCGCCGGAGACCACCGGCGAGCCGGTGATGCCGACCACCGGGTTGGCGTGCAGAGCGGCCGAGCGCCAGATCTCCTTGCCGGTCTGGGCGTCGAAGGCGTGGGCGGCGCGGTCGCGTTCGCCGATGATGGTCAGCCAGCCGCTGGGCGAGACGTCGGACTTCACGATCATCGGCGTGGTGCGCGAGGCGGCGCGTTCGACCACCCAGCGCACGCAGCCGGTGTTGGCGTCGAGCGCGTAGAACTTGCCCGAGCGGTTGGTGATGAACAGCCAGTCGCCGATCACCGTCGGCATGGAGCTGCCGGCCATGGCGAAAGCCCATTTCACCTTCAGCTTCGGCACGTCGGCCTTGGCGAGGCCGGGGGTGGGCTGGAAGCGGTGCGATTTGTCGAGGCCGACGCTGGCCCAGTCGCTGGCGGTGGGCTTGATCGGCGGATTGACGTCGCACTTCACATCGACGCCCACCGGCGCGCGCGGTCTGCGCGTCCGAGCCGACTGGAGCGACGGCGCCGCGGCGGTGAGGTAGGCGGCCACCGCCTGCTTATCGGTGTCGGAGAGGCCGGCGGCCATCGGCTTCATGACGCCGCTGGTCAGGGCGTCGACGATGGCGCTTGCGGGATAGGTGGCCAGGGTCGCGCGGTTTGGCGCGCGCTCGATCGCAGGCTCGTGGCAGCCCTTGCAGCGGGCGTTGAACACCGCCTCGCCGGCCGCCGCGTCCTGGGCGTGGGCGGCGAGCGGCAACGCCAGGCCCATGGCGCAGGCCAAGGCGGCAACGATACTCGAAATTCGAATCGGCACGTGGCGCTCCCCAGAGCTTTTCTTTTCACTGTGACGGCCGCTCGGGGCCGGGACAAGCGCGAAGCTGGCCGGCGTCAGCGCGCCGCCGGGCGTGGCCCCAACTCCGTCAGCAGCTCCGCCACGGCGGCTTCCAGCTGCGCGTCCTTGCCCTGCAGGGTCTCTCCGAGCGGACGCTCCACCAGGATGTCGACCGGGCGGGGGTGCATCTCCATGTCCTTGCCGGCCGCGTCCTGCACCCGGATCGAGGGCACGCGCACCACTGAGCCGTCGATCAGCGGCTGGTTGGACGTGTAGATGATCCAG
>JBIOED010000143.1:0-7557 GCA_044445675.1 Caulobacterales bacterium | reverse complement strand
TTGGGCTCTGCTCGGGCCCGTGTGTTCGCCCCGGGCCCCCCCCCTCCCGGGGGCGGCGGGCGTGCCCCCCCCCCCGCGCCCCCGGTGTATGTTGCGTTCGAGACGAGAGACCGCGCCCGATGCCAGACGCCCAGCCGCGCTACAAACGCATCCTCCTGAAGCTGTCGGGAGAGGCGGGCGTCGGCGGCGAGGGGTTCGGCATCGATCCCAAGACCCTGCAGGCGGTTTGCGAAGACATCGGCCAGGTGGTGCGCGCCGGCGTGCAGGTCTGCCTGGTGGTGGGCGGCGGCAACATCTTTCGCGGCGCGACGCTCGCCGAAAGCGGCATGGAACGGGCCAGCGCCGACTACATGGGCATGCTGGCGACCGTGATGAACGCGCTCGCCCTGCAGGCCTCGCTCGAAAAGATCGGCGTCTACACCCGCGTGCAGTCGGCCATTCCCATGGAGGCGGTGTGCGAGCCCTATATCCGCCGGCGCGCGTTGCGGCACCTGGAGAAGGGCCGCGTGGTGATCTTCGCCGCGGGCCTGGGCGCGCCGTTCTTCACCACGGACACGCCGGCCGCGCTGCGCGCCGCCGAGATGGGGTGCGATGCCCTATTGAAGGGCACCAGCGTCGACGGCGTCTACACCGCCGACCCGAAGAAGGACCCCGACGCCAAGCGTTATGAGACTCTGAGCTACAAGGAGGTCCTGTCGAAGGACCTGCGCGTCATGGACACCTCTGCGGTCAGCCTGATGCGCGACAATCACATCCCGATCGTGGTCTTTTCGATCCGCGAACGGGGGAATCTCCTGAAGGTGCTGAAGGGCGAGGGCGTCTTCACGACGATCGCCTAGCGCCGCGGGCTTGGGACGAAGGGAGCGAAGATCATGGCCACGGTGGAAAAGCCGGAACTGCCGCACTACCGGGACCGCATGGACAAGGCGGTCGCCGCCCTGAAAGAAGAGTTCGCCAGCCTGCGCACCGGCCGCGCCTCGGCCAGCCTGCTCGACCAGATCAACGTGGATGCCTACGGCTCGACCATGCCAATCAACCAGGTGGGCGCGATCTCGGTGCCGGAACCCCGGATGATCAGCGTCAGCGTCTGGGACAAGGCGCTGGTGATCTCGGTGGAAAAGGCCATCCGCTCGGCCGGCCTCGGACTCAATCCCGTGACCGACGGCCAGAACCTGCGCATCCCGATTCCGCCGCTCACCGAGGAGCGCCGCAAAGACCTGGTGAAGGTCGCTGGGAAGTACGCCGAGCAGCAGCGGATCGCCGTGCGCAACATCCGCCGCGACGCCAACGAGGATCTGCGCGCCGCCGAGAAGGCCCACGTGATCAGCCAGGACGAGGAAAAGCGGATGGAAACCGAAGTCCAGAAGCTGACGGATGAGGCGATCCGGCGCGTGGACGAAGCCTTGAAAACCAAAGAACAAGAGATCATGCACGTTTAACCCGACGCGCTGCCGAAAGCCGTAAGGATCCGTTCCTCTTCCATGGCCGCCCAACAGAACACCTCGTCCGCGCGCGCGCCTGAGAAGGGCGGCCAGGCCCCGGCGCAGTTGCACGTGGCTATCGTCATGGATGGCAACGGACGCTGGGCGAAGCGTCGCGGCCTGCCGCGCACGGTCGGCCATCAGGCCGGGGCGGAGGCGCTGAAACGCATCGTGCAGGCCGCGCCGGGGCTCAACATCCGCTGGCTCACCATCTTTGGCTTCTCCACCGAGAACTGGAGCCGGCCGGTCGCGGAGGTGGCGGAGCTGATGGCCCTGCCGCAACGCTATTTCCGCAGCGACCTGCCGAGGCTGGAACGCGAGGGCGTCCGCGTGCGCGTGATCGGCCGCGAGGAGGGGCTGTCGCCGGACCTCGTGAAGATCTGCCGCGAGGCCGAAGCCCGCACGGCGCATAACGATACTCTCTACCTGACCATCGCCTTCAACTATGGCGGCCAGGCCGACATCGCCGACGCGGCCCAGCGCTTCGCCCGCGACGTCGCGGCCGGCCGCGCCAAGCCCGGAGACCTGACGGAGGCCCGGTTCGCGCAATACCTCTCGACGTCCGACTTGCCGCCGCCGGACGTCATCGTGCGCCCCTCCGGCGAGCAGCGGCTGTCCAACTTCGTGCTCTGGGAGGCGGCCTACGCGGAGTTCGTGTTCCAGGACGTTCTGTGGCCCGACTATTCGGCCGAGCACTTGAAGGCCGCCATTGCCGAGTATCACACGCGTGATCGCCGGTACGGCGCCGTGGTGGCCGATGACGTCCTTGCCGCAGGCTAGGCGCTTCGACTGGTCGAACCTGGGCCTGAGGATCGCCTCGGGCGTCGTTCTCGTGCCGACCGCGCTGTACGCCACCCTGGGCCAGCACCAGCACTGGGTTCCAGCGCTGCAGGGCCGTCAGGAGGCCTTGCCCTACCTTTTGCTGATTTCGGTCGGCGTGGCCCTGCTGGCCATCGAATGGGGAGGCATGAGCGCGCCAGGCGCGCCCGTGCGTGTCTCAGCGGCGGTGACCGCGGCGGTCCTGGCGGCGGTGTTTCTCGGCTACGAAACCCATCAGCTGAGTCACTATATTCTGGCCTGGCTGGTCATGGCGGTGGGCGCAGCCGCCGCGGCCCTGGTGGCGCGCGGGGTCGCCGAGCGGCCGGCCGACGCGGCCTATGGGGTGCTCTACGTCGGGCCGGCTGCCCTGTGCCTTGTCTGGCTGCGGGCGACCAATCAGGGGGTCTGGTGGACGCTGATGCTGTTCGCCTGCACCTGGGGCGCCGACATAGGAGCTTTCGCGGTCGGCAGCGTCCTGAAGGGACCCAAGCTCTGGCCACGGTTCTCTCCCAACAAGACCTGGTCTGGATTTATCGGAGGCCTGGCCACCGCCATGGGCGCGGGCGCGCTCATGGCCTCGCTGCCCTACTTCCAGCTCAGCCTGTGGGCCGCCGCCGTTATAGGCCTGGCGGTCGGCCTGGCGACCATGGCCGGTGATCTTTGGGAGTCCGCCCTCAAGCGGCGTTTCGGCGTTAAGGACTCCGGCGACATCATTCCTGGACATGGCGGCTTGCTTGACCGCGTCGATGGGCTGATGTTCGCCGTGGTGGTGATGGCGGCGGCCCGCCTCGCCAATGAGATTGGATGGGGCCATTGAACCTGCCGCGTACCGTCAGCGTCCTGGGTTCCACCGGCTCCATCGGGGTCTCGACGCTCGACCTTTTCGAACAGGCCAAGGTCGAGGTCGAGGTCGTGGCGTTGGCCGCCGGGCGCAATGTCGAGCGGCTGGCCGAACAGGCGCTGAAATGGCGCCCGCAGGTCGCGGTCATCCGCGATGAGGCGGGGCTGCCCCGGCTGCGTGATCTCCTGGCGGGATCCGGCGTCCGCGCGGCCGGCGGCTCGGCGGCCGTGGCCGAGGCCGCCGCCGCGGACGCCCAGTGGGTGATGTCGGCCATTGTCGGATTTGCTGGCCTTGCGCCCACGCTGGCGGCTGCGCGCGCCGGCGCCATCGTCGCGCTCGCCAACAAGGAAAGTCTGATCTGCGCAGGCCCCGCCTTGCTGCGGACGGCCAAGCTGGCGGGCGGGGTCGTCATCCCGGTGGACTCCGAACACTCGGCCATCTTCCAGGTCTTCTCCCCGGCCAACGCCCAGCATGTGGCGCGCCTGATCCTGACGGCGTCCGGCGGGCCTTTCCGCAGCTGGACGCGCGAGCAGATGGCGCGGGCGACCACCGAACAGGCGCTGGCGCATCCCAACTGGAGCATGGGCGCCAAGATCTCCATCGACTCCGCGACCATGATGAACAAGGGCCTGGAGGTCATCGAAGCGGCCTACCTGTTCGCCATGCCGCCGGAACGGATCGAGGTGCTGATTCATCCGCAGTCCATCGTCCATTCCCTGGTGGAATACGCCGACGGCTCCACCCTGGCCCAACTGGGGCCGCCGGACATGCGCGCGCCGATCGCCTGCGCCTTCGCCTGGCCCGATCGGCTGCCCTGGCCCGCGAAACGGCTCGACCTGGCCCGCTCGGGCCCGCTGAGCTTCGACGAGCCGGACCTCGACCGCTTTCCGGCGTTACGGATCGCCAAGGCGGCGCTGGCTGCGGGCGGCGCGGCGCCGGCCGCCATGAATGCCGCGGATGAGGTCGCGGTCGCGGCCTTCCTTGGGCGGCGCATCGGCTTCCTTGATATCGCCGCAACTGTGGAGGAAACGCTGACGCGGATGGATCGTCAGAACCTGCTCCAGCCCGCCGAGAACGACCCCGTGGAGTCCGCGCGCCTCACCGATGCGACCGCGCGCCGCGTGGCGGAGGAGGTGGTCGCGGGCCTTATGGCGTCGGCCCCCGCATGACCCGCCTGAAGGAGTAGCCCCTGATGTCCGGCTTCCTGCAAACGGCCGTGCTTTATGTGCTGCCCTATATTCTGGTGCTGGGCCTGGTGGTGACCATCCACGAGCTCGGCCACTTCACGGCCGCCAAGTGTTTCGGCACGGCGATCGACCGGTTTTCCATCGGTTTCGGACGCGCCATCGTCAGCTGGCGCGATCGCTCCGGCGTCGAGTGGCGCATCGGCTGGATGCCGCTTGGGGGTTACGTCCGGTTTGCCGGCGACGAGAATGTCGCCAGCGTTCCCGACAGCGACGACCTGGAGGCCTTGCGGCGCGACGTGGTGGCGTTGGAAGGCGAGGGGGCGGTGAGGCGCTATTTCCACTTCAAGCCTATCTGGCAGCGCGCGATCATCGCGGCCGCCGGCCCTGCGGCGAATTTCCTCCTGGCGATCGCGCTGTTCACCGGCTTCCTGATGGTGTTCGGCGCCAACATCCTGCCGGCCCGTGTCGCTTCCGTGCAGGCGGGCAGCGTCGCGGCGGCGGCCGGCATCCGAGCCGGGGACCTGATCGTCAGCGCCAACGGCCACAAGATCAAGGATTTCGCCGATCTCCAGGAGATCGTGCAACTGCGCGCCAACGTGCCGGTGCAACTGGGGGTCAAACGCGGCGCTCAGGATCTGCAATTCACCGCCACGCCGCGCCTTGAGCTACGGCGCGACCCCATCGTCGGCGCGCAGTGGATCGGCGTCCTCGGCGTCACCCCGGCCCAGGCGCGCGAGGACTACATCCGAACCCGCTACACCCCTGTCCAGGCCCTGGTAGGCGGAACCAAGCGGACCTGGGACGTTCTCAGCACGACGGTCTACTACATCGGGCGAATGGTGCGAGGCGAGGTCAGCGCCGACAGCCTGCGCGGCCCGCTCGGCATCGCCACAGTCACCGGCAAGGTCGCGATGCTGGGCGCCCAGGGCGCCGCCAGCTTCCCGGCGATGCTGCTGGCGGTGGGCGTCAATCTCGTCCAGGTCGCCGCCCTGGTGTCGGTGAGCCTCGGCTTCATCAACCTCATGCCCCTGCCGGTGCTGGATGGCGGACATCTGCTGTTCTACGCCTATGAGGCCGTGGCGCGCCGCCCACTTGCTGCCAAGGTTCAAGCGGTAGGGTACCGCGTAGGCCTTGCGCTGGTTCTCGGATTGATGTTGTTCGCCACCGTGAACGATCTGCAGCGCCTGCGTGTGTTCAATTTCATCGGCGGGCTATTCTCCTAACCCCCGACTTTTCCTCAACGGCTGATTCGATGCACAGACACCGCGCCCGTAGCGCTGCGCTAGTTTCCGGCCTTGCCGGTCTTCTGGCGACGACCGCTCTAGCGACGCCAGGGCTAGCGTTTGCGCAGGCTCCAGCCCCGCCGCCGCCAGCCACAGGTGCGCCTGCCGCGCCGACGCCCGCGACTCCTGGCGAGGCGACGGCGACCGCCCCTGCCGCGACCGCGCCAGCGAGGCCGGCCGCCAACCCGACCGGCGTCATCCAGCGCTTCGTGGTGAAGGGCAACGAACGGATCGAGCCGCAGACCGTCATCTCCTACCTGCCGCTGCAGGTGGGCGAGACCATCGACCCGGCGAAGGAAGACCAGGCGTTGAAGGCGCTCGCGCGAACCGACCTGTTCTCCGACGAGAAGATCGAACTGGTGAACGGCGACCTGATCATCACCATCGTCGAGAACCCGATCATCAACCGGGTGCTGTTCGAGGGCAATTCCTCGATCAAGGAAGACAAGTTGAAGGACGAGGTGACCGTGCGCCCGCGCGGCATCTTCACCCGCGCCAAGGCGCAGGCCGACGTCGGCCGGATCGTCGAGCTCTACCGCCGGGCCGGCCGCATCTCGGCCACCGTCACGCCACAGATCGTGGAGCTGCCGCAAAAGCGCGTGGACCTGATCTTCAAGATCGACGAAGGCCCCAAGAGCGGTGTGCTGCGCGTCAACTTCCTGGGCAACAAGGCCTTCTCGGACAACGACCTGCGCGACGTCGTCGTGACCGAGCAGTCCCACTGGTACAAATTCTTCTCGTCGAACGCCAACTACGACCCCGACCGGTTGGAGTACGACAAGGAGCAGCTGCGCAAATACTACCGCAACCGCGGCTTCTACGACTTCCGCGTGGCCTCTGCCGTGGCGGAGCTGGCGCCCGACAAGAACGGCTTCGTGGTCACCTACACCGTCGACGAAGGGCCGGAGTACAAGTTCGGCAAGATCAGCGTCGAGACCGACCTCAAGAAGCTCGACAAGAACGTCCTGCTGGCCCTGGTGCCGGTCCACAGGGGCGACCTCTACCAGGACGAAAAGATCGAGCAGGCGACGGACGCCTTGACCTTTGCCGCCGGCGCGGCCGGGTTCGCGTTCGTGGACGTGCGGCCGCACTACACGGCCAACCGCGCCAAGGGCACCGTGGACGTCACCTTCGACGTCAAGGAAGGCCCGCGCGTCTACGTCGACCGCATCGACATCGTCGGCAACACCCAGACCCTGGATTATGTGATCCGGCGCGAGATGAACGTCTCCGAAGGCGACGCCTACAACCGCGTGCTGGTGGACCGGTCAAAGAACCAGATCCGGGCGCTGGGCTATTTCAAGGACGTGGATATCACCGAGTTGCCGGGCTCGGCCCCCGACCGCACGGCGTTGCAGGTGAAGGTGACGGAGCAGCCCACCGGCGAGCTGTCATTCAGCGCCGGCTATTCCTCGATCGACCAACTGGTCGTCGACCTGGGCGTCACCCAACGCAACTTCCGCGGCCGCGGCGAGGACGTTCGCGCGCGTGTCTCGATCGGCTCGTTCCGCAAGCAGGTGGACTTCTCGTTCACCGAACCGCGCTTCCTCGGGCGCGACCTGCAGGCCGGCTACGACGCCTATTACTACAACTACGACCTCTCCCAGTTCCAAGCCTACAAGCAGGCGACGATCGGGACGGGGGTGCGGCTGAATTTCCCGCTCAGCCTGAATTCAACCGGTTCGCTGCGCTACACGATCCGCGACGACAACGTCACGATCGACCAGACGTTCTGCGATCCGGCCAACCTGACGGTCTCGCCGGCGCTGTGCGACCAGCGCGGAAGCTTCCTGACCTCTCTGATCGGCTACGGCTATCGCCTGGACAAGCGCAACGACGCCATCAACCCCACGCGCGGCTATTTCGTCGCGTTCAACCAGGATTTCGCCGGCCTCGGCGGCAACGTGAAATACATCCAGACCGACATAAACGGCGGCTGGTATCAC
>JBIOED010000142.1:0-7627 GCA_044445675.1 Caulobacterales bacterium | reverse complement strand
CTGGGCGCGATAGCCCTTGTGGCCGGCGAAGCCGTAGCCGGGGTAGAGCCGATCCATCTCGACCATCAGCCGGTCGCGGGCCACCTTGGCCAGGATCGAGGCCGCGGCGATCGACTTGGACTTGCCATCGCCGCCCACCACCGTCTTGACCTCGCAGGGCAGCTTGAAGCGGTAGTTGCCGTCCACCAGCGCGAACGCGGGCTGCACCGCCATGGCCTCGATGGCGCGGCACATGGCCAGCCCCGTGGCGTGCAGGATGTTGAGGGTTGCGATCTCCTCGACGCTGGCGAAGCCGACGCCCCAGGCCAGCGCCTTGGCCTTGATCTCCGGCTCCAGCGCTTCGCGGGTTTTGGCCGACAGCTTCTTGGAATCGTCGAGGCCCTTGGGCGCCTTCCTCGGGTTGAGGATCACCGCGCCGGCGCTGACCGGCCCGGCCCACGGCCCGCGCCCGGCCTCGTCGACGCCGCAGACCAAGCCGCCGACGAAGGCGCGCTCCAACAGCATGGAGGGGCCGCGCGCCATCAGGCCTTCACCTGATCGTGGCGGAAGCAGCAGGTCAGGTGGTCGTTGACCATGCCGACCGCCTGCATCCAGGCGTAGACGATCACTGGCCCCACGAACTTGAAGCCCCTGGCCTTCAGCGCCGCGGCGACCTCTTCGGCCAGCGCGGTCTTGGCCGGGACCTGACCGACTTCGGAGAAGCCGTTCTGGATCGGCTTGCCCCCCGTGAAGCTCCAGCAGAAGCTGGAGAAGTCCTCGCCGGCGTCGCGCATCGCCAGGTAGATCCTGGCGGACTGGATCGCCGCGTCGATCTTGGCGTTGGAACGGACGATGCCGGCGTCGGCCATCAGCCGCGCGCGGTCGGCCTCTCCATAGGCCGCCACCTTCTCGGGATCGAAATTGTCGAAGGCCGCGCGGAAGGCCTCGCGTTTGCGTAGGATGGTGATCCAGGCCAGGCCCGCCTGGAAGCCGTCGAGCACGAGCTTTTCCCACAGCGCGCGGGACTCGTACTCCGGCACGCCCCATTCGGTGTCGTGGTAGGCCTCGTAGAGCGGGTCGCCGGCCATGCCGCGCCAGCCGCATCGGATCAAGGGTTCAGCCATTGCCTTAGTTTCGGCTGACCCGGCGCCCCGACACAAGCGCCAGTTCAGGCTCGGCCCTCGACGGGTTCAAGTTGTCGCAGATTGCGCGGCGTCTTCGCCCAGGGCCTCCAGGAACCAGGCCGGCCGTTCGAGCCGAACCGGGCGGCCTTCGACGGTGAGGGCCGCGCCCGCTGCGCGGTCGAGCCGCACCAGAGCCATCGCCCGCCCGTCGACGCCCGACAGCACCTGGCCGGCGCGAAGCTCCCCCGCCAGGATCTCGGCGCCCGGCGCCGGCGCCGGGCCGGCGAAGGCGATCGGCAGCATGCGGCTCTTCACCGGCCCGCGGCGTTTCATCCGCGAGGTGGTCTCCTGGCCGACGAAGCAGCCTTTCCTGAAGTCGATGCCGTTCAGGAGGTCGAAGTTGGCCTCGATGGGATAGGTCCTGTCCGTGCCCCAATCGGCCGGCCCGGGAACACCCAGCCGCAAGGTCGCGGCGTCGCGGTCGGCCTCGTCAGCGAGTGCGGCGCCCTCAGGTGCGGCCACGCCATAGCCGCGCCAGCCCAGCGCGGGCAGGCGCGGATCGCGGAGCCATTCCGATCCCGGCGGACCGGCGTGGCCGAACAGCGCCGAGACCGGCGTCTCGTCGGCCGCGATCTCCACCTTGGCCCGCAGGCGGTACATCGCCAGGCGCTGGAGAATGGCCGCGCGGTGCTCGGCCGCGACGTCAAGCCAGCAACCGTCCTGGCGGCCCACCACGAAGAGGTCGTAGAGCAGGCGGCCTTGCGGGCTCAGCAGCGCGCCGAACCGCGCGGCGCCCGCCGTCAGCGTCTCTACGTCCTGGGTGATCAGGCCTTGCAGAAAGTCACGCCAGTCGGGCCCCGAAACGGCGATCAGGGCGCGGCTCGGCAGAGCCGCGAAGATTGGGGGCGCTGGGCTGGCGGTTTCGTTCATCATCGGTAATTTGGGATGTCCGGCGGTGGAGCGCCAGCGTTACGCATCCTATAGAGGGACCATGGCCGGCGGCGCGTTCCCCATTCTATTCATCACGTCGAACCGGATCGGCGACGCGGTGCTGTCGTCGGGGCTGGTCAAACGGCTGTCGGACGAGATCCCCAACGCCCGCTTCACGGTGGTGGCCGGGCCGGCCGCCGCGCCGCTGTTCGAGGAACTCCCGACCCTGGACAGGATCATCACCCTGGCCAAGACCAAGAACCGCGGCCACTGGTTCGAGCTGTGGCGCGAGGTGCGCGGAACCCGCTGGGGCCTGGTTGTGGACCTGCGCGGTTCGGGCCTCTCGCGATTCATTTCCACGAGGCGGCGGGCGATCTGGCGCAAGGCCTCGGGGCCCGCGGCGCACAAGGTCATCGAGGCGGCCCGGGTGCTGAAGATCGAGGACGACCCCGCTGCGCCCTACCTCTTCACCTCGCCCGAGACCGAGGCCCGCGCCGAGGAACTGACCGCCGGGTTCGGCCCGATCCTGGCGCTGGCGCCGGCCGCCAACTGGCTCGGCAAGACCTGGCCGCTGGAACGGTTCAGCCGCGTCGCCATGCGCCTGCTCGATCCCGAGGGGCCGATGAAGGGCGGTCGGCTGATGGTGCTGGGCGGGCCGGAGGACGGCAAGCTCGCCAAGGGCCTGCGCGACGTGGTGATGCGCAACCAGTTCATCAACCTGACCGAGGACACCGACCTGCTCACCGCCCACGCCTGCCTGAAGCGCGCGCGCCTGTTCATCGGCAACGACTCCGGCGCCATGCACCTGGCCGCCGCGGCCGGCGCGCCGACGCTGGGCCTGTTCGGCCCTTCGGACGAACAGCTCTATGGACCCTGGGGCGAGAACACGCGGGTGGCGCGCGGGCCGCGCAGCTATGAGCAGATCCGGGCGGTTGACCCCGGCTTCGGCCAGGCGCTCTGTCACATGATGGACCTGACCGTCGAGACGGTCGCCGAGGCTGCGGAGGGGCTGTTGGCCGCCACCGAGGGCCCCGGAGTTCCGCAATGGCAGAAACCTTCAATGGCAGAGACCCCTCATGGCTGAGACCTATGACCTGATCGTGCGCGGCGGCGAGGTGGTGAACCACGCCGGGCGGGGTCCGGCCGACATCGGCGTGCGCGGCGGCAAGATCGCGACGGTGGGCGACCTCTCCCAGGCCTCGGCCGGCGAGACCTTCGACGCGGCGGGCCTGACGGTCATGCCGGGGTTCATCGACACCCATGTGCACTTCCGCGAGCCTGGCCTGGAGTGGAAGGAAGACCTGGAGACCGGCAGCCGCGCGGCGGTGCTGGGCGGCGTCGTCGCCGCGTTCGATATGCCCAACACCGAGCCTACGACCACGGACGCGGACGAACTGGCGGGCAAGCTGGCCCGGGCCAAGGGCCGCATGCACTGCGACCACGCCTTCTATGTGGGCGGCACCCACGAGAACGCCCCGTGGCTGGGCGAGCTGGAGCGCCTGCCCGGCTGCTGCGGGATCAAGGTGTTCATGGGCGCGTCCACCGGCACCCTGCTGGTGCAGGACGACGAGGGCATCGAGCAGGTGCTGCGCCACGTGAACCGCCGCGCGGCCTTCCACTCCGAGGACGAGTACCGCCTGGCCGACCGCCGGCCGCTGGCCCGCACCGGCGACTGGACCAGCCACTACGAGGTGCGCGACGCCCAGTCGGCGATCCAGTCGACCGAGCGGCTGGTGCGGATCGCCACAGCGCTGGGCAAGCGCATCCACGTGCTGCACGTGACCACCGCCCAGGAGATCGCCTACCTCGCCGCGCACAAGGACGTGGCCAGCGTCGAGCTGACCCCGCAGCACCTGACGCTGGCCGGCCCCGAGGCCTATGAGCGGCTGAAGGGCTATGCCCAGATGAACCCGCCGATCCGCGGCGAAGAGCATCGCGCCGCGCTGTGGGCCGGCTTGGCCAACGGGGTCGTCGATGTGCTGGGAAGCGACCACGCGCCGCACACCAGCGAGGAGAAGGCGCGGCCGTATCCCGCCTCGCCGTCCGGCATGCCGGGCGTACAGACCCTGATGCCGGTGATGCTGACCCATGTGGCCGAGGGCCGGCTGAGCCTCGAGCGGCTGGTGGACCTGACCAGCCACGGCGCCAACCGGCTGTTCGGCCTGGCCGACAAGGGCCGCCTGGCCGAGGGCTACGACGCCGACCTGACCATCGTCGACCTAAAGGCGAGGCGGACGATCACGCACGCGGCGATGGCCAGCCGCGTCGGCTGGACCCCGTTCGACGGCATGGAGGCCAAGGGCTGGCCGATGGCCACGATCATCCGCGGGACGGTGGTCATGCGTGACGACGAGGTGGTGGCCCCGCACCGCGGCGAGCCGGTTCGGTTCAATGAGACGCTGATGGCCTGACGGTCGATTGGGCGGAGCGTGTTCCCGCGCCGCCTGTATCTTTGACCTCGCCACCGCTACGGTCGGGCGGTCCTCAGGAGGATCTTCATGCTGCGCGTCGATCTCTATAGCGGCGATCAGGCCCTGCGGATCGATCGCGCCCAGATCCTGCGGCGCACCTGGCAGTTCGTCGGTCACGAGGCGATGGCGCCGAACCCCGGCGACTATCTGGCCGAGGAGGTCGGCGGCGCGCCGGTGGTGGTGGTCCGCAACGCGGCCGGCGAGCTGGCGGCCTTCCACAACGTCTGCCGGCATCGCGCAGGCGCCTTGGTGGCGGACGGGCTGGGCAATTGCGGCGAGGCCTTCGTCTGCCGCTACCACGGCTGGCGCTACGCGCTCGACGGCCGGCTGCGCAGCGCCACCGACTTCGGCGCGTCGGCGGATTTCGATCCCCGGCAATTCGGCCTCTTCCCGGTGCGGGCGGAGACCTGGCGCGGCCTGGTGTTCGTCAATCTCGACCTCGCCGCGCCGCCGCTCGCCGAGACGCTGGCGCCCCTGGCCCAGGCCGCCGCGCTGGCGGCCTATCCGCTGGTCGAGCGGCGCAGCCACACCCTGGCCTGCAACTGGAAGACCTACGTCGAGAACTATCTGGAGGGCTACCACCTGCCGATGGTCCACCCGGAGTTCGACGAGGACGTGGTGGTCGCCGACTACAAGGTCGAGATCGAAGGCCAGGTCATCTTCCACTCCGCCCCGGCGCGCGACGCCAGCGTCTATGGCGGGACCTGGGCGTGGCTCTGGCCGAACCTGGCGATCAATGTCTATCGGCACGGCTACATGGTCGAGCGGATGACCGCGACGGGGCCAGAGGAGACCCGGCTGGACTACTTCTACTTCTTCGACACGGCCCGCACCGCCGAACTCGCGCAGATGTTCGCGGTGTCCGACAGGGTCACCGCGCAGGACAAGCAGGTCTGCGAGGAGGTCCAGCGCAACCTGCGGACAGGCATCTATCGCGGTGGTGTGCTCTCGCCCAAGCATGAGCAGGGCGTCGCCTGGTTCCAGGACCGCGTCGCCGCAGCCCACGGCGAGGCCGGGACAGCCAGGCTCGCGGCGGCGTCCTAACCCAGGCCCAGCTCCCGCTTCGCCGCCTTGGTCAGTTTCGCCGCGATCAGGCCGTGCGCGGCCGTGAGCCAGTCGATGAGGTCGGCGTCGGGCGCGCCGTCAAGATCGACGATCACCCACGAACCCCTGTGCAGGTAAGGCGCCTGGCGGGCCGGCCCCCCTTCGGTGAGGGCCACGAAGCCGATCTCGCTGACCTTGAACGACAGCCCGCCGCGCAGGCCGCAGATGGCGAAGACCTTGCCGCCGACCTTGTAGACGTCGCTGTCGCCCCACTGGACGACCTTGGTGGTCGCCGGGAGGGCCAGGGCGACCGCCTCGATCTCCTGGCGGGTCAAGCCAGGCCCAGGGCGGCGCGCCGCGTCTTGGGCAGCTTGGCGGCGACCAGGGCGTGGGCGGTCTCCAGCCAATCCTTCACCTCGGCCGCGTCGAGGGCCGAAAGGTCGTCGAACATCACCCAGTTGAACCGCGCGGCGTAGGGCGCGGGCCGGGCGCGGCCGGTCGCGGTGAGGGCCTCGAAGGCGATGTCGCTGACCTTCAGCGAGAGGTTGGCGGCCGCCCCGTCTGTGGCGGCGAACATCTTGCCGCCCACCGAATAGACCCGGTCCTCGCCCCATTTGATCGAGAGCTCGGCGCCAGGCAGCGCCAGCGCCGCCGTCGCCAGCGCCGCCGGCGTCACCGTCAGGCCTCGACGCCGACGCCGATCGGGCAGGTGACGCCGGTGCCGCCGATCCCGCAGTAGCCGGCCGGGTTCTTGGCCAGGTACTGCTGGTGATAGTCCTCGGCGAAGTAGAACTCGCCGGCCGGCGCGATCTCGGTGGTGATCCGGCCGAATCCCTTGGCCGAGAGCGCCTGCTGGTAGGCCTCCTTCGAGGCCTCCGCCGATGCGGCCTGGGCGTCGTTCTGCGGATAGACGCCTGAGCGGTACTGGGCGCCGACGTCATTGCCCTGGCGCATGCCCTGGGTCGGGTCGTGGCTCTCCCAGAACACCTTCAGCAACTGGGCATAGGTGATCACCTTGGGGTCATAGACCACCAGCACCGCCTCGGCATGCCCGGTGCGCCCGCTGCAGACCTCCTCGTAGGTCGGGTTGGGCGTCAGGCCGTTCACATAGCCCACCGCCGTCACCCAGACGCCGGGCAGGCTCCAGAACTTCTTCTCCTCGCCCCAGAAGCAGCCCATCGCGAACACCGCGGTATCCAGGCCCGCAGGGTAGGGCCCTTTCAGCGGATGGCCGTTGATGAAGTGGGTCTGGGCCGTCGGGATCGGGTGAGCGCGCCCCGGCAGCGCGGTTTCCTGAGTGGGCAGCTCTAGGGGTTTACGTCCGAACATAAGGCCTCCTTGCGGTCGCCTGCCAAGATAGGCCCGCGCCGGGACTTTTGCACCCGCCCGAGTGGATGACGCAGGGGGCGTTTCGTGGCAATCTCCGATCCGCGAACGACGTTAGGGGAGAAGTTCCATGCGACGTGCGTTGAAAGCCACATTGATCGGCGGCTGCATGGCGGCCCTGGCCGGAGGCGGCTTGGCTTTCGCCAGCGGCGGAGGCGGCGGGGGCGGCGGCGCCCCGATGCCCAGCGTGTCCGGGCCGAGCTACGATCCCTCCGCCGAATACGCCAAGGCGATCGCCGCCCTGAAGGCCGAGAAGTTCCGGGACGCCGCCCGGGCCGCCGCCCACGTCACCGAGGCCGTGCCGACCAACCCCGACGGCTGGCGGCTGCTGGGCATGGCCAAGGCCGGCGACAACGACTGGAAAGGCTCGCGCCGCGCCTATGAGAAGGCGGTGAAGCTGGCGCCCGACGACCCGGGCTCCCACGCAGGCCTGGCCGTCGCGCTCGCCAACCTGAAGGACCCCAAGGCGCAGGCCGAGGCCGACTGGCTGAAGTCGAAGGTGCAGGCCTGCGGCGACAGCTGTCCCGACGCCCCGCGCCTGAAGGACCTCAACGCCAAGGTCGAGGTGGGCCGCGCGGCGTTCCGCACGCCCGTCCTGCTGGGCGGCCAGGCGGCCCGCGCGGGGATCAATTGCGAGACCTGCCACCGCGACGGGCGCGACAACCCGGACTTCGCGTTCCCCGGCGTCTCCGG
>JBIOED010000141.1:0-7643 GCA_044445675.1 Caulobacterales bacterium | reverse complement strand
TCCGCTCCCACTGATCGTCGCGAAGAACCTCACCTTCCAAGGCCGCCTCCAAAAAGCAGCCTTGAATCAGAACTCGCGATTCAGCGGAATCCCTAAATCGGCACTACGACCTAGTGTCCTCGTCGATTCCGAAGTTCGCCAAAGCCTGCCGCAAGTGCTTGCGAACTTCGGAATCGGGACACTAGCCGGGCTCACTCTCGGCCCACAGCGCCTTCAGGTGGCCGATGAATTCCTCCTCCATCGGTCCCCCGGCGTTCGTCCGCCTGAAGCGAAGCTCCCAGATGGCGAGCGGCGTGTCGGGCTCGTACTTGCGCCCCAGGGCGAAGAACTGCCTCGCCTCCTCGTCGCGGCCCAGCACGCGGCAGCAGACCGCCTTGCCGAAGTTGGGGGCGGCGTTGTCCGGCGTGAGCCGCAACGCGTCGTCATAGGCCTGCGCCCCCTCGGCCCAACGGCCCGCCCGGATGTGCGAATTGGCGCGCCACCCATAGGATATCCAGATCGTGGGATTGTCGGGGGCCAGACGGAGCTCCCGGTCGAAATAGGCGATGGCCTCGTCGCATCGGTTGAGCAGGCTCGAGGCCATCCCGCACGCGAAATGGCCGAACTCGTTGCTCGGGTTCAGTTGAATGGCGCGCCGCCCCGCGGCCAGCCCTTCTTCCGGAAACCCCAGCGCGGCCAGCCCGCCGGCGGCGGTGGAGAGGACCAACGGATTGTCGGGATCCAGCGTCAGCGCATGTTCGATCTGCGCGCGGATGCGCTGCGCCTCGGCCGGGCTATCCGGCGCCATCTGATTGTAGATGATGGCCTGCGCCTGGGCGAACAGCGCATGGGCCAGGCCGTAGTCAGGGGCGATCTCCACCGCCTTGCGGGCCTCCTCCAGGCCCAGCAACAAGGCCGGCCCGGTCATGCGCCGGTACGCGGCGATGGACCGCATGACCGCTTCCCAGGCCGTCAGGTCGCCCGGCTTGCGCAGCGCTCTCTCGATTTCCAGGCGATGGGCCTGGGTGCGAAGGTGCGCGGCGACCTCCAGGACCAGTTCCTCCTGCAGGGCCGCCAATTGATCGAGCGGCCTGTCGAATTTCTGGGTCCACAGAATGTTGCCGCCCGCGGCCTCGATCAGCTGGGTGGTCACGCGCAGATTTTCGCCCGCCCGACGGACGTTGCCTTCAAGGACGTAGCGAACCCCCAACTGGCGCGCCATGGCGTCCAGGTCGGGCATCTCGCCCGTGCGGAAGCGCGCCGTCGCCGAGCTGGCGACCACCCGCACCTCGACGCCCTGGGACATGGCGTCGATGATATCTTCCACCATGCCGAAGGCGAAGACATCATCCTCCGCCAGACCCGAGCGATTGACGAAGGGAAGGATGGCGAGCGAGGGCGCGCCCCCGCGCCTGTCAGCTCTGGGCGGTCGCGGCTGGGCGGGCGATCGGGGAGTGTCCGCCGGCGCGACGGCCTCCTTTTCGACAAACCGGCGGACATCGGCCAGCAGCGCGCGCCATGCGCTGTCGTCGGGAGCGCCGGACCAGTGGGCGAGATCCGCCGTCTGGGTGAGTTCGAACATGATCGGCCGCTCGCATGGCTCGATCATGACGGGGATGAGGGTCTTGTTGCGGTCGGCGAGGGTGGCTTCGGCCCTCACCCACCGCGACGCCACCGATCTCGCCGACCACAGGACCACCACGGCCTTAGCGGTCCTCAGGGCGTTTTCGGTGACCTCGTCATAGGCCTCGCCCGACCGCAAGGTCACATCCCACCAGACATCGAGGCCTTCGGCGCCGAAGGCCTCGGCAAACCAGCGGGCCTTCGCCTGATCCTCACGATTATAGGATAGGAAGATGTCCGGCACGGCCTGCCCCCAAGTCGGCCAATAGTGAACGACGGCGGCGTGGGCGCAATATCCTATTGGCGGCCTCTGGGTTGCCCCGCCCCGCCGGCGCCATCGCCGAGCGGCGCCCAGGCGGCCCTTGTCTTCCCGTTCGAAAAATGCCGGTATCGCAAGGGTGCTGACCGAGGGGGGCGAGCGCTTCGCCATCGGCCGCCTGTCGTGCTTCCGTGACCCCGCGACCTTGAGCGGCGGTCCGGTTCCCATCGGCTTGTGGAGGATCGCGCGTGACCTCGGCGACGAAAAGAGAACGGATCGCCATCCTGGGCGGCGGCGTGGGCGCCCTCTCGGCGGCGTTCTATCTGACCGAACAGCCGGGCTGGTCGGACAAATATGAGATCACCGTCTACCAGCAAGGGTGGCGGCTCGGCGGCAAGTGCGCCAGCGGCCACGACCTTCGCCCCGGCTATGGCGATCGCATCTACGAACACGGGCTGCACATCTTCGCCGGCTTCTATGACCAGGCGTTCGACATGCTGCGCCGCGCCTACGACGTCCTGGACCGGCCCGACCACCACCCCAATCAGGGCGTGTGGGACGCCTTTACGCCCGAGGACGCCGTGACCCTGGTCGACCGATCGGTGGAAAACGGCGCGAGCGACCTTTGGTACATGGATTTCGCGCCGAATGACGACGTGCCCGGCGATGATCTCAGCATCCCGCCGCTGATCGAGTTGCTCCGGCGCATGGTGGGCCTGCTGATCCAGGGATCGCCGGCCAAGGTGCAGCCGCTGAAGCCGGTCGATCCGCCACCGGCGGCCAGCCCGGCCAGGACGGCGTCCAATCCCTTCGAAGGCGCCCTCAACGCGCTGGAGGCTTGCGCCGGCAAGCTGATCGACGATCTCGAAAACGACGCCATAGATTTCATCTTGCGGGAAGTGGGCCGCATAATCGAACTGCACATGCGGTCTATCGACTATCACGCCTGGGATGCGAGCTCGCGACTTTTCGCCGACCGATTCTTACTGTCCTGCTTTCTGGTGCAGACCGTTATTGAGGGCGTAAGAGAAGATAACGTTCTTCAAAACGGCTTCGATTATCTTGATAAATACGAGTGGAGTGAGTGGCTGTACAAGAACGCCGTCGCGGTCGCCAAGACCCAACCCGGTTGGGGGGCGCCGGACGCGCGCGCCCAGCAGCTGCTGGACTGGGGTCCGATCGCCAGCCTCTACGACTACGTGTTCGGATACGCGGACGGCGGGGACACGACGAAGCGAAATTTCGCCGCGGGAACGGCCCTTCGCTCCGGCTTGCTGCTGATCTCCTACAAGGGCCACTTCTTCTGGAAAATGCGCGGAGCCATGGGCGACGTGGTCATCGCGCCCCTCTACCTCGCTCTCCAGAAGCGCGGCGTGAAGTTCCAGTTCTTCAGCCGCGTCACCGCGCTCAACATCGATCCGCAGTCGCCGCAGATCGCATCCATCGACTACGTGCGGCAAGTCCAGCTGAAGGATTCCGCGCGGGGCTACCAGCCGCTCATCAACGTGCCCATTCCGGGCTGGCCCGAGGACGCGCCGCTGGAGGGATGGCCCGCCGAACCCCTATGGGACCAGCTTGTCGGGGGCGACGCCTTGCGCGCCAGCGGCCGCGATTTCGAGGCCGACAGCATCGACACGCCGCCGGCGCAAGGCGACGTCGCCGGCGCCCTGAGGGCGGGCGTCGACTTCGACAAGGTGATCCTCGGAATTTCGGTCGGCGGACTGAAGCAGGTTTGCGCCAGCTTCCCCGCGCGGCTGCCGGCCTCCCAATGGGGCAAGATGTTCGCGGCCCTGGACCTGACCCGGACCTGCGCCATGCAGCTCTGGCTTACGCGAACCATGGATGACCTCGGGTGCCAGGGCTCGGGCCGCACGCTCACCGGCGCGGACCAGCCCTATAGTTCATGGGCCGACATGTCCCTGGTCCTGTCGCGCGAGACCTGGGACGGGGCCTACCGGCCCCGGTCGATCGCCTACTTCTGCGGCCAGATTCCCGGCCCCGAAAACGGTTCCGCCGCCGACCGCAAGGCCTATGACCTCGCGGTCAAATGGCTCAGCGACAACAGCAAGACCTATTGGATGCGGGCGACCTCGCCCCACAGTCCCTACGGCTTCGACCCAAAGCTGATCTACGATCCCGACCCAGGCGCCGGCGGGGACGTGCTGACGCGGCAATATATCCGGGCCAATTGCAATCCGTCCGACCTCTATGTGCAGTCTCCCAAGAACAGCGTGTTCACCCGGATGGACGCGGACCAGTCGGGGTTGACCAATCTGTTTCTCGCGGGCGACTGGACGCTGAACGGCCTCAACTCCGGGTGCGCCGAGAGTGCGGCCCGGAGCGGCGCAAGATGCGCCCAGGCCATCGCGGGGACGCTGACGCCGCTGCCGCTTTGAACCTGGATTTTCGAGGCATCGACCACGCCAAGTGAAGGACCGCGCCCCGTGACCACGCTGCCAACCTACGTCATCGACGGCAATCTCTATGACGCGCTCGCCGCCGTGCAGCTCTGCGACGTCGTCATGCACAACTTCTGCGTCCAGGCGGATCAGGCCAAACTGCAGGCCTGGCTCGACAAGACCTTCGCCGGCCCGTCGGGCGGCGCGGTGCGCTATCGGGCTCTCGGCGACAAGGTCTTCCTGGGTATCGCCGAGATCGGCAAGCTCTATACCCTGGACGGCTCCAACGCCTCCAAGGGCTATACCAGCGAGATCGACATCACCCTGTGGATCCTGGCGCAGCGCGAAGACGACGGCCTCTTCGCCTTGCGGTGGATCCCGGCCTATCTGTTCGTCGATTCCGGCCCGGCGCTGGTCAGCGGACGGGAAGTCTGGGGCTTTCCCAAACAGCTCGGCCGTTTCGACTTCAGCCCGCAGGCGCCAAGGGGCGGCGCCCAAACCTTCAGCGCGGACGGCTGGGTCGTCAGTCCTTACGGCCCCGACAGCAAGGCCCGCTGGGCGACGATGTTCGAGGCCCGGCCGGTTGCGGCCAAGGCGGCCGCGCCGGCCACCGGGATGTTCGCAAACCTTGAGGCCCTGGCCGCCAGGACCGTCGAGCGGCTCACCGGCGAGCTGACCGCCATCGCGGGCCGGCTGCAGGCCGCGGTGGGAGGCGGCGGAATGACCATGGCCTTCCTCAAGCAGTTCCCCGACGCGGCCGATCCGCAGCGCGCCTGCTATCAGGCGGTTGTCGAGGCAGACGCGCAGGTCACCGCCCACCGTGGCTCGGGCCTCACCGACCAGGCCTACGAGGTCCGCATCACCACCTTTGCGACTCACCCCTACCTCAGCGAGCTGGGGATTTCCCCGGACTGGCAGGAGGTCGGCCAGGGCATTTGGATGGACTTCGACTTCCAGCAGGCGCTAGGCCGCGAAGTCTGGCGGGCGGGGCCGCCAGCGTGACGTTCGGACTGCGCCGGGCCGCCGTGGGCCTGGACCCCTCCTCATGAAGCCGCCGCCCGCGGCCCTCCCGCCGCCGCCGCCCCGCGTACGCCTGTCGCTCGGCGTCACCGGCCACCGGCAGACGAACGCCGCCTTCC
The DNA here is from genome assembly GCA_044445675.1 of Caulobacterales bacterium. GTDB lineage: Bacteria > Pseudomonadota > Alphaproteobacteria > Caulobacterales > Caulobacteraceae > Phenylobacterium. The sequence continues at coordinate 2,244 of JBIOED010000141.1, read as the reverse complement.
GCGCCAACCGCGCCGCCATCGAAGCGACTCTGGCGACGATCTTCGACGCCCTGGACGTGGCCCTGGCGGCCACGCCCGCTGTGGTGGGGCTTGAGCCGCCAGCCCCGCCGCGGCTGCACTCCATGCTGGTGGACGGCGTTGACCAGCTGGCCGCGGCGCAGGCGGTCGATCGCGGCTGGGAGCTGGTCGCGCCCCTGCCCTTCGGACGCGCCTTGAACACGGCGATCAACGCTCACCCCGAAACTGCGGACGAGGCGCGTTTCCTGATGTCGGGCGTCGGGGCCTGCGGGCCGGCGACCCGGGCGCGGGCGGCGAGCATATTGGCCCTCGAAGGCCAGGCGCGCCTCTTCGAGCTGGCCGACCGGGACGAGGCCATAGCTGCGCTTTATCTCGCGCGCCTGGAGGCTCCGGACGACATCGCCAAGGCCCAGGCCTATGCATTCGAGGCCTCGGAGCGGGTCGCCTTGGCGGCGCGGGTGATGATCGAGCAGTCGGACCTCATCGTCGGCGTCTGGGACGGGGTCAATACAAGCTTCGTGGGCGGGACAGGCCATACGATCGCCCTGGCTCTGGAGATGGGGGCGCCGGTCGTCTGGATCGACGCGGGCGCGCCTCACCAGTGGCGCATTCTGCGGGCTCCGGAATCCTTGGCCACCATCAGTCCCGACGCCCCGGCCGACCCCGGCCGGGGCGCGGCGCTCGACCAACTGGTCCGCGGGGCGCTTCGGCCGACCGCCGGGAAGAAGGCCGACGCCGACCATGACTCGATGGAGGGGCTGCGCGCGCTCAGGGCCGAGCGGTGGCGGCCACGAAGCAACCCGGTCTGGCACGCCTATCGGCGGATCGAGGCCCTGTTCGGCGCCGAGCATCTCAGGGGCCGCTTCCGGGGTCTGACCCAGGTCTATGAGGCGCCCGACGCCGTCGCGGCCGGCAGCGCCGCCGGTCAGCTGGCGGCGGCGGACGCCCTTCCGGGCCAGGAGGCGCGGTTTGTCACCCGCATCCGCGACGAAATCCTGCGCCGGTTCGCCTGGGCCGACGGCGTTTCGGCCCGCTTGTCGGACGTCTACCGGGGAGGGATGATCCTGAACTTCCTGTTCTCCGCCTTCGCCATCGTCGGCGGGGTCGCCTACCTGCCCCTCGCGACCAGCCACGAGAAATGGCTGTTCGCGGTGTTCGAGTTGGCGCTGCTGGTCGCCATCCTGGCGATCACCCTGGTGGGGCAGAAGCGGCGCTGGCATCGCCGCTGGTTCGAAACCCGCCGCGTTGCGGAATATTTCCGCCACGCCCTGATCCTGCTGGTGCTGGGGGTGGCCCGCCCGACGGGGCGATGGCCACGGGGCGCCGAAACCTCCTGGCCCGAATGGTACGCCCGTCATGCCTTGCGCGATGTCGGGCTGCCGCGGTTGAAGGTCACCGCCGCCTATCTGCGCGGGGCGGTGGCGAATTTGCTGTTGGATCACGTGGTGAGGCAACGCGACTATCACCGCTACAAGGCCAACCGGCTGGCTCGGACCCACCATCAGCTCGACCGCCTGTCGGAGGCGCTGTTTGTCCTGGCCGTCCTCTCGGTGAGCGGCTATCTGGCGCTCAGAGCCGGAGGCGCGCTTCACCTGCTGTCCGACGCCTTGGCGGCCAGGCTTTCGCGTTGGTTCACGTTCCTGGGCGTGCTTCTGCCCACCTTTGGCGCAGGGCTGGCGGGAATTCGCTATTTCGGCGACTTCGAACGCTTCTCCGCCATCTCCGAAGTGACGGCCGAAAAGCTAGACGCGGTGGCCGGCCGTATCGAGCTTCTCCTCAAGGCGCCGGACGGCGCTCTGGACTACGCGCGCGCCTCGGAACTGGCCCACGCCGCCGACGACATCGTCGTGAGCGAGATCGAGAACTGGCAAGCCGTGTTCGGGGGAAAGCACATCACCGTGCCGGTCTAGCGCGGCCGCGCCTCGGCATGCCGCGGAACGTCGTGAGGTTACGCTTCAGACGCCGCCGCTCGCCGCGCGCGCCGCGTGCACGCGCTCGTCCTTCAATTTCTCGGCCACCAGGAAGGCCAACTCCAGGGCCTGCTCCCCATTCAGGCGCGGGTCGCAGTGGGTGTGGTAGCGGTCAGCCAGGTCGCCTTCGGTCACCTCGCGGGCGCCGCCGGTGCATTCGGTGACGTTCTGGCCCGTCATCTCCAGGTGAACGCCGCCGGGGTGGACGCCCTCGGCCTTGCAGATCTCCACGAAGGATTTCACCTCCGACAGGATG
>JBIOED010000140.1:0-7645 GCA_044445675.1 Caulobacterales bacterium | reverse complement strand
CCCGGCGACGCACACCGGCATCGGCTATCCGACCACCGTGGTCCATGCCACCGAGCTCTCGCAGCCCGCCATCCTGGCCGCCATCCGCGCCGGCCATGTGTTCGTCGACGTCACCGGCAGCCGCGACCGCCTCCTGGAGGTTACCGCCGCATCCGGCGGCCGCACCGCGCAGATGGGCGACGCCCTGCCTGCGCCGGCCGGCGCGCCGATCCGGGTGAGCATCCACGTGACCCACGCGGCGGGGGCGGCGTTCTCGCTGGCCGGCGACGGGCCGAGGCCCAGGCTGGCCGACGCGGGCCTGGCCAGCGACGAGGAGATCCGCAGCTTTGAGATCGTGGGCGACGGCCGGCGCCACTGGCTGCGCGTCGACGTGCGCGGGCCGGACGGCAAGCTCTGGCTGCTCGGAAACCCGATCTACCTCAACGCGCCGCCGCGCTAGGCGACCTCGGTCGCCGGTTCGACAGCGCGCGATCGAACACCACGGACGCGTCGCAGGCGCCGAGGCCGCTCATGATCGGCGACATCAGGCCGACGCTGGCGAAAAGACGGCGCGAAGGCGATTTCGCAGGCCTGTGGGAACCCCGGCTATCCGAAAAGCCCTTAGCCGACGATCCTTGAGGTCCAGCTTACGGAGTGCGATGTGCCGGGCGTTCGCGCAGATGCGCCGCAGTTCGACTGTGTGGTGGTGGGTGCGGGTCCGGCGGGGCTGACGGCGGCCATCTATCTGGCGCGCTTCCGGCGGGCGTTCTGCGTGCTCGACGCCGGCGGCAGCCGCGCCGCCTGGATCCCGCGCAGCCACAATCATCCGGGATTTCCGGGCGGCGTGGTCGGCAAGACCCTGCTCGCGCGCATGCGCCGCCAAGCGCAGGCCTACGGCGCCGACCTCAGATCTGCGCACGTCGAGGGCCTCAAGGCGTTGAAGGCGGGCTTCGTGTTGCAGACCAGCCTTGGCCAGCTACGGGCCCGCAAGGTGATCCTCGCCACCGGGGTGATCGACAAGGAGCCGGACCTACCGGGAATCGAGGACGCCGTGCGCTGCGGTCTGGTCCGCGTCTGCCCGATCTGCGACGGCTACGAGGTGATCGGCAAGACCGTGGCGGTCATTGGATCAGGGGTCCACGGCGCGCACGAGGCTCGCTTCCTGACCACCTGGTCCGACGCGGTCTCGCTGATCCACATCGGCCGCCCGGACGACCTGCCCGATGCCGAACGCCGCCGGCTGAAGGCTGCAGGGGTGGGACTCATCGAGACGCCCATCGAACGGGTCATGCTGGACCGCCGGCGGATCGTGGCGCTGTGCCTGGGCCCCGGCGCGCCCAAGGCGTTCGATGTCCTCTACGCCGCCCTGGGGGTCACCCCGCGGGCGCAGCTCGCGACCGGCGCCGGGGCGAAACTCGACGCTTCGGGGCGACTTATCGTCGGCGAGCACCAGGAGACCTCAGTGCCCGGCCTCTATGCCGCGGGCGACGTGGTGCGTGGCCTCAACCAGATTTCCGTGGCCCAGGGCGAAGGCGCCATCGCCGCCACGGATGTTCACAACGGCCTGACCGCGCGCCGCTGATCGGCCGTAACTGGCGCTTGGCCGCGTCGTTGGCTCAGGAACGAACGCCCGACAGAGCTCGCGCGGACATTTCGCCAAAATGGCTCAGAGCCCAGGCGCCCGCGCGCGCCGTCAGTTTCGCTGACCCCTCCGCTTCACGGGGAGGAACGACATCACCGGTCGAACTTGGTCGCCAGGACGATGGAGGAGTTGGTGCGCTCCACGCCGCGCAGGGCGCCGATCTCGTCGATCAGGGCGTCCATCTCGCCGACGTTGGGGGCCTCGACCGTGGCGATCATATCGGAGGGTCCGCTGACCGACTGCAGCTTGCGCACGCCGGGCATCCGTTTCAGGGCGCCAGTCACCGCGGCCGCCTGTTTCGGCTCCACGGTCAGCATGATGAAGGCGTGGATCAGCGCCGCCTCGCGCGCCTGTGAGAGCCTCACGGCGTAGCCCGCGATCACGCCGGACCGCTCCAGCCGCGCCAGCCGGCTCTGCACCGTGGTGCGCGAGAGCCCCAGCGCCCGGGCCAGTTCGGCCACCGGCGCCCGGGCGTTGTCGCGCAGACGGGCGAGCAGGTGATCGTCAAGGTCATCCATCGTCGTTTCGCCGAATTCTGCAGTCGATCTGTCAAGAAATGCCACAAATATCGCCGAAAGGCGAATTGATACCGGCGGCGATGCGACCCACCCTGGGCGCGCAGAAAAAGGGATTCAGATATGCGCAAGGTCGCCGTCGTCGGAGCCGGGAAGATCGGATCCACCATCGCAAGCCTGCTGGCGGGCTCAGGCGATTATGAGGTTCTGGTCCTCGACCGGAGCGACGAGGCGCTCACCGGCCTCGACGCCCGCGTCGCCACCACCGCCATGGCCATCGACGACCCGGCGACCCTGGCCCGGGCGTTGGCCGGATGCTTCGCCGTGGTCAACGCCGCGCCCTACCAGCTGACTACGGTGGTGGCGCAGGCCGCCAAAACCGCCGGCGCGCACTACCTCGACCTCACCGAGGACGTGGCCGCGAGCCGGGTGGTTCGCGATCTGGCCGAGGATTCGACCACCGCCTTCATCCCGCAATGTGGCCTCGCCCCCGGCTTCATCACCATTGCGGCCTGGGACCTGTGCAAGCATTTCGACGAACTGCACGACGTTCGCCTGCGGGTGGGCGCGCTGCCGCGCTACCCCTCCAACGCCTTGAACTACAACCTGACCTGGTCGACCGACGGGGTGATCAACGAATATTGCGAGCCCTGCGAGGCCATCGTCAGCGGCAAGCTGCGCGAGGTCCCGGCGATGGAGGAATGCGAGGAATTCGCCCTCGACGGCGTCACCTACGAGGCCTTCAACACCTCCGGCGGCCTGGGCACCCTTTGCCAGACGCTGGAGGGCAAGGTTCGCAATCTCAACTACCGCACCATCCGCTATCCCGGCCACGCGGCGATCATGAAGGCCCTGCTCAACGACCTCGGCCTTCGCAACCGCCGGGGGTTGCTCAAGGACATCCTGGAGAACGCCGTCCCCGCGACCCTGCAGGACGTGGTGATAGTGTTCGTGACCGTCAGCGGGCTGAAGGACGGCCGCCTTATGCAGGAGACCTACGTCAACAAGGTCTACGCCCAGCCGGTGAACGGGGAGATGAAGAGCGCCATCCAGATCACCACCGCCGGCGGAATCTGCGCGGTGCTGGACCTGCTGGCCGAGGGTAAGCTGCCGACCACCGGGTTCGTCCGCCAGGAGGATATCCCGCTCGCCGATATCCTCGCCAACCGCTTCGGACGCTTCTACGCTTCCGACGCCCAAGCCCTGCGCGCCGCCGAGTAGACCCATGACCCTGCAGACTCCGATCGGCTCCGTGCGGGCCGAAGCCGCCGAGGTGCTGACCCGCCTCGGCGTCCCCGAAACGCTCTGGACCGGCGGCGGCCGCATCGTCCGCTCGCCAGTGAGCGGCGAGGCGATCGGCGAGGCCCACGACGCCTCGCCTCAGGCCGTGGCGGCGGCGATCGACGCCGCGCACGCGGCCTATCTGACCTGGCGCAGCGTTCCCGCCCCGCGGCGCGGCGAGCTGGTGCGGCTGCTGGGCGAGGAGCTGCGCGCCGCCAAGGCCGACCTCGCGCGCCTGGTGACCCTGGAGGCCGGCAAGATCGTCTCCGAGGCCAACGGCGAGGTGCAGGAGATGATCGACATCTGCGACTACGCCGTGGGCCTGTCGCGCCAGCTGTTCGGCCTGACGCTGGCCACCGAGCGCCCCGAGCACCGCATGATGGAGACCTGGCATCCGCTGGGCGTGGTCGGCGTGATTTCGGCCTTCAACTTCCCGGTGGCGGTCTGGTCGTGGAACGCCGCCCTGGCGCTGGTCTGCGGCGACGCTGTGGTCTGGAAGCCGTCGGAGAAGACCCCGCTGACGGCGCTGGCCGTGCAGGCGCTGTTCGCGCGGGCCGCGGCCCGGTTCGGCGACGCGCCGGACGGCCTCTGCGCCGTGATCGTCGGCGGCCGCGAGGTCGGCGAGGCGATGGTCGATCATCCCAAGGTCCCGCTGGTCTCGGCGACCGGCTCGACGGCCATGGGCCGCACGGTCGCGCCCCGGCTCGCCGCCCGTTTCGCCCGCGCCCTGCTGGAGCTCGGCGGCAACAACGCCGCCATCGTCGCCCCCACCGCCGACCTCGACCTCACCCTGCGCGGCGTGGCCTTCGCCGCCATGGGCACCGCCGGCCAGCGCTGCACGAGCCTGCGGCGCCTGTTCGTCCACGACAGCCTCTACGACGGCTTCCTGCCGCGACTGAAGGCGGCCTACGGCTCGGTGCCGGTCGGCGATCCGCGCAGGGCCGGAACCCTGGTCGGCCCGCTGATCGACGCGGCGGCCTTCGACGGGCATCAGCGCGCCCTGGCCGACGCCCGCGCCGCCGGCGGCCAGGTCACCGGCGGCGAGCGGGTCGAGGTCCCCGGTTGCCCGGAGGCGGCCTACGTGCGCCCGGCCCTGGTGGAGATGCCGCAACAGGCCGAGGTCGTGCGCCGCGAGACCTTCGCGCCGATCCTCTACGTCATGCGCTATTCGGACCTGGCCGAGGCCATCCGCCTGCAGAACGACGCGCCGCAGGGCCTATCGTCCTCGATCTTCACCAACGACCTGCGCGAGGCCGAGCTCTTCACCTCGGCCCAGGGCTCGGACTGCGGCATCGCCAACGTCAACATCGGGCCCTCCGGCGCGGAGATCGGCGGGGCGTTCGGCGGCGAGAAGGAGACCGGCGGTGGCCGCGAGGCGGGCTCGGATTCCTGGAAGGCCTACATGCGCCGCGCCACCAATACGGTGAACTACGGCGCGACCCTGCCGCTGGCGCAAGGCGTCGAATTCGACGTCTGAGCGCCGCCGTCCTGCGGGCGGAGCGAGCATTTGCCCTCGCCCGTTCCGCGCGGCACAATCGGGCTTTCAACGATCCTATTTGAAAGCCTGAGACTTTGACCCTTTCCACGCCGACGGCGACCCTTGTCGCCGCCAATCCGTTTTCGTCGGTGGACGCCCTCGTCGAGGGCCTGGGCAGCGTGGGCTACATCGCCTCGCGCCGCATCGCGACAGCGCTCTACATGGCGGTCCACCTGCAAAAGCCGATCCTGGTCGAGGGCTCGGCGGGGGTCGGCAAGACCGAGCTCGCGCTCTCCACCGCCCGCCTGCTCGCCCAGCCGCTGATCCGCATGCAGTGCTACGAGGGTCTCGACGAGTCCAAGGCGCTGTACGAGTGGAAGTACGGCAAGCAGCTGCTCTACACCCAGATCCTCAAGGACCGCATGGGCGCGGCGCTGGCCGACGCGCCGGACATGGACCAGGCCATGGACCGGCTGCACGGCATGGGCGACCTGTTCTTCTCCGAGCCGTTCCTGGAGCCCCGGCCGCTGATGCAGGCGCTGCGCCAGGACGAGGGCTGCGTCCTGCTGATCGACGAGATCGACAAGTCCGACGAGGCGTTCGAAGCCTTCCTGCTGGAGGTGCTGTCGGCCTACCAGGTCTCGGTGCCGGAGCTGGGCGTCATCGTCGCCAAGACCCCGCCGCTGGTGTTCCTCACCTCCAACAACGTCCGCGACCTGGGCGACGCGCTCAAGCGCCGCTGCTTGCACCTGCACATCCCCCTGCCGGAGGCTGCGCTGGAGGAGCGCATCGTGGCCACCCGCGTCCCGGGCATCGAGGCGACGCTGACCACGCAGCTCGTCGCCTTCGTCCAATCGCTGCGCACGCTCGACCTGCGCAAGGCGCCCTCGATCTCCGAGACGGTGGACTGGGCCCGCGCACTGATCCTGCTGCACGCCGACAGCCTGGACTCGGGCATGGTCCGCGACACGCTCAACGTCATCCTGAAGTTCGAGCAGGATATCGTCGCCGTCGAACCGCAGATCGTCGAGCTGCTGCACCGGCGGTGATGGGCATGCTGCGCGCAACCTCTACCACCCCCGCGACGCGGCGGGAGGGGGACCGCGCCCCAATCCACCCCCGCTGGGGGTGGCTTGCGAAGCAAGGGGGGCGCCGGATCGCAAAGCGATCCGGTGGGAGGGCGTGGTGGAGGGGGCAAGCCTCAAGCTCTGCGGAATGGTCAGGTGCCGAAGGGCTCGGCGGATGGGGCTTGCCTCCTCCACCACCCGCTCTTCGCTACGCTCGGCGTGCGGTCCCCCTCCCGCCGTCGTCTTCGCGACGGGGGCTGTAGGATGCAGCAGACCCTCGAGCAGTTCTTCCGGGCCCTGCGCGCCGCCGACGTGAAGGTCTCGCCGGCCGAGGCCATCGACGCCTCGCGCACGGCCGCCACCATTGGCTACGCCGACCGCGAGCTGTTCAAGGACGCGCTCTGCGCCACCCTCGCGAAGTCCCGCGACGAGGTCGACCGGTTCGATCGGACGTTCGAGACCTTCTTCGCCCGCGACACCGTCGAGCTGGCCCCACCGCCCGAGCCCCGGGAGGGCGAGGCGGAGGCCGTCGAGGACGCCGCGGCGCAGTCACCTCTGGCGCAGATGCTGTTGGCCGGCGACGCCGCCGCCGTGGCCCAGGCGATGGAGGCCGCGGCGGACCGCGCCGGCGTCGCCGAGATCCGCCTCTCCACCCAGCGCAGCCGCCTGACGCGCCGGCTGCTGGACGAGATGGGCCTGGCTGAGATCGAGCAGATCATTGCCGGCGCCCGCAAGCTCCCGCAGGGCCACGGCCTTGCCGACCGCCTCGACGCCGCCCGCAAGGCGCTGGCCGCCGAGGCCCAACGCTTCGTCCAGCGCCAGCACGAGCTCTACGCCGCCGGCTCCGGCAAGGCGCTGCGCGAGGAGATGCTGGCCAGGAAGGCGCTGAACGCCGACGGCGGCATCGACCCCGTCGACCTCGTCATGATGCAGGCCCTGGTCAAGCGCATGGCCAAGCGGCTGGCCGACCGCTATTCGCGCCGTCGCCACACCGCCAACCGCGGCCACCTGGACGTCCGTAAGACCCTGCGAAAGTCCATGGCCCACGGCGGCGTGCCCTTCGAGATCGAGTGGACGATCAAGAAGGTCGACAAGCCGTCGATCGTCGCCATCTGCGACGTGTCGAAGTCGGTGGCCGCCGCCGCTCAGTTCCTGCTGACCTTCCTCTATTCGCTGAACGAGGTGGTCGACCGCCTGGACGCCTTCGCCTTCTCCGGCCGGCTGATCCCGGTCAACGCCATCCTCGACGACAACGGCGTCGAGGGCGCGATCCTCAAGGTGCTGCAGACCATCGGCTTCCAGCAGACCGACTATGGCAAGGCGCTGGAGGACTTCGTGGAAAACCACATCGACCGCGTGGACCGCCACACCACGGTGATCGTCCTGGGCGACGGCCGCTCCAATTTCGCCGACCCCCGGCTCGACCTGATGCACCTGATCCAGCAACGCGCCCGGGCGGTGATCTGGCTCAACCCCGAGCCCGAAAGCTACTGGGGCCAGGGCGACAGCGTCATGCACCGCTACCAACGCTTCACTCACGTCGCCAGGACCTGCAACACCCTGGGCCAACTCGAGCGGATCATCGAGGACGTGCTACGGACCTACTCGGCGCACTGACTTTCCCTCCCCTTCATGGGGAGGGTGGCGAGCGCAGCGAGACGGGTGGGGAAGTGTGGGCCGGAGT
>JBIOED010000139.1:0-7826 GCA_044445675.1 Caulobacterales bacterium | reverse complement strand
GTCCATCAGGTTGACGCCGAAAGCCTCGATGCTGGCGTCGTCAGGGGTGATCGCCACCACCGTGGCGCCGCCGTCCTTCAGGGTCTCGATCTCCTCGTCGAAACGCGCGGCGAGGCGCGCCGCCGTGGCCCCGCCGGTTGCGCCCGCCCGCACGGCGACCACCACCACCAGCTCATACCCCGCCGCCATGTCGGCGTTGGTGGACGAGCGCATGCCCCCGTCGATGTAGCGCCGGCCGTTCAGCGTCACCGGCGGAAAGACGCCCGGCACGCTGCAACTCGAGGCCACCGCGCGCACCACGCCCACGCCGGAGGCCTTCGTCCACAGCTGGAAGCCGCCGGTCTGCGCGTCCACCGCCGTGCAGGCGAAGTCGCGCTGCGGCCAGAAGTCCTCCGGCAATCCCGAAAACGACCGCCCGAAGCTCGCGAGGAAGGCCGCCTCGTCCATGGTCTGGGCGGCCAGCGCGAAGGCGCCGATTTCCGCACGCGCCTCGGCCGGATTGCCCAGGCCGCCCTGGGCCTCGGCGATCATCGCCATCAGCTTCGAAAGGTCGGCCGGCGCGCGCTCGGGGCCCTGCCGCGAAGCCGCCGCCGGCCGCTCGGCCTCCGCCCGGATCGGATCGGCCAGGATCGGATCGGCCAGGGTCGCCGCGTCGGCCCCCATCGCCAGCCGCGCCCCCACGAACGCGCCCGCCGAGGTGCCGAGGGTGAAGTCGGCGCGGCCAAGGTCGACGCCGCCCTGCGCCAGGCCGGCCGCCAGCCCGCTTTCCCAGGCGATCCCCACGGGGCCCCCGCCGCCCAGCACCAGCGCCCGCGTCATGAAGTTCTCCCTGTCCCGGCCTCAGCATCCGCCATCGCCCGACCGCTGTCGAGCGAGGCGCACGCGGCGGCTCTTCGCATCTTGCGCCCCAAAGTTGGCCGTGGGATGCGTTGCGTCAAACAGATGTTTGATGACGGAGCGACGCCATGAAGGCAGCGGTCTACTACGAGAACGGCGGCCCGGACGTCTTCCGCTACGAGGACGTCGCCGACCCCGAATGCCACCGCAAGGGCATCGTGATCCGTGTCGAGGCGGTCTCCATCGAGGGCGGCGACACCCTGAACCGCTTCCGCGGCGCCCTGGTCACGAAACCGCACGTCGTCGGCTACCAGGCGGCCGGCGAGGTCGTGCAGGTCGGCGAGGAGGTGGACAACATCAAGGTCGGCGACAAGGCCGTCACCACCGGCGGCTTCGGCAGCCATGCGGAGCTGCGCGCCGTCGCCGCCCGCACCGCCTGGGTGATCCCGCCCGGCATGGACGTGAAGCTCGCCGCCGCGATCCCGGTGCCGTTCGGCACCGCCCACGACTGCCTGTTCGAGTTCGGGCGGATGCAGAAGGGCGAGATCGTGCTGGTGCAGGCCGGCGCCTCGGGGGTCGGCGTCGCGGCGATCCAACTGGCCGCCCGGGCCGGCGCCGCGATGATCCTCGCCACCGCCTCGTCCGACGCGCGGCTGGAGCGCCTCAAGGCGATTGGCCTCACCCACGGCATCAACTACCAGCGCGACGACGTGCCGACCGAGGTCGCGCGCCTGACCGACAAGCACATGGCCGACGTGATCGTCGACCCGGTCGGCGGCCCCACCCTGCAGTCCTCGATCCTGTCGCTGGCCTACCGCGGCCGCGTCTCCATGGTCGGCCAGGCCGGCCGCGAGCCGATGAAGGTCGACGTGGGCACCATGATGGGCGGCAACCGCACGCTGTCCGGCGTTTTCCTGGGCGCCGAGATCGCCACCGACCGGGTGCACGACACCATCCAGCAACTGATCCAGGACGTCGCCGACGGGGCGCTGAAGGTGGTCATCGACAAGACCTTCGCCCTGAAAGACGCCGCCGCCGCCCACCGCTACATCGAGAGCCGCCAGGCGGTCGGCAGGGTGCTGCTGATTCCTTAGGCCAGACGCTCCCCCAGGGAGGGGAGGATCCAGACGGAGAACCCCATGCCCCGCGCCCACAACGGCGACGTCGAGATCGAGTACCAGAGCTTCGGCGACGACCGGCCGCAGGCGATCCTGTTGGTGAACGGCCTGGGCTCGCAGATGACCCGCTGGCCGGACGCCTTCTGCGAGAAGCTGGTCGCCAAGGGCTACCGCGCCATTCGCTTCGACAACCGCGACACCGGCCTCTCCACCTGGCCGCAACGCGCCTACGCCCTCAAGGAGATGGCGGACGACGGGATCGCGGTGCTGGACGCGGCCGGGGTGAAGCGGGCGCACATCGCCGGCGTCTCCATGGGCGGCATGATCGTCCAGCGCATCGCGCTCGACCATCCGGGGCGGGTGCTCTCCATGACCTCGATCATGTCGACCACCGGCGCGGCGGACGCCTTCAAGTCCACGCCGGAGGCCGCCGCCGTGCTCAACACCCGGCCGCCCGACCCCGAGGCGGACTACGAGGCCTTCGTGGCGCATGGGGTCAGGAACGCGCGCACCATCGGCAGCCCGGCCCACCCGTGGACGGACGACGAGATCCGCGCCCGGGTGATCGCCGAACACGCGCGCGCCTTCAACCCCCTGGGCGTGACCCGCCAGCGCAACGCCGTCGCCGCCGACGGCGACCGCACCGCCGCGCTCGGAGGCCTGAAAATCCCCGTCGTCGTGCTGCACGGCGCCGACGATCCGCTGCTGCAGAAGGTCGGCGGCGAGGCCACGGCCGCCGCCATCCCCGGGGCGGAACTGCGCATCGTGCCGGGCATGGGCCACGACCTGCCGCCCGGCCTCTACGACACCTTCGTCGACGCCATCGCCACCGCGGCCAGCCGCGCCAAGACCAACGCATAGGGATCACCCATGGGACGCCTCCAGGGCCGCACGGCGGTCATCACCGGCGCGGGCAGCGGCATCGGCCGCGCCGCCAGCCTGCTGTTCGCCCGCGAAGGCGCGCGGATGGTCTGCGTCGACCGCGCCGACAGCGTGACGGAAACCGCCACCATGATCGGCCAGGCGGGCGGGGCGGCCGTGGCGATGCAGGGCGACGCCGGCGACGAGGCCTTCGTGAAAGCCTACATCGACCGCGCGACGGCCGAATTCGAGACGCTGGATGTGGTCTGGGCCAACGCCGGCGTCTCCGGCGGCTGGGTGCCGTTGCACGAGCAGACCCCCGACTACTGGGCAGAGATCCTGCGGATCAACCTGGTCGGCGCCTTCCTGGCCGTGAAGCACGCCGCGCACGTGATGATCCCCGCCGGCAAGGGCTCGATCATCTGCACGGCCTCGGTGGCCGGGCTCCGCTCCGGCGCGGGCGGGCCGGCCTATTCGGCGTCCAAGGCCGGCGTCATCAGCCTGGTCCAGACCTCGGCCAACGAGTTCTACGGCGCCGGCGTGCGGGTCAACGCGATCGCGCCGGGGCTGATCGAGACCGGCATGACCAAGCCGATCTTCGACGGCGCCCGGGCCCGCGGCAACGAGGACAAGATCGGCCAGCTCAACCCCCTGACCCGCTACGGCGCGCCCGACGAGATCGCCCGGGCCGGTCTGTTCCTGGCCTCCGACGACGCCTCCTACGTCAACGGCCAGACCCTCGCCGTGGACGGCGGCCTGTCGACCTCGCACCCCGTGGTGCGCCGCAAAAGGTGATCGACCCCGCATGATCTACCTGGTTCGCCACGGCCAGACCGAGTTCAACCGCGAGCGCCGCATCCAGGGCCATGTGGACAGCCCCCTCACCGCGCTGGGCGTCCGCCAGGCTCAGGCGGTGGGCCGCCTGTTGCGCGACCTGATCCGCGAGCCGGCGGGTTGGCGGATCGTCTCCAGCCCGCTCGGCCGCGCCCATGCCACGGCGCGGATCGTCGCAGGCAAGCTCGGCGGCCTGGACGTCGAACTCGACGACCGCCTGAAGGAGATGAGCTGGGGCCCCCACGACGGCCGCCTGCGCGCCGAGCTGGAGGCCGAGCATCCCGAGACCTTCGGCCGGTCGGGCTGGGCCTTCGACGCCGGGGCCGGGGAGTCCTACGAGGCGGTGAGCGCCCGCGTCGGCGCCTGGCTCGCCAGCCTGCCGCCGGAGCCGGAGCGCCGCATCGTCGCCGTCAGCCACGGCATCTCCGGCCGGGTCCTGCGCGGCCTTTACGCCGGCCTCGACCGCGACCGCTCCGCCCAGCAGGACGTGCCCCAGGACGCCATCTACCTGCTCCAGCACGGCGGGGTCGGCCGCATCGACTGCGAGCCGCTGGAATAGCCCGGGTTCCCACGACGAAGGCGCCGGCCTTCGCCCGCCCGGCCTTAACCCCATGCCGGCCAGATTTGCTTGGGCGTCTGGTCAAAATGGGCAGGGTCGGGATGGCAAATAGGCTCAGTTGGTGGCGCCAGGCGGCCGCGACGGGGCGACCGGGGGTTCGCGCCCGCGCACCACATGAGGCGTCACCACGACATAGAGGTCGGTCTTGGCGCGATTTCTGTGTTCCGCGTCGAACAGGCGACCCAGCACGGGGATCTCTCCCAGGCCGGGAAGTTTGGTGCGATGGGCCAGGTCGGCCTCCTGCGTCAGCCCGCCGATGACGAACGAATCCCCGTCCCGGACGGTCGCCGAGGTCGAGGCCTCGCGCTGGCTGATCGTCGGATAGCCTTGCGAAAAGCCGGTCACGCTGGAAACGACGGCGAACACGTGCGAGGTGACGAAGCCGTCGTCGCTGACCCGCGGCGCGATCTGCAGGGTCACGCCGACGTTGACGTACTGCACCTGCTGCTGCACCGCATTGACGCCGGACAGCGCGATGGAGGTCAGGATCGGCAGGGCGTCGCCAGTGACGATCTTGGCCGTCGAGCCGCTCTGGGCCGCGATGCGCGGCTTGGAGATGATCCGGCCCTCGCCCTTGTCGATCTGGGCGTAGATCGCCGCCTGCAGGTTGAACAGCCGCCCCCCGCCGGGCGCGGTGTTGGCGAGGCCGGGGAACTCGCCGCGCGCGAAGGCGTAGGCGGCGGTGGCGATCTGGCCGTTGGCGTTGTTGAAGTCCACGCCGAGGTTGCGGGCTCCGGACTCGGTCAGTTCGACGAACACGGTCTCCAGCACCACGCTCTTGACGGGGACGTCCAGCTTGGCGATCTGCGCCTTCAGGCGGGCGATGCGGTCCGGCGTCCCCTTCAGGACGATGGCATTCAGTCGGCGGTCGATGCCGATGGTGTCGTCGATGGCGCGCCCGACGGAATCCGTTGGGGCGATCTGCTGGCCGAAGCCGGCGTTGGTCGAGGGCGTCACGATGCCGCCGCCCCCGTAGTAGCCCTGGAAGCCGGCCGAGCCGAAGTTCGGCTCCTGGGGCGTGAAGCTGTCGTTCGGCCGGATCGTCTGGTTGGCGGTGAGCAGGCCCACCACCTCGCTGAGGTCGGCGTACTTCAGCGGCACGACCTCGAACGCCTCCTGGCCGACGGCCGCTAGGCTGGCCTGGGCGGCCTCGGGCGCGGCGCGCGGGGGGCCGGCCGCGCCGGTCATCGGCGTCCAGGCCGGCCCCGGCGGCGCCAGGGCCGCGGCGGCGCCAGGACGCGCGGCCGGTGCGAGGGCGGCCAGCGCCATCAGCGTGGCGCGGAATAGGTGGCTCGGGCGCATGCGCGCGGTGGCGCGGTGGACAGCCCAGGCTGGAACGGCGGCGGCGGCGCCGTTCCGGGCCCGGACCGTCGCGGCCGTCAGTTGACCGTGATCCGGCGCCCGACGATTCGGCCGCCGACGTGCTGCAGCACGGCGTTGGTGTTCGGGTCGTAGACGTCGATCGTGAAGGCGCCGTTGAACTGGTCACCCTTCGCATCGAGGACGACGTCCTCCTTGATGTTGACCCGGCCGTTCAGGGTTCCCGACGGGTCGTAGCTCAGCGCGAAGTGGTTCAGCTTGTAGTTGAACGGCCCGATCTTCGCCCAGACTCCGAGGCAGAAGTTCTGCGTGGACGGGGCGCGGCCGCCGCTGTTCATGATCTCGCTGCCGTCGCGGTGCCACGCCGCGTAGCCGAAGTCGATCATGTTGCCGCCGGCGAAGAACTGCACGCTCCACAACCCGACAATGGAGTTGTCGTGATCGGCGTTGTCGCGCAGCTCGACGCGCGTCAGCCGGCCCTCGGGTTGGTCAGGATGCCAGGACGCCGGCGCGACGGCGCTGGTGTCGCCGCAGCCCGCCCACGCCGCCGGCGCGGCCACCGCCAGCGCTGCAAAAGCCGCCAGGCCCATCATCGATTTCCGAAGCGAAATACCCATAACAGCCTCCCAATAACCGACGCCCGGGCCATTCCCGGGCTCCCGCACGAGTGTCGGCCGGCCCGGAGGAATGCGTTCCGATTTCTGACCGATGAGCGGCCGATCTCTCGCCGATCTCCCGGCGACCAATGGTTTGTGCTACAGCTAGCCGCGACAGTCAGGCCTCCCGCGGGCCGCCCGGCTATCCTCCGATGGACCAAACCGCGCGCGCTTTCCCGACGCTGACCCGGATCGAGCTGGCCCGGGAGGCCGACTTCATGCTCGGTGCGCTCAGGATCCGTCCGTCGCGCCGCGAAGTGGAGGCCGCCGGCGCGCGCCACGTGCTGCAGCGGCGGGTCATGCAGGTGCTGGTGGCGCTCGCCCATCCGAACGCCGAAGTGGTCTCCCACGACGAGCTGATCCGCCGCTGCTGGGGTGGCCTCACGGTCGGCGAGGATGCGATCGGCCGCTGCATCGGCCAACTTCGGCGGCTTGCGGCCCGTTGGGCCGAGCCGCCCTTCGAAATCCAGACCATCGCCGGCGTCGGCTACAGGCTCGACGCGCCGGCGGGCGGATGTCCGGAGGCCGAAAGCCCGGCTGACGAGACTCGGCTGCCCCGTTGGCGAGGCCGCCGCATCTGGGGCGCGATCGCCGCCGGCGCCCTTGTGCTCGCCGCCCTGGCGACCTGGGCGACCTTGAGCCACCCCTTCGGGAGCACGTCGCCGCCGGCGAGGGTGGCGGTCCTGCCGCTGGAGACGTTGAGCGCGGGACAGAACGTCCGCTACCTCGCCGACAGCATATCCGACGAGGTGCTCGGCGTGCTCAGCGCCAACCAGGTCGAGGCCTTGTCCCGCGTAGACGCGGTTGGCCTGCGCGGCCCTTCGCCCGACCAGGATGCGGCGCGGCTCGGCGTCGGCTTTCTAGTGAACGGCTCGGTGCAGGACGATGGCAAGGAGACCCGCGTCAGCATCCGACTGGACGACCCGCGCACCCATGTCACCTTGTGGTCGACGGACTTTCGTCGCGATTCTGCGTCGGCCGGCGACCTGCGGATCGAGGTCGCGGCAAAGGTCGCCGACATCATCGAGATCGCGCAATTCGCCCGCACCAATCCGCCGACTCTGAGGGACGACACCGCGCTTTCGGCGGTTTTGGAGGAGCATGATCTGATCCGCGCGCATCGCCGGGCGTCCTGGGCGCGGCAAATGGAATTGGCGCGGCGGGTGGTGGCCGCCGCGCCGGATTTCGCCTTCGGACACTCGCTCCTGGCCGTGACCAGCGCCCAAGCGATCGACTGGAACATCCTTCCCCAACAGAAGGTGGCGATGGCCGCCACGGCGCGATGGGAGGCAAGCCGGGCGCTGGCTATCGATTCGCGCGACGCAGGCGCTTATTTCGCAATGTCGCTGCTGGAGCCAAGCTACCGGGGGCGCGAGGGCGTCCTGCTAAGGGGCTTGCGGGCGAACGGGCGCCCAGCCGCCCCGCTCGGCGCGCTCAACAGCACCGAGGGCTCTGTGCTGCTCGCCGTCGGCCGGATCCAGGACGCCTTGCGCTTCAAGCAGCGGTCCGTCGCGCTCGATCCGCTCTCGCCCGGCAAGACGGGCTCCCTGATCTGGGCCTACGAACTCGTCGAACAGAGGC
>JBIOED010000138.1:0-7980 GCA_044445675.1 Caulobacterales bacterium | reverse complement strand
GCCTTCCTGGCGATCAGCCAGGCCGACGACGGCTCGGCCGCGCTCGCCCACCTGGCCGGGGCCGGGGGCGCCCGGGCCCCGCCGGGGGGGCACCGCCGCGCGGGACGAAAACCCCCCCCCCACCCCGCCCGCGGGGGCCCGGCGCCGACGGCCCCGGCCAGGTGGGCGAGCGCGGCCGAGCCGTCGTCGGCCTGGCTGATCGCCAGGAAGGCCACGTCATGCTCGGGGACCTCGGCGGGCGAAGGCGCCGCGCCGTCGACGTACCAGGTGGTCAGCTCGACCTCAGAGCCTTCCAGCAGGAAGTCGAGCGGGGTGTTGGCCATCAGGTCCCCGGGGGTCATGAAGGCCAGGACGCGCAGGCCCCGCCCCGTCCCGTGGGTCGTGCGATAGCAGCGGCATTGCGCCAGCGCGGCGGCTTGCAGCGCCAGGCCCTGCTCGCGGTCGCCGCGCATCTGCACCAGCGTGGAGAGATCCAGCATGGCGCCGGCGTCCGACGGATCGGCGGTGAGCTGGGCGACCAAGCCCTCCCACACCGCCGCCAGCCGGTCGCCTTCGAAGACCAGGCGGCCGAGGAAGGCCAGGCCCAGGCTGGCGGCGGGCGGGGCCGGAACCGGGGCGTCGGACAGCGCGGCGGCGGCAAGGCGCTCTTCGGGCATGGGCCTGGGACTCTACGAACACAACGGGGAGGTTGGGGCGCATTCTGAGCCCGCAGACGGCCAAGGCCGGTCAAGGGTCCACTGGCGCCCTCTTTGGTTTTGGCTTCGTTAACGCCGCCACGGACGACCGCGACCGTCAAATTGACGCGCGGCCCGCGAGCGCGGCTAGTGGGGCGATGGCAGACCAAGCTTCCGGAACACGTCCCCTGGCCCTGATCACGGGGGCCTCGGCGGGCATCGGCGCGGCGTTCGCCCGGGCCTATGCGGCGCGGGGCCATGACCTGGCGCTGGTGGCGCGGCGGGTCGAGCGGCTGGAGGCCCTGGCGGCCGAGCTGTCGCAGGCGCACGGGATCGAGGCCTTCGCCGTCCCGGCGGACCTGGCGGCGTTCGAGGCGCACGCCGCGGTGCTGGCGGCGGTGGCGGCGCGCGGCCGGGTGGTGGACGTGCTGGTCAACAACGCCGGCTTTTCGATCGCGCAGAGCTTCGCGGGCGTGCCCTGGGCGCGGCAGCGGGACTTCCTGATGACCTTGGTGGTGAACGCCTGCGGCCTGGCCTACGGGGTGATCCCGGGGATGGTCGAGCGGGGACGCGGCGCCGTCGTCAACGTGGGCTCCATGGCGGCGTTCGCGCCGGGGGTGGCCGGCCACAGCCTCTATCCCGGCGCCAAGAGCCTGATGGTCAGCTTCAGCCAGGCGCTGGCGGCGGAGCTGAAGGGGACGGGCGTGCGCGTGACCGTCACCTGCCCGGGCTTCACCCTCACGGAATTCGCCCAGGCCAACGGCACCAAGGCGGTGATGGACCAGGCGCCGCGGCGGTTCTTCCAGACGGCCGAGCAGGTGGTGGCGACCACGCTCGCCGCCAGCGACCGGGGCCAGGTGTTGGTGATCCCCGGCCTGCACAACCAGGTCGCGGCGCTGGTCCTGCGCTACCTGCCGCAACCGCTGCTGATCGCGATCCTGGGCCGGGCGTCGGCGAAGTACCATTTGGAGGATTAGGTCGACATGGCGCCGAATGAACCGCAGGTAGTTGGCTCGGAGCGCACGGCAGACCCTCCTTAATGTGAACCACCAAGACCACCAAGACTCTGGAGCTGTGCCGCGACCGCGTCCGGCCGACCAGGTGTCGTTTCGGGTTCGCCTTCGTGGTTTTGGCGCTCTTGGCGCTCTTGGGGGTCTTGGTGTCTAGTCGGCGCCGACGCGCCACAGAGGCGGAACAGGGGAGGCGGCGGCTTGGCGCATTTCGACGTGGTGATCATCGGGTCGGGGGCGGGCGGCGGCACGCTGGCCCAGCGGCTGGCGGCCAGCGGCAAGACCATCCTGATCCTGGAGCGGGGCGACCAGCTGCCGCGCGAGGCGGAGAACTGGAGTCCCAAGGCGGTGTTCATCCAGCACCGCTATCGCACCCAGGAACAGTGGTACGACAAGAAGGGCAAGCCATTCCACCCCAACACCCACTACTGGGTGGGCGGCAATACCAGCTTCTATGGCGCGGCGCTGATGCGGCTGCGCGGGCGCGACTTCGAGGACGTGCGGCACGCCGGCGGGATCTCGCCGGCCTGGCCCATCAGCCTGAACGACATGGCGGCCTACTACGCCGAGGCCGAGACCCTGTGGCGGGTGCACGGGAACCGGGGCGACGACCCCACGGAGGCGGGGAACGAGCCGCCCTACGCCTACGCCGCGGTGCACGACGACCCGGGGATCGCGCAACTTCGGACCCACTGGCAGGCGCAAGGGTGGCGGCCGTTCTCGCTGCCGCTGGGGATCAACCTCGACCAGGCGCATCCGGTCACCTCGGCGTGCATCAAGTGCAAGACCTGCGGCGGCTACCCCTGTCTGCTGAAAGCCAAGTCGGACGCCCGGACCATCGCCATCGAGCCGCTGATGGGCCTGCCCAACGTCACCCTGCTGACCGGCCGCAAGGTCACGCGGCTGGAGACCGATCCGTCGGGCAGGACGGTGAGCGAGGTGGTCTGCCAGACCGAGCAGGGCGAGGAGCGCTGGACCGGCGACATCGTGGTCCTGGCGGCGGGCGCGGCCAACACGGCGGCGGTGCTGCTGGCCTCAGCCAATGCGGCGCATCCGAACGGCCTAGCCAACGGCTCGGACCAGGTAGGGCGCAACTACATGTTCCACACGCTCACGGCCATGGTCTCGCTGACCTGCGCGCATGTGGACGTGACCTTCCCCAAGACGCTGGCCTGCAACGACTTCTACTGGGGCGACCCGGACGGGACCTACGACAAGCCGATGGGGCACATCCAGCTGCTGGAATACATGTCCGGCCAGACGCTGGAGGGCCAGGTCTCCGACTGGCTGCCGCCGGGGCTGGTGCCGGACCGGATCGCCGAAGGCATCGCCGAGCGGATGCTGTCGATGCTGGTGATCTCGGAAGACCTGCCGCTGCCGGACAATCGCGTGCGGGTGACGCCGGACGGGCGGATCAACCTCGACTACAGCTACAACAACCTGGAGGGGCACGAGCGGCTGGTGCGCAAGCTGCACGCCTCGCTCGACGGGTTCGTGGACCACGCCCACCCGATCTCGCAGCATCACTTCGAGTTCGGCGCCCTGCTGCCGCTCTACGGCACGGCGCACCAGGCGGGCACCGTGCGGTTCGGGTCGGATCCCGCGAACTCAGTGCTGGACCCCTGGTGCAAGGCCCACGAGCTCGACAACCTCTATGTCACCGACACCAGTTTCTTCCCCTCGATCGCCGCGGTGAACCCGACGCTGACGACGGTGGCCAACGCCCTGCGGGTCGGCGACCACCTGCTGGAGCGCCTGGGCGGCGCGACCGCGCCGCAGACGGCGGCGCGGGTGGCGCGGCCACGGGCGCACAGGGCGGCGGAAGGGTTGGCTTAGCGAGCGATGCTGCGACCGCCCGGAGCGGCCGGGAACCACGCGAACCCTGAAGCGTTGCCTTAGAGGGACGATGCGACCTCGGTGGACGTCGCACGGAGAACTGCGCCGTGGGGGGCGAGGGTTTGGGGTCATTTTGTTGTAGGGCGGCGCTGGGGTTGGCGCTCGCAATGGGCGTAGCCGGCCTGGCGCAAGCCGAGGAGGTCGCCGGCGACACCACCGTCGAGAAGCTCAAGGATTTCTCGCTCGAGGACCTCGCGAACCTGACGGTGGTCTCGGTCTCCAAGCGACCCGAACCGCTCAGCGAAGCGCCGGCCTCGGTGTTTGTGATCACCGCCGACGACATCCGCCGCTCCGGGGCGACCAGCCTGCCGGAGGCCCTGCGGCTGGCGCCCAACCTGGAAGTCGCCCGGATCAACGCGTCGGAATATGCGATCACCGCACGGGGCATGAATTCGGCCGAGAGCTCCAACAAGCTGCTGGTGATGGTCAACGGGCGCAGCGTCTACGAACCGATCGGCTCCGGCGTCCTGTGGCAGCAGGTGGACGTCGCCCTGGCGACGGTCGAGCGCATCGAAGTGGTGAGCGGGCCGGGCGGCGCGCTGTGGGGCGCCAATGCGGTCAATGGAGTGATCAACATCATCACTCGGGGGGCCATCGACGGCCTGAACGTCGAGGCCGGCGCCGGCGACCGCGAGCGCAACGCCACGGTGACCTGGGGCGGCGCGCTGGGCGGCCTTTCGGCGCGCGGCACGGTTTCGGCCTTCGACCGCTCGGGCCTGGACCGCGCGCCGGGCGACAAGACCGATGACGGCTTCCGAGGGGTGATGGGCAATTTCCGCGTCGAGGGCGGCGACAGCGCGTTCGGCTACACGGTCTCGGCGAACGCCTACAACAACCATGTGGACACCGCCGACGGGCGGCTGTGGGGCGGCAGCCTGATCGGCCGGATCGACAAGACGCTGGGCAACGGCTCCAGCCTGGACGTCCAGGCCTATGTGGCGCGCGACGACCGTTCGGCGGTGGACACCCACGAGCGCCGCGACACCTATAATCTGCAGGTCCAGGACTCCACGACCATCGGGCGCCACCAGCTGGTGTTCGGCGGCGAGGCGCGGATCTGGCGGGAGTATTTCCTGTCCACCAACATCTTCCATTTCGCCAACCCGCAGGCGACGATCAGCCTGGGCGCGATCTTCGTCCAGGACGTGGTGGCGCTGAGACCCGACCTGAAGCTGACGGCGGGGCTGAAGCTGGAGGACAACAGCTATTCGGGCCTGGACTGGATGCCGAACCTGAGGCTGGCCTGGACGCCGAATGACGCGTCGCTGGTCTGGGCGGCGGCCTCGCGGGCCGTGCGCACGCCCAACCGCATCGAGCGCGAGCTGCAGGCGAACGGCGTGCTGCTGCCCTCGCCGAATTTCCAGTCCGAGTCGCTCTGGGCGTTCGAGGCGGGCTACCGCGCTCAGCCGACGACGCGGCTCTCGTTCTCGTTGAGCGCCTTCTACGACGTCTACGACGACCTGCGCATCGACCAGTTCACGCCACGCACCATCGTGCCCATCGTGCTGCAGAACGGCGGGGCCGGCGAGAGCTACGGCCTGGAGGCCTGGGGAACGTTCACGGTCACCGACTGGTGGCGCCTGCGGGCGGGAGCCAACACCCTGCAGCGGGACTTCCACACCAAGGACGGCCACAACGACCTTACCCAGCTGCAGATCGCGGGCCTCGACCCACGCTACCAGGCGCAGCTGCGCTCCGACATGCAGCTCGGCCCCCGCGTCGACCTCGACCTGGCGCTGCGGCGCGTCGGTCGGGTGACCGGCGTCAGCGGGGTGCAGAACGCGCCGGCCTATACCGAGGCGGACGCTCGCCTGGGTTGGAAGATACGGGAGCGGCTGGAGCTGTCGCTGAGCGGCTTCAACCTGCTCAACGACCATCACCTGGAGATCAACGACGCGGCGACCGCGCCGGTGCGCACCGTCCCGCGCTCGGTCTATGTCGGCCTGAGGTGGGGGTTCTGATGGCGCGGCGGCGGGCGATCCCGGCCCGCTGGACGGCGCTGGCGCTGGCCGCGGCCGGCGCCCTGGCGGCGTCGCCCAGCGCGGCAAGCGAGGGCAGCGGCCTCGAACTGGCGGTCAAGGCGACCTACCTCTACAAGCTCGCCCCGTTCGTGAACTGGCCGCCGGGCGCCTATGCGGCGCCGAACGCGCCGCTGGTCATCTGCGTACAGGGCTCCGATCCGTTCGGGCCGATGCTCGACCGGGCGACGGCGGGCCAGGCCGTGGGATCGCATCCGGTGGTCGTGCGCCGGGTCGCGCGCCTGGAACCCGATTCCGGTTGCCACATCGCCTATCTGGCGGGCGGGCCCGCCCAGTCGCCGGCCGAGGCGCTGGGCGCGGTGACGCAGGCGCCGGTGCTGACGGTCACCGACGAGGCGCGCGGCGGCCCGCGGGGAATCGTCCACCTGGTGCTGGACGGCGGCAAGGTGCGCTTCAGCATCGACGCCACGCGGGCGCAACAGGCCGGCGTGGCGATCAGCTCCAAGCTGCTGGCTCTGGCCGTGACGGTTAAGCGATGAGCGGCCGCGATCCTGGCGTCTCGGGTCGGCGGCTGGCCGACCGTCGGCTGGTCGGCATCGCCTGGGCGAGCGCGGTGGCGCTGCTGGCCATCGGCGCGCTGCTGGCCGTGCGGGCGGAGATCGACTACCGCCGGCAGGCGGTGCGCCAGGTCGAGGTGCAAGCCGACATCCTGGCCGCCAGCGTCTCGGCGGCGCTGGCCTTCGACGACCGCACCGCCATGCGCGAGTATCTCGACGCGCTGAGGGTCAACCGCGCGGTCGCCGCCGCGGCGATCTATGACGCCTCCGGACGCGCGGTGGCGGTGTTCCATCGCAGCGGCGCCCGGCCGCCGCCGGCGCAGATGCATGCGGAGCATTCCGCCTTCGCCTTCCGGCACGTGACGGTGAGCCGCGCCGTCGCCGAGCAGGGCT
Source organism: Caulobacterales bacterium (assembly GCA_044445675.1). Lineage (GTDB taxonomy): Bacteria > Pseudomonadota > Alphaproteobacteria > Caulobacterales > Caulobacteraceae > Phenylobacterium. The sequence goes on along the minus strand of JBIOED010000138.1, from coordinate 1,471 downwards.
CACGGCTGGGCGAGGTCTATCTGGAGACCCTGCCGGAGCCCTGGGTGGATGTCCTCGGCCGGCATTCGGGCCTGGCGGTGCTGAGCGTGCTGGCCTTCCTGCTGCTGGGGGTGGTGACGGCGGCGGCTTCGCAGCTGCAGGCCCGCGCCCGGCTGTTGGCCGAGGCCAACGCGCGGCTGATCGAGGAGATGGCGGCGCGCGGCAAGGCCGAGGAGGCGCTGCGGCAGAGCCAGAAGATGGAGGCATTAGGTCAGCTGACCGGAGGTATCGCCCACGATTTCAATAACCTGCTTCAGGTTGTTCATGGCGCGTTCGAGCTGATCCGCCGCAGGCCGGAGGATGGCGCCAAGGTCGCCACCTGGTCGGAGAACGGCCTCGCGGCGGCTGAACGCGGCGCCAGCCTGACGCGGCAGCTGCTGGCCTTCTCGCGCAGCCAGAAGCTGGAGCTGCGGCCGTTCGTGGCGGCCGAGCTGATCGCCGACATGCGCGACCTGCTGGTGCGCACGCTTGGCCCGGACATCGCGCTCTCCGTCGATCTCGACGAGACGCAGGCCACGGTGATGAGCGACCGCACCCAGCTGGAGCTGGCGGTGCTGAACCTGGCGATCAACGCCCGCGACGCCATGCCGGACGGCGGGCGGCTGACCATCGCCACGCGGATCCGCCAGCTCGGCCCGGGCGACCCCGTGCTGGAGGCCGGCGACTATGTGGAGCTGAGCGTGACGGACACCGGCGCGGGCATGCCGCCGCAGGTGATCGAACGCGCTTTCGACCCGTTCTTCACCACCAAGGGCGTGGGCAAGGGCACCGGGCTGGGCCTCAGCCAGGTCTATGGCGTCGCGCGGCAGGCGGGCGGCACGGCGGAGATCGCCAGCACGCCCGGCGGCGGCACGGTGGTGACCCTGTTGCTGCGGCGCTCGAGCGCCATGGCGCCGGCGCGGGGCGCCCGCGCGGAGCCGCAGCCGATCCTGGCGCCGGCCGCCGGGCGCACGGTGCTGGTGGTGGACGACGAGGACGCCGTCCGTGCGCTGGCCTGCGAAATCCTCGAACTCCTGGGGTACCGGGCGCTGGAGGCCGACAGTGGGGCCAAGGCCCTGGACATGCTGGAGACCGTGCAGCCCGACCTGATGCTGTTCGACTACGCCATGCCGGGGATGAACGGGGCGGAACTCGCCCGCCTCGCGCGGCTGCGGCGGCCCGACGTGCCGATCGTCTTCGCCAGCGGCCACGCCGACACGGCCCAGGTGGAGGCGGTGCTGGGGGGCGAGGCGGTGATCCTGCGCAAGCCGTTCAACATGGAGACCCTGGCGCAGACCATCGCCGGGCTGCTGACCCCGCCGAAGGCCCGGGATTAGGGCCCAAAATTCGAAATGACCCGTGGAATTTTTTTGTAAAACGTCATGACCTGCCCCGGGCAGGGCCCCAAGCTGGGCGATGACGATCACAAATAATCCAATGAACAGGTGCGGGC
>JBIOED010000137.1:0-8123 GCA_044445675.1 Caulobacterales bacterium | reverse complement strand
GGTGAACCGGCGCGCGATGACGATGGCGCCGCCGCGTTGGACGCGGACTTCGCCGGTGTAGACGCCGTGCGGCCACCCCTGCGGGGGCCGCTTGCGGCCGGCCTCGGCCGTGAACTGGGCCTTGTCGTGATCGAGCGGCGGCAGGGTGGTCGTGGCCAGCACCTTGCCGTCGGGGCCCGCCAGCGTGATAGCGACAACATCGCCGAGCTGGAGCCCGATGAGGCGCGCATAGGCGAGGACGGCGGGCGCGGCGGCCGAGGGCGTCGAGGTGGTGCGCTCCTCGATGGCGGCGTTGGAGACGCTCGCCGTGGCGAAGCCCGCGTTGAGCACCACGCCGCGCCTGTAGGGCGTGCGGGCGGCAACCGCAGCGGTCCATAGGGTCGCCGGCTGGACGGCGCAGCCTGTCGCGGCGGCCGGCGCGAACGGATCGACGACCAGGTTCGCGTGCCGCACGCTGAAGTGCAGGTGCGGGAACTCGGTGTCACCCGAGAGGCCCACGTGGGCCAGCGGCTGGCCGGCCGCGACCACGTCGCCGACCTTCACCTTCAGGCTGCCCTTGGCCAGGTGGCAGTAGTCGATGAGCCAGCCGTTCCCCAGGCCGATGGCCACCCGGTTGCCGCACTCGTGGCCCGCTACCGAGGGCGCGCCGGGCGCGCGGATCGAGATGTCGGCCACGCCGTTGCGGATCGCCACCACCCGGCCGGCCGCCGCGGCCAGGACGTCCACGCCCGCCCGCTGGGCCGCCATGTCCAGCAGCCGGATGTCGGTGCCGTCATGCTTGTCGTTGGTGCGGTGTCCGCAACGGTAGTCGAGGACGCCTGGCCCGGGATCGCGGTCCACGTAGTGCTGGATCTCGCAGGTTCTGCCGATCTCGCAGGCCACCGGAAAGGCAAGCTTCGGCGCCGGCGGCTGCGCCCGCGGCGCGGACACCGCCGCCAGGACGACGCCCACGGCGGCAAGGGCGGCAAACGGGGCCAGGCGCATGGCGGTTTCCTTTCGCGGCGGCGATTGGGGGAAGCCTCGCGGAGCGTGCTGACCAAACTGTGGCCTCATAGGAGAATTGGCGACCGCTCATTTTCCCCTTTACCGTCATCACCCGGCTTGTCCGGGTGACCCATGAACTCCGTCTTCGCCGATGAACTACAGGGGCTCCCCCGCGGGCCGTCACAGCCTCCGGTGTTCATGGGTGGCCCGGACGAGCCGGGCCATGACGTTCATAAGTTAATTCAACGACATTAGAGGGGAGGCTTCAACCGAACCGCAAGCCTGTGAGGTCCGCCAGCCGTTCCAGGTCGCGGGCGTAGACCTCCTTAAGATAGGCGATGTCGGCGGCGGTCAGCGCCGAGCCATAGTCCATCTCGCGCCCGACGTGGACCTCGCGCGGGGCGGGGGCCGCGGCCTGCGCCAGCCCCAGGAAGGCCCGCACGCGAGAGAGCGCCAGGGCCGGATCGGCGCGCAGGTCCTCCGCGCGCAGCACCAGCAGCTGCTCGCGCGGGAAGAAGCCGAGCAGGCGGCCGATCTGCTCCCCATAGAAGCCGCGCTCGACGTAGGACACCTCGCGGTGGAAACCCCAGGGCTCGGCGTCGAACAGCCTCTGGCGGCCCTGGCGGATGCACCAGGAGAACGGCCTGGTCTCCGCGCCGCGGGCGTACTCCATCTTCCAGTGCGACCAGGCCCGTTGCACGGGATCGCGCAGCATGACGATCAGTCGCATGGCCGGATTGTAGGCGGCGACACGCTCCAGGCTGTTCGGCCAATAGAGATAGATCGGCGTCGCCTCGCCGCGCGGCCGCCCGTCGAAGGGCGCGAAATTGGCGTGGTAGGCTCCGTAGTCCGGCCGCGGCCAGGACTGGGTCTCGTCGTCGAAGAAGTGGACCTCCTTCACGTGCGACAAGGACAGGCCCGGCGCCTCGCCCAGGTAGTCGAACAGCGCGGTCGTGCCACCCTTCTGCACCCCAGCGATGATGAAGGCGACGCGATCCTCGGCCATGGCCTTCACATCCCGCGCCCAGCGCCACGCCGCAAGGCCCGGCGATCCCTTAGCGCTTCATCGGCCGGGGCGGACGCGATAAGAGGGGCGGCGGCTTGCGGTCCGTGGCCTGGCCACCGGAATCGCGGCGGGGGCGCGGCCGGCGAGAGGCTTTGGAACGATGAAGACGGTGATCCTGGCGGGCGGCCTCGGCACGCGCATCTCGGAAGAGAGCCACCTGAAGCCCAAGACGATGATCGAGATCGGCGGCCGGCCGATCCTGTGGCACATCATGAAGCTGTTCTCGCACTACGGCTTCAACGACTTCATCGTCTGCCTTGGCTACAAGGGCTACGTCATCAAGGAATATTTCTCCAACTACGTGCTCCACAACGCCGACCTGACCGTGGACCTGGCGCGCGGCGCCATCGAATATCACGCCACCCATCACGAGCCGTGGAAGGTCACCCTGGTGGACACCGGGGCCGACACCATGACCGGCGGCCGGCTGAAGCGGGTGGCGAAATATCTGGAGCCGAACGAGCCGTTCTTCCTCACCTACAGCGATGGCGTGGCGGACCTGGATCTCCGCGCGCTCGCCGATTTCCACCGCGCGCACGGCCGCGAGGCGACGGTGACAGCGGTGTCGCCGCCGGGCCGGTTCGGCGCCCTGGAGATCGTCGACGGCCAGGTCGAGCGCTTCATCGAAAAGCCACCGGGCGACAACGGCCTGATCAATGGCGGCTTCTTCGTGCTTGAGCCGGGCGTGGTCGAGCGGGTGGCCGGCGACGCCACCGTCTGGGAGCAGGAGCCGCTGATGGGCCTGGCGCACGACGACCAGCTGATGGCCTTCCGGCACGACGGCTTCTGGGCGCCGATGGACACGCTGCGGGACAAGAACGCCCTGGAGGCGCTGTGGGCGTCGGGCGGGGCGCCGTGGCGGCGCTAGATTCCGCCTTCTGGCGGGGCAAGCGGGTCCTGCTGACCGGACACACCGGCTTCAAGGGCTCATGGGCGGCGATCTGGCTGAGCGGCCTGGGCGCGGAGGTGACGGGCCTGGCGCTGGCGGCCGACCAGACCCCCAGCCTGTTCGAACTGGCGACAGTGGAGGGCCTGGTCCGCTCGCTGATCGTCGACCTGCGCGACCTGGCGTCGGTAGGGGCGGCGCTCGCCGGGCAGTCGTTCGATCTCGTACTGCATATGGCGGCGCAACCGATCGTGCGGACCGCGATCGCCGACCCGGCCGCCACCTTCGCCAGCAACGTCATGGGCACGGTCCACCTGTTGCAGGCGCTACGGGCGCAGACGTCGCTGCAGGCCGTGCTCGCGGTCACCTCGGACAAGGTCTACGCCAACGCCGGGACGGGGCGGGCCTTCGTCGAGGGCGATGCCCTGGGGGGCAAGGACCCCTATTCCGCCTCCAAGGCCGCCACCGAGATCGCGGTCCAGAGCTTTGCGGCAAGCTACTACCGGCCGGCGGGCGTGCCGCTCGCCACGGCCCGCGGCGGCAACGTCATCGGCGGCGGCGATTTCTCGGCCGACCGCATCGTCGCCGACATCGTCCGCGCCGCGCGGGCGCAGAGACCCGTCGTGCTGCGCCATCCGGAGGCGACGCGCCCCTGGCAGCACGTGCTGGATTGCGTGGCCGGCTATCTGGTCTACCTGCAGGCCCTGGCGACCGACCCGGCGGCGCCGCGGGCGATGAACTTCGGCCCCAGGCCCGGCGGCCGGGAGGTGAGCGTCGGCGAACTTGCGACCCTCGGGGTGGAAGCGCTCGGCGCGCAGCCCTGGCGCCACGAGCCGGACCCCATATCCCTGGAGGCCACCTCACTAGCCATCGACGCCGGCCTGGCGCGCCGAGCGCTCGGCTTCGAGAGCAGGCTGGACGCTGCGCAAGCCGTCACGCTCACTATGGAGTGGTATCGTCGCCAGGCGGAGGGCGCGGACGCCCTGGCCTTGTGCCGTGGGCAGATCGCGGCCTACGAAGGCGCCGCATGACCGCTCCCCTCTGCCGCTTTTGCCGCACATCGCTCGCCCACACCTTCCTCGACCTCGGCCGCCAGCCGCTGGCCAACAGCTATCTGACCGCCGAGCAGCTGGCCGCCGGGACGGAAGCCGCCTATCCGCTGCACGTCCGCGTCTGCCACAAATGCTTCCTGGTGCAGGCCGACGACGCCGTGCCGGCCGACGCGATCTTCGACGACGCCTACGCCTATTTTTCCTCCTATTCGACGAGCTGGGTGGCGCACGCCAAGACCTATGCGGTGGCGATGGCCGAACGGTTCGGCCTCGGCCCCGAATCCCTGGTTGTCGAGGTGGCCAGCAACGACGGCTACCTGCTGCAGCACTTCGTGGCGATGGACGTGCCCGTGCTGGGAGTGGAGCCCACCGCCAACACGGCGCGTGCGGCCATGGCGCGCGGCGTCCGCACCGAGGTGGCGTTCTTCGGCGAACAGACCGGCGGGCGGCTGGCCGCGCGCGGCGACCGGGCGGACCTCATGGCCGCCAACAACGTCTTGGCCCACGTGCCCGACATCGCCGGCTTCGTGGCCGGCTTTCGCGAAGTGCTGAAGGCCGAGGGCGTGGTCACCTTCGAATTCCCTCACCTGCTCAATCTCATCGAGAAGGTGCAGTTCGACACCATCTATCACGAGCATTTTTCCTACCTGTCCCTGCTGGCGGTAGAACAGGTGCTGCGAGCCAACGGGCTCAGGCCATTCGATATCGAACGATTATCCACCCACGGCGGATCGTTGCGCGTCTTCTGTTGCCACATGGGCTCCGGCCACGAAGAAGCCGCGGCGCTGCAGGCGCTCCGTGACGAGGAACAGGCCGCCGGTCTGGGCCGCATCGAAAGTTACGCGGGCTTCGCGCCCAGGGTCGAAGCCGTGCGCGACAGCTTCCGCGCCTTCCTCGCCGCGGAGAAGGCGGCGGGCCGGCGGATCGCGGCCTATGGCGCGGCGGCCAAGGGCAACACCTTCCTCAACTATTGTCGTACGACCACGAACGATATAGAGGCGGTATTCGACGCCAGCGCCGCCAAACAGGGGCGCTTCCTGCCGGGGAGCCACCTGCCGGTCCTGCCGCCCGCCGCGGTCCGCGAGGTGCGGCCCGACGACCTGGTCATCCTGCCCTGGAACCTGCAGGCCGAAATCATGGGTCAGATGGGCTTCATCCGCGATTGGGGCGGCCGCTTCGTCACCGCCTCGCCGGAGACTCGGGTCCTGTCCTGATGCGCTTTACCGACACCGCCATAGCGGGCGTCGTGCTCGTCGATATCGAGCCGCACGAGGATGCGCGCGGCGCCTTCGCGCGGCTGCAGTGCCCGGACGAGTTCGCCGCCGCCGGCCATGCCTTCGCGCCGGCGCAGACCAGCCTGTCCCGCAACCCCCACGCAGGCACGCTGCGCGGCTTGCACTATCAGTCGGCGCCGCATGCGGAGACCAAGCTTGTGCGGGCCGTCCGTGGGCGGATGTTCGACGTGGCCCTGGACCTGCGTCCGGACAGCCCAACCCATCGCCGCTGGACCGCGGCGGAGCTGTCGGCCGACAACGCCCGGGCGCTGCTGATCCCGCACGGCGTCGCCCACGGATTCCTGACGCTGGAGCCCGACACCGACGTGCTCTACCAGATCGCCCCGGCGTTCGAGCCGGGTCATGAAGCGGGCGTGCGCTGGGACGACCCGGCCTTCGCCATCGCCTGGCCGGCCGCGCCGCGTCTGATCTCCGAGCGCGACGCGGCCTATCCCGACTACGGACTTCAGGAATGAGCGGCGTTATCCTCCTGACGGGCGCCAGCTCCTTCACCGGCCTGTGGATCGCCGAGGCCCTGGCGGGGGCCGGGTACGACGTGCTGGCGCCGTTGCGCGGCGCCCGGGACGACTATGGGGGGGTGCGCCTGGATCGGGTCCGCCGCTTGGGCGCGGTCGCCGAGGTGGCTTTCAGTTGCCCGGTCGCCTCGCCCGCCATGCGCGAGCTGATCGGCGCGCAGCCTCGCATCGACGCCTTGGCTCACCATGCCGCGGAGATCGCCGGCTACCGGGATCCCGGCTTCGACGCCTCAACCGCTGTCGCGCGGAACCTGGAGGGGACGCTTCCGTTCCTCCGCCGGTTGTGCGAACGCGGCGCGGGCGTGATGCTCGCCACCGCCACCGTGTTCGAGGCGGGCGAAGGCGGCGAGGGGCCCAGCGCCCCGGCGGTCATGCCCTATGGCCTGTCCAAGACCCTCACCAACACCGCCCTCGATCACTATGCCGCCTGGGCCGGCCTGCGATTCGGCAAGTTCGTGATCCCGAGCCCCTACGGTCCTTTCGAGGAGAAGCGATTCGGCTGGCATCTGTTCAGCAACTGGTTCGCGGGAACCGTCCCCGTGGTCCGGACGCCGCTCTATATCCGCGACCACCTTCCCGCCCCGCTGCTGGCGCGAGCCTACGCCGCTCATCTTACGGACCTGCTGATCGATCCGTTGAGCCCAGGCGTCCGGCGCCCCTCCGGCTGGATCGCGCCGCAAGGTGAGTTCGGCCGACGCGTGGCCGCGGAGGCAGCGCGCAGGCTTGGCCGCGACTGTCCGCTGGAGTTCAATGCCCAGCAGTCATTCGAGGAGCCCGCCGTGAGGGTGAACAGCGAACCCTGTGCGGAAATTCCCTGGGACGAGGCGACATTTTGGGATGACTACGTGGACTGGTACCAAGCTCTGTACGACCAAGGCGCGTTTGGCTGATTCGCAGTCCGGCCACGCACCCGCTCGCTGGATCGCAGCCAAACATCCGCTCGCGAGATATCGGCTCGCGAGACAGGAGCTTTCGACGTGACGGCTCCCGTCTACACTCGCGATGCCCTCAAGCCCTTCGTCGAGCGAGGCATCGCCGTCATCGGCGAGCACTCCTATGGCGCGCCCGTCTTGCGCTATTGGGGATCGCCTGGGGGCTACCGATTTTACCTCGGACAATACTGTTCCATCGCGGACCGGGTGGAGATCTTCCTCGGCGGATATCACCGTCATGATTGGGTGACGTCCTATCCCTTTCCAGCGTTCCCGCACTGGCGGGAGGTGGCGAACCTACGCGGGTACGCCGTCGGGCGCGGCGACGTCGTGGTGGGCAACGACGTGTGGCTGGGGAGCCAGTGTCGGATTCTCGCCGGCGTTCGGGTGGGCGACGGCGCGGTGATTGGCGCCTCTGCCGTGGTGAGCAAGGATGTTCCACCCTACGCCGTGGTGGCCGGCAATCCCGCGCGCGTCGTCCGCTTTCGCTTTGACGACGAGACCGTCCGAGAACTGCTCGCCATAGCTTGGTGGCATTGGCCGGAAGAGCGAATTCGCGCCAATCTCCCGCAACTGCTCAGCGGCGACATCCAGGGTTTCATCGCGCGGCATCGCCCGGGGCCGACCATCAAGTCTTAAGAGCCCCTCCGACCTCCACGGTCCGGGCGACCAGGTCGTAGAAGTCCCGGGCCCAGGCGTCAGTGCGCCCCAGCGGACTCGCTCGCATCCTTGCGCGCATGCCTGAGCGTAAGGCGGCAAGGCGCCCGCCGTCGTGCGCCAGCCTTGCGGCGATCTCCAGATATTCCGGCACAGTGTTGGCGGACAGGTCCAGGAGTTCCAGGTTCGCCAGCACCGAGTAGCTCAACCGCTCAAACGGCGCCTCGCCGGCCAGGGTGACGCAGGGCGCGCCCATCCACAGGGACTCGCAGGTGGTGGTGCCGCCCGTTTGGGGGAACGGGTCGAGCGAGATGTCGATGCGGTTGTAGTGCGGCAGGTGGGCGCCGCGTACGGCCTCGAACTGGATGCGTTCGGCCTGGATTCCCTCTTGGGCGAAGGCGTCCAGAATATTCTGTCGGAAGCTCGATGCGCCGCCTTCGGGGCGGATGAACAGGAACCGCGAGCCCGGGCACGCCTGCATGATCTGAGCCCAGGTTCGCAGAACTTCGGCTGTGTATTTCTGCGGGTTGTTAGCCGTCCCGAACGTCACGAAGCCGTTGGCGGCGGCCGGCGGTTCAGGGGTCAGCGGGATTTTGTCGCGGAAGATCTGCGGCGTCAGCGGATACCAGGCGTGCTTGAGGACCAGGGGCTGCTCGATCAACAGCTCGCGCCTATCGGGCAGGATGTAAGGGTCCAAGATCAGATAGTCGATGGTCGAGAGCCCCGCCGAGTGGGG
>JBIOED010000136.1:0-8127 GCA_044445675.1 Caulobacterales bacterium | reverse complement strand
CGCCAACACCCTGATCATCCACCGCGCCGACATGTTCGGCCTGTCGCAGCTCTACCAGCTCCGCGGCCGGGTCGGCCGGGCGAAGAGCCGGGCCTACGCCTATATGACCACGCCGGCCGAGAAGCAGATCACGCTCTCCGCTGAGCGGCGATTGAAGGTGCTGCAGTCGCTGGACAGCCTGGGCGCCGGCTTCCAGCTCGCCAGCCACGACCTCGACATCCGCGGCGGCGGAAACCTGCTGGGCGAGGAGCAGTCGGGCCATATTCGCGAGATCGGCGTCGAACTCTACCAGCAGATGCTGGAAGATGCGGTCAACGAGCTGAAGACCCGTGCGGGTCAGGAAGGCCTGGACAACGACCGGGGCTGGTCCCCGCAGATCAACACCGGAGCCGCCGTCCTGATCCCCGAGGCGTACGTCCCCGACCTCAACGTGCGCCTCTCGCTCTATCGCCGCCTGTCGGACGCCGAGAAGGCGCAGGACCGCGAGGCCCTGGCTGCCGAACTGATCGATCGCTTCGGCCCCTTGCCACCGGAGGCCGGGCAGCTCCTGAAGGTCGTGGCGATCAAGGGCCTCTGCCGTGAAGCCAATGTCGCCAAGATCGACGTCGGGCCAAAGGGCGCGGTCGTGTCGTTCCGCAACGACCACTTCAAGAACCCAGGGGCCTTGATCGACTTCGTAGCCAAGAACCAGATCGCCTGGCGGGTGCGCCCGGACAACAAGGTCGTGATCAAGGGCGAGTGGGAAACCCCCGAACAGCGCCTTGGCGCCGCCGAGCGCGTGCTCGCCGAACTCGCTCGCCTGGCCGCCTAGCCAGGGGACTCACCGTCGGCTCGCGCTGGAATACCGGCGTTAAACCAATTGGCAAAGCTTGCCGACTAACAGTGGTCCTTCTTGGAGGGCCTCGATTTGGCCAGGCGACTCAAGTCCCTGTCTCTATCGCAGAAGCTTCTGGGCGGGCTGTTGGCCATCTCGTTGGCCTTCACCGCCACGGGCACGGTGGCCGCCTATGTGATGTTCCGCGACCGCGCCGAGCAGATGCGGGTCACGGACCTGTCGCTCTATGTCAAACAGCGCACCAAGTCCGAGCAGGCGATGTTCGAGCAGTTGCGCGGCGAGCATCGTTCCGCCACCCAGGCGCTGGCGGAGCGTTATGACCACTCCGATCCCAAGCAGGCGGTCCGCGATTTCGACCGGTTCTTTCCGCTCGGCGCGGACGGCACGCGGCGCAGCGTTCCTGCGCTGGCGTCCGGTGCGGCTTCCGGCGGCGATCGGCTTTACGGCCTGACGGCGTTCATCGCCGACGGCGCTCTGCTCAGCGACGACGACAAGCGGCTGATGATGGCCGTCGCCTATGTGGTGCGTTCCTCGGGCGAAGCGGGCCGTGCGATCTTCGGCAATTTCTACTTCGTCGCGCCCTCCAATCGCATCGTGATGTTCGCGCCGGACCTGCCGGACAAGATCTCGTTCTACAATCACGATGCGCCGGCGGATCTGAACCTCGCGAAGCTCGAACTCCTGCAGATGAGCCTGCCGCAGAACAATCCAGGCGCCACGACCGGCTGCACCAAGCTGACGCCTTTGCTGACGGACCGCAGCCACAAATCGATGGTGTCGGCATGCGTGACGCCGATCTATCTGCACGGACGCTTTATCGGGGCTTGGGCGGACACCATGCAGATGGGCTCGCACTTCCTGAGCGCCATGCGCGAGACAATACCCGGGGCGACCAATCTGATCATCGACGAAAAGGGGTCGCTGATCGCCTATCCGGGTTTTGTCACCTCGAAATATGTCACGGCCCCGGACATCCAGACCTACGAGGCCCGCCTGGGCCTGCGCGAGGTCGCCCGAAGGATTCGCGCCCAGAATAGCGAGTTCGGCGTGGTGGAAAGTTCTGGGGGGCGCGACCTCATCGCCTACGGCCACATCGACGCGCGATGGTATTTCCTGATGACGCTGCCGCGGGCGGCGATCGATCGCGCGGCCTCGGGGTCCGCCCTGCCGCTGCTGGCCATCGGCCTGCTGGGCGCCCTGGCGCAGGCGGCGCTGATCCTGCTGTGGGCGCGAAGCCTTTTCGTGAAACCGCTGGAGCAACTGGTGCGCGACGCCGCCGGAGAGCCTGGCGCCGCACCCGACCGCGTTGAGATGCGTAACGACGAGATCGGCGAACTGGCCCGGGCGCTCGCTGCGGAGCGCGCCTGCTCCCAGGCCCTGACCGCCGGCCTCGAGGATCGCGTGCGCGAACGGACGTTCGAACTCGACCGCGCCAACCAGGCCAAGTCCTCGTTCCTGGCGACCATGAGTCACGAACTGCGCACGCCGCTGAACGGCGTGGTCGCCCTGTCGCACCTGTTGGCCGAGCGCCAGACCCGGCCCGAAGACAAGGAGATGGCGACCTTGATCATCTCGTCGGGGCGGTTGTTGGAGCAGGTGCTCACCGACATCCTCGACTTCTCCAAGATCGAGGCGGGCCAGCTGACCCTGGACAAGACGCCCTTCGACCTCGCTGTCTGCGTTCGCCGGGTCGCCGAACTCCATCGCGCTGCAGCCGAGGCCAAGGGCCTCAAGCTCCGCTGGAGCGTGGATGAGGCGGCGGCCGGCGGAGTGCTGGGCGACGAGCTGCGGATCACCCAGGTGCTGTCGAATTTCCTGAGCAACGCGGTGAAATTCACCGACGCCGGCGAGGTTTCGCTCGAGGTTCTGCGCGCGACAGACGGCATGCTGTTCGCCGTGCGCGACACCGGCATCGGCTTCCCGGACGAGGTTCGGCAGCGACTCTTTCATCCGTTCGAGCAGGCCGACGCCTCCATCACGCGCCGGTTCGGGGGGACGGGCCTCGGCCTGGCGATCTGCGCATCCCTGACTGGGTTGATGGGAGGACGGGTCTGGGCCGAATCGACTCCCGGCGCCGGTTCGGTCTTCTTCGCCCATCTTCCCTTGCCGCCGGCGGATCTGGCGTCGGCGTCGTCCTCGGCGGCGACGGCGGAGTCAGGCGCGCGGCTGGCGGGCTGCCGCGTGCTGCTGGCCGAGGACCACCCGGTCAATCAGCGCGTCGTGTCGTTAATCCTGGAGCCTATGGGGGTCGAACTGATCATCGTGGGCGACGGGGCCGAGGCGATCGAGGCGCACGCCGCCGGGCGATACGACGTGATCCTGATGGATCTGCACATGCCCAAGGTCGACGGCCTGACGGCGATCCGCGCGATCCGCGCGTCAGAAGCGCAACGGTCGTCTCCACCGATCCCGATCGTCGCGCTTACGGCGGACGCCCTGGCGGAGCACGTGGCGGCGACCCGGGCCGCCGGGGCCGACTTCCACCTCGCCAAGCCGATCCGGCCCGACGTCCTGATCGCTATTCTCACCGACATCCTGAGCGGCGCGGCGGCGCGTCACCAGGCCGCCTGATCGCGGCGCCTAAACGCAGGTCGAGTAGGGCGCGCTCGCCGGCGGTGGCGGCATCAGCTGGCCTTCAGGCTGTGGGCGTGCGCGGCGGCTTCCTCCAGCGCCCGGCCGGCGGTCTCGGCGGAAGTCACCGGGGCGACGCCCAGGTCGAAGTCCACCACGAACGGCGTGGCGCCGTCGCCGGCTTCGAACGCCGTGCAGCCGATCACCGCCGCGATCCGCTCGCCGGCCAACCGGCCCTTGGCGCCCGGCGTGTTGGGCAGGGCCAGGGCGAAGACTTCCGGCCCGAGTCGGGCGGCGGTGTCTTCGACGCGCACCAGACGGCTGATCATCGAGCCGATCTGCGGCACCGCGCGGTCGAGCCAGCCGCCGGCCCGAGCGGCCTTGAGTCCGGGATTTTCCGCCACCTTCAGGACGCAAACGCTGAGGGCGCGGTTGCGGGCCTTGGCCGCCAGCGCCAGCCGCCCCAGATGCGCCGCGAAGATGTCGCGGGTGAAGAGGCCGGTGGCGGGGTCCATCATCCCGGAGGTGCGCGCCTGCTCGAGAGCCTGGCGGACGCCCATCTGGCGGCGATAGCTGCGGGCGAGTTCGACGACGCGGCGGGCGGTCTCGCTCTCGGGCGTCTCCGGCGACGCCACGTCAGAGAGCCCCCGATGAAAGGCCTCGGAGGTGGTGACGTAGGTCTCCTTGCGCATGTAGAGCAGCGCGGGCGTGTGGTAGAGGCGCGTGTTGCGGCGCAGGCCGGCGGCGATCGACAACGCCTCCTGGGGATTGTCGCCGGCCCACAGCACGACGGCGTCGAAGATCCGCTCATGCAGATAGTCAAAGGCTGTGTAGGCCGTGAACGCGCCCACGACGTCGGCGCCATTGCGCAACAGGGCGTTGGAAAGCGCCAGGAACTGAGGCGCCGGTTCCCCGATGGCCAGGACCCTGTAGGGGCTGACGTCGGCCTCCGGCGGCTCGAACTTGCGGCCGAACTCGGCGAAGGTCTCGGTGCGGAGTTCGAATTCCTCCTCGGCCACCGCCGTCCGGACGAGGGTCTCCAACCGCATGGCGGCCTGCGCCGGGTGCAAAGGCGGAGCCAAGGTGACGTCGAAGCCGTAGGTCTCCAGGATCGGGTCGGGATCGCCTATGGCGATCACCGGCAACCGGCGTGGCGCGCAGGCCGCCTTCAGGCGGCGCGCGAGGCCCAACGCCTCTTCACCGACGCCGCGCAGGTCTATGATCGCGGCCTCGATCTGCAGGTCGGAAATGGCGGTCACTGCGGCGAACCGGCCACGCGCCGTGATCGTCCGCCAGCCGAGACGATCCAGCCCCTCGGCGAGCGGACCCGCCAGGGTGTCGTCCCGCGCGACGATCAGGATGCGCGCTTGGACGCTCATCGTCATCAGTGCCCTTCCACTGCGCCTGACTTGAACCGAGACAAGGAGACTCAGGCGTGCGTCACGATAGACGGACACCGTAGGATACGACAGGGCGGGAAAGGTTAAGGGGTTGAATATGGGGATAGGTCTGCAAGGCCAGGTTGCTGTCGTAACCGGGGCGTCCGGCGGCCTGGGCGGGCACTTCGCGCGGCTGCTTGCGGCCGAAGGCGCGGCCGTGGCGCTCGCGGCGCGGCGGCTGGACAAGGTCGAGGCGCTGGCCGGCGAACTGGTGAGGCAGGGGCATCGCGCCATGGCGCTGCGGCTGGATGTCGCGGACGCCGAAACCATCGGTCCCGCGCTGGATGAGGTGGAGGCGGCGCTCGGGCCGGTCTCGATCCTGGTCAACAACGCCGGCGTCGGCGGCGAGGGCCTCGCGTTGGACATCGCGATCGAGGACTTCGACCGCACCTTCGCGGTCAATGTGCGCGGCGCGTTCGTTGCGGCGCGAGAGGCCGCCAGGCGCATGCTGGCCTCCGGCGTGGCCGAACGGGGCGATGGACGCATCCTTAATATCGCCTCGATCGCGAGCCAGACCGTGTTGCCCGGGCTTTCGGCCTATTGCGGCTCGAAGGCGGCCGTGGCGATGCTGACCAAGGGCTTGGCGCGCGAATGGGCGCGGCGCGGCATTGCGGTGAACGCCCTGGGACCCGGCTACATCGAGACCGACATCAACGCCCACTGGTGGCCGACCGAGGGCGGGGCGCGGCAGTTGAAGGGCTTCCCCCGCCGCCGGCTTATGCAGGCGGCCGACCTCGACGCGGCCTTCCTGATGCTGGTGGGGCCGGCGGCCAAGGCGATCACCGGGACGCTGGTGATCATCGACGACGGCCAGTCGCTTCCCGGCGGCGGCTAGGGCTTGGCTGACCGAAGGGCAGGGCGTTCTATTCGGCGGCCAGACGACGACAAAGCCAAGGGAGTGATCGCATGCGCCAGGGACCGCTGACCGGACTGAAGGTCGTCGAGTTCGCCGGGATCGGGCCTGGGCCGTTCTGCGGCATGCTGCTCTCCGACCTCGGCGCCGACGTCGTGCGGATCGATCGCAAGGGCGGGCGCGGCGGCGCGGCCTCGGACATCACCGCGCGCGGGCGCCGCTCGGTGGCGCTCGACCTGAAGACGCCCGGCGCCATCGAGGCCTGCCTGAGGCTGATGGAGTCCGCCGACGCGCTGATCGAGGGCTTCCGGCCAGGCGTCATGGAGCGGCTGGGGCTGGGACCGGACGTCGCGTTGAAGCGCAATCCGAGGCTGGTGTTCGGCCGCATGACCGGCTGGGGGCAGAGCGGGCCCTACGCCAACGCCGCCGGCCACGACATGAACTACATCGCCATCACCGGCGCGCTGCACGCGATCGGGACGTCGGACAAGCCGATCCCGCCCCTGAACTTGGTGGGAGATTTCGGGGGCGGCGCGCTCTATCTGGCGTTCGGCCTGCTGGCCGGCGTGATCCGGGCCCGTGAGACCGGGCAGGGTCAGGTGGTCGATTGCGCCATGAGCGACGGCGCCGCCTCCCTGATGGCCATGTTCTACGGCTTCAAGGCCTCGGGCATGTGGCAGGAACGGCGGCGCTCCAACCTGCTGGACGGGGGCGCGCACTTCTACGACACCTACCAATGCGCCGACGGCAAGTGGATTTCCATCGGCTCCATCGAGCCGCAGTTCTATGCCCTGTTGCTGGAGAAGACGGGAATCACCGACCCGGAGTTCGGGCGACAGATGGACCGGTCCGCCTGGCCGGCGTTGCGTGAAAAGCTCGCCAAGGCCATCGCCGGCAAGACCCAGGCCCAGTGGTGCGAGATCATGGGCGGCACCGACGTGTGTTTTGCGCCGGTGCTCGATCTCGACGAGGCGCCGAAGCACCCGCACAACCTCGCCCGCGAGACCTTCGTCGAAGTCGGCGGCGTCATCCAGCCCGCGCCCGCGCCGCGGTTCTCGGCGACGCCGGGGGCGATCCAGGGTCCGCCGCCCGCCGTCGGGGCCCACGACCAAGAGGCCCTGCTCGACTGGGGCTTCACGCCCAGCGAGATCGAAACGCTCACCGGATTCGACACAAGGATCGAGGATAGCGTTTCCTGACCGTGACGTTCAGCTTCGGTTCAGCCGCCAAGCTGCAATCTGGCCCCAGGTTGTTCGTCGCGCTCTCCCGTCCCTCGAAGCGGCGAGCTACCTGATGGAACGACACGCCCATCGGCGGCGCGTCACCCGAACGGGTGGCGCGCCGTTTCCATGTGGGCTCAGGCCACGGCGCCGGGCGCCTTGCGGGCCTGGTCGTCGCGCCACCCCTGTTCCTGGGCGATGATCTCCGGCGGGGCCACGCCGGAGAAGTCTTCCGGCTCGAAGAACGGACGAATCTCGAGATTGAACTCCCTGTCGCCGTCCGTGGGCGCCTTGCGGGCCCAGGCGATGGCGTCCTGCAGGGACTTCACCTGCCAGACCCAGTAGCCGGCGATCAGTTCCTTGGTCTCGGTGAAGGGACCGTCGGTGACGCTCGCGGACCCCTTATGCAGCTTCACTCGTGCGCCCTTGGCGCTGGTCTGCAACCCGCCGGCGTCGAGCATCACGCCTGCGGCGATGAGTTCGTTGTTGTAGGCTCCCATGGCTTCAATGAGCCCGGGACTCGGCAGGGTGCCGGCCTCGGAGTCCTTGCTCGCCTTGACAATGACCATCACCCGCATTGCGACCTCCTTTGCCAACCCGGCGTCGCGCCGGGCTTTCACACTGTAGGACGGTCCGGGCCTGGGCGAACCGACAGTCGAGCGGATTTGTTCAACCGGGCCTTGCGCGAAGCGCCTTTCGTCAGCACCTTCCGCGGCCATGGCGGCGCCGACGTTCATCTCCCGCCTGCGGGCCGCCCACTGGGATCCGCTCTATTGGCTGCGGGTTTCCCTGCTGACCTTGGGACGGGCGCTGACCCGGCTCTGGGGGCGCGACGTGATGCTCTACACGGGCGGGGTCTCGTTCTTCAGCCTGCTGGCCATCTTCCCGGCGCTGGCCATTCTGATCACCCTCTACAGTCTGCTCTCCGACCCCGCCCAGGCGGCGAGGGAAGGCGCGATCCTGGCCGGGGTGATCCCGGCCGGAGCGCGGGGCATCGTGCAGGCGGAGCTGATGCGCCTGGCGCATGCCCCGCAGGCGGCGATGTCGGCGCAGGGGGTCTTCGCGCTTCTGATCGGGCTCTACGCCGCCCACCGCGGCTTCAAGGCGATGCTGGCCGGCCTGTCGTTCATTCATGACGAGGACGAGCCGCGCGGATTCGTCGGCTTCAACGTGATGGCGCTGGTCGTGCTTGTGGCTACATTTATATTG
>JBIOED010000135.1:0-8230 GCA_044445675.1 Caulobacterales bacterium | reverse complement strand
GCTGTCGTAGAACGGTTTCATGGTCACCTGGACGGTCTCACCCTGGAACGGTGCGCCGGGGGCGAGTTGACGCCAGACCGCCTCCAGCCGCTGACGGACCTCGGCCTGGGTTCCGTCCCGCACACGGACGGCGGCCGACCAGTCGTCGAGAGTCGCGAAATTACCCAGGTGGCTGTCCATCAAATAGAGCTGCGGCGGCGGCGGCTGCCGCGGCGAGACAAAGCGCACGTCGGCCACCACACCGACGATGGTCGCGATAAGCGGTTTGCTGTTGTCCGGCTCAGCCAAGACGAGCCGTTGGCCAACAACGCGCGCGGGATCGGTGAAACCGAGCTGCCGCGCCGCGCCGGCGTTGACCATGATGTTGATCCCGCGGTCGGCCAGCGCAGCCATCGGTAAGCCTGCCCGGTCGTCGAGGCCATGTTCGGCGTCCAGTGGCCGGCCGGCAATGACCTGCACGCCATAGGTCTTGACGTAGTCAGCTCCAATCCGCTCGAACAGCAGCGTCGGCTTCATCGCGGGATTGCTGACCAGCTTCACGCTGCTGTCGAAGTTTACGTCGGGCGCGGGACGGCGGTCCGAGGCAGTGACCGAAACAACGCCCGGCGTCCGGCGGAACGCCTCCACGATGGCGCGCCGCTGCGGGGCTACCTGCTGGTCACCGAGACCCCGGACGATTAGGAGGCCGTCCCGGCGAAAGCCCACGTCGGAGTTTCGCAGGAACTGCATCTGGCCAAAGATCACCGCCGTGCAGATCATCAGGCAGATGGCGATGGCGAACTGGCCGATGGCCAGCGCCTCACGCATTCGCGCGCCGGTCCGTCCGCCGCCAGGCGTCCGCGCCGAGGCCAGCACCGCGGCCGATCGGAAACGTGACAGGGCCAATGCGGGATAAACGCCGGCGGCCAGCCCCACGACCAGACAGAGGCCCAGCAACGGCAACAACATGCCTTGCGGACCGAAATAAGCCATGCGGATCGGCTCGCCGAGCACGGCGCTGACGCCGGGCAGCGCCAGCTCGATCAGCGCCGCGCCGATCAACCCCGCTCCCAAGGCCACCGCCACGGACTCGCCCACGAACTGCACGACCAGCATCCGACGGGTGGCGCCCATCACCTTGCGAACCGCGACCTCACGGGCCCGCATGCCCGCCCGCGCGGTGGCCAGGCTGACGTAGTTGACCACCGCGATCAGCAGGGTCACGACGCCCATGACCCCCAGCGCCGCGACAAACAAGCCGTCCACGCCTGGTTTGAAGGCGTCCGTTGTCTTGGCGTCCACGATATGGAGCATCGGCAAGGAAACGAGCTTGAACCGCAGATGACGGCTGGCGTGGGGGATCTGGGTCACTTCGCGGTCGATGAACGCCGGCAACTCCTTCTGGATGGCCGCCGCGTCGGCGGGCGAGCGCAGCCTGATGAAGGTGAACAAGAAGGTCGCTCCCCAGTTGTCCATCAACGGCTTCTCGGCGCCCATCACCTCCGGACCAAAGCGGACCACCAGGTCGAGGCCCAGGTTGCTGTCGGGCGGCAGGTCGCGCATCACGCCACTGACCCGATAGCTGCGCGGCTGTCCGTCGATCACGATCGTCAGCAGCCGTCCGACGGCCTGCTCAGTTCCGAAGTATTTGCGCGCGATCGCCTGCGTCACCACCGCGCTCGTGCTGTCGCCCAGAGAGGATGCGCGGTCTCCCGCCACGAAAGGCGCCGGGAACACGTTCCAGATCGACGGGTCGGCGAAGACGACGCGCTCGAAGGCCTGTTGTCCGGCGCCGTTGCGGACCACCAGATGATTGTCCATCAATCGGGCGCCGGCGCGGATTTGAGGGAAGTCGGCCAGCAGGCGCGGGAGCAGAAGAACCTGGGACGTCGGATTCTCCCTCATCGATTGGCCCGGGTTTAGTTCGATGTGATCGACCCGGAAGATCGCATCCCGGTGCGGAACCCAATGGTCGAAGCCAGCCTCGAAGCGGACCACCAGGAAGAGGATCGTGCAGACCGCTATGCCGAGCGCCAGGCCGAGCGTGTTCAGCGCCGCATAGAGCTTGTGGCGGGTGAGCGTGCGGTAGAGCGAAAGTGCGTAATTGCCGAGCATGGCCTTACCTCACGCCGCGCGGCGGGCGGAGACGATGATCCGGCCGTCCAGCATGTTGACCACCCGCTTGGCGACGTCGGCGTGGGCCGGCGAGTGCGTCACCATGACGATGGTGGCGCCCTCGCGGTTGAGGCTCTTGAGGATCTCCATCACCTGCTCGCCGTTCTCGCTGTCGAGGTTGCCGGTGGGTTCGTCGGCGAGGATCAGCGCGGGCTGGCCGACGATGGCGCGGGCGATGGCGGCGCGCTGCTGCTGGCCGCCGGACAGCTGGTGCGGATAGTGCCGGGCGCGGTGGGCGACGCCGACGCGGTCGAGCGCGGCCTCGACGTTGGCGCGCCGGTCCTTGCCCGCCCAGCGGCGGTAGACCAGCCCCAGCTCGACGTTCTCGGCGATGGTCAGTTCGTCGATCAGGTTGAAGCTCTGGAACACGAAGCCCAGGTTGTCGCGCCGCATGCGCGCCAGCGCCGCCTCGGGGAGGTCGGTCACCTCCTGGTCGCGGAACAGGTAGCGGCCGCTGGTGGGCCGGTCGATCATGCCCAGCGTGTTGAGCAGGGTGGACTTGCCGCAGCCGGAAGGCCCCATGATCGCCACGAACTCCCCCTCCTCGATGTGCATGTCGATGGACCGCAGCGCCGTGGTCTCCACCTCGTCGGAGCGGAACAGGCGGTTGATGTCGGCGAGCACGATCATGGGCGTCTCTCAGCGAAGGATGAGGTGGGCGTAGGGCGCGAGCCCGGCGTAGGAGGAGACGACGACCCGCTCGCCGGGGCGAAGGCCGGCGGCGACCTCCACCTGCTGCGGATTGCGGCGACGCACGGTGATGACCCGGCGGTCGGCGTGGCGGCCGTCGGGGCGCACGACGAAGGCGTAGGCGCCGCCGGAGCCCTCCAGCCAGGCCTCGTTCGGCAGGGTCGTCGCCGGGCGGGTGTCGCCGAGGATCAGGCGGACGTCCAGGCTCTGGCCGCGGCGCAGGCCGGCGGGCGGCGGCCCCTGGAAGGCGAACTCGACGTGAAACCGCCCCTGCGCCACCTGCGGCAGCACGCGGGCGACCTTCAGCGGGATGGCCTGGCCGTCGAGGTCGGCGGTGGCCGCCTGCCCCACCGCGACCCGGCCCAGGTAGAACTCGTCGAGCTCGGCGGTGAGCTTGTAGGCGCCTTCGGAATCCACCTGGCCCACCGTCTCGCCGGCCTTCAGCGGCTGGCCGGGCTGCAGCAGGAAATTGGTCAGGCGGCCCTTCACCGGCGCCTTGATGGTCAGGGCGCCGAGGCTCGCCTCCACCGCCGCCAGGTTGTCGTCGAGCCGGCCGGAGAGCGCGCGGATGCGGGCGTGCTGGTCGGCGCCGATGGCCGTCTCGCGCGCGCCGCCGCTCTGCAAGGACGCGACGCGGGCCTGGGCATAGGCCGCGTCGGCCGCGGCGGTCTTCAGGGCCACGTCGGATTCGAAGCCGCTGTCATGCAGGCTCTGGCGCCGGTCGAGCTCGCGGCGGGCCTTCTGCATCTCGTAGGTCGCCTGGGCGAGCTCCCGCTCGCGGTCGGCCTGCGCCTTCTGCAACGCCAGCTCCTGACCGCTGACGTCGCCGAGCCGGCCGGCGATCGCCGCCTCCTGCGAGACCACGGCCAGCCGCAGCTGCGGATTGCTCAACCGCGCGAGCGGCGCGCCGGCCGCCACCTCGGCCCCGTCCAGCGCCAGCACCTGATCCACCTGGCCGCCCTCGACGGCAGTGACGAAGACGCTGGTCGCCGGCTCCACGGCGGCGCGCACCGGGACGTAGTCCTGGAACGGCTCACGGCGCACCTGCGCGATCTGCGTCTCGCTGGCCTTCACCGTTACGGAGTGGGCGCCAGGCGCCAGCCAGACGGCGAGCGCGGCGGCGGCCACCACGGCCGCGGCCAACCCGCCGAGCAGGCCCCACCGCCGGCGGCCGGCCTTGCCGATGACGCGGTCCATGCTGTCGGCGGTCTTGGTCAGGTAGGAGACTTGGGAACTGGACGGCATGGGGAACTGGACGGCATGGGCCTGGGATGCAAGGTTCGCTGACAGCGTAGCCCCGTTGGACACGCAATCTAATACCGCGTTTTTATTGAACTTTTTCCACTGGCGGCGCGGCGTTCGGCCGCTTTCGGACGAGGTGTTCGTTTCCGGACATGGCAAAAGCTCTGTCAAGCGAATCGGCCAGCGTCCTGATCGTCGACGACGATCCGGACGTGGTGACCTCCGCCCAGGTGCTGCTGGAGCGGAACGGCTTTCGGCTGGCCGTGGCGCGCAGCCCCGCCGAGGCGTGGAGCGTGCTGGCCGCCGAAGCCATCGAGGTGATCCTGCTGGACCTGAATTTCGCGCGCGGCGCGACCTCCGGCGCGGAGGGGTTCGAGTGGCTGGCGGAGATCCGCGCCCACGATCCGGACGCCGTGGTGGTGGTGGTCACCGGCCACAGCGGGATCAACATCGCGGTGGCCGCGATGAAGGCCGGGGCCAGCGACTTCGTGATGAAGCCCTGGAGCAATCCGCGCCTGCTGGAAACCGTGCGCGCCGCCGTGGCGCTGCGCCGCCGCCGACGCGGCGACGGGGAAGGGGCGCCGGCGCTGGAGGACGACCTGCTGATCGTCGGCGACAGCCCGCCGATGAAGCGGGTCCGCGAGCTGATCGCCCGAGCCGCGCCCACCGGCGCCGCGGTGCTGATCCATGGCGAGGCCGGGACCGGCAAGGGCCTGGCGGCGCGGGTGCTGCACGCTCGCTCCGGCCGGCCCGGCGGCCTGGTTCGCCTCGACGTGCGCGGCCTGGGGGCTGACGCCGCCGAGGTTCTGGCGCGGGCGGCCGGGGACGCCGACGGCGGCACGCTGTTCCTCGACGAGGTCGCCGAGCTTGCGGCCCCGGCCCAGGGCCGGCTGCTCGCCCTGCTCGACGCGGGGCCCGATCTGCGGCTGATCTCGTCCACCCGCCATGGCGCCGAAGGCCTGGCGCGCCTGCGCGACGACCTGCTGGCGCGGCTGAACACGGTGGAGGTCTTCCTGCCCCGGCTGGAGGCGCGTGGCGACGACCTGGCGCTGCTGCTGGAGCACTTCATCCGGCTGTTCGCGCGCCGTTATGGCCGGGCGCCCAAGCCCCTGGACCCTTCCGCCATCGACCTCCTGAAGGCTCAGCCGCCGGCCGGCGCGGTCCGCGGCCTGCGCCAGGCCGCCGAGCGGGCGGTGGTGCTCTCGACCGCCGAGATCCTGACGGCCTTGGACTTCGCCGCGCCGGCGCCCGCTCCGAGCGCGCCATCGTCGAGGCGGCGCTGAAACGCCACGGCCACAACGTCAGCCAGGCGGCCCGCGACCTCGGCCTGACCCGCGCGGCCCTCTACCGGCGCATGGTCAAGCATGGGCTCTAGGCGCCTCTGGGCCGGCCTGCTGGCGCAGGCGGCGGTGTTCGCCTGCGGGGCGGTGGCGATCCTCGCCTGGCGCGCGGCGCTGCCCGCCAACGCCCTGCTGCTGGCCGTGGTCGGGACCGGCGCGGCGTTCTGGGTGGCGGCCCGCGCCGGCCGCGCGGCGGTGGAGAGCCGGCCCGAGCCGCAACCCTCGCCCGGGCGCCTCGACCGCGAGCGCGAGCGCCGCACGCTGCAAGCCTACCTCGACCAGGCGCCGACCCCGCTGGTCACCTGGCGGCCGGGCGGGTCCACCAGTGCGGTCAACCGCGCCGCGCGGCGGCTGTTCCGCACCGACGATGTCCTGGCCGGCGCAGCCGGCGACCTGCTGACCGCCGCGCTGCAAGGCCCGGCTGACGCCCGGCGCACCGTGCGCCTGACCTCCGACGGCGTCGCGCGGACCTACGCGCTC
Source organism: Caulobacterales bacterium (assembly GCA_044445675.1). Lineage (GTDB taxonomy): Bacteria > Pseudomonadota > Alphaproteobacteria > Caulobacterales > Caulobacteraceae > Phenylobacterium. The sequence goes on along the minus strand of JBIOED010000135.1, from coordinate 2,324 downwards.
TCGGTGGCCGACGTGGTCGGCGCCGGCGGGGCGCTGCGGCTGGCGGCCCTGACCGACATCGAGGCCGAGATTCAGGCGGCCGAGGCCGCGGCGTTGCGCGAGCTGCTGCAGGTGCTGAGCCACGAGCTGATGAATTCCCTGACCCCGCTGGCCTCCCTGGCGCAGAGCGCGGCCGAGGTGCTGGCCGAGGGCCGGCCGGACGAACTGCCGATCGCCCAGCAGGCCGTGGAGGTGATCGCCCGGCGCGCGGAGGGCCTGAACCGTTTCGTCGAGGCCTACCGGCGGCTGGCCCGCCTGCCCGCGCCCGCGCCACGGCGCATCAGCCTGGCGGACCTCCTGACCGAGGCGGCGCAGCTCTTCGAGGCCCGCTGGGCGCCCCTGGGCGTGCGCCTCGACTTCGCCGCGCCGAAGCCGGACATCGTCATCCGCCTCGACCCCGACCTCACCGCCCAGGCGCTGCTCAATCTGCTGATCAACGCCGCGGAGGCCGCCCTGGCCGGCGGCCGGGCCCCCGCGACTGTCGGCCTCAGCGCCTATCCTTCGGGCGACGGCGCGGCCATCGCGGTGCAGGACAATGGCGCAGGCGTCGCCGACGCCCTGGCCGGCGAAGTGTTCCGCCCGTTCTTCACCACCAAGCCGCAGGGCGCGGGCATCGGGCTGAGCCTCGCGCGCCAGGCGATCGTCAGCCAGGGCGGCCAGCTACTCCTGGAAAGTTCGCCCGAGGGGGCGCGGTTCATCGCGGCGTTCTGACCGCCCGCGGCGTCGCTTCCAGAGGAAGTAGGCCGCGCTCAGCACCACCAGCACCGGGACTCCGACGATCCAGGAGATGTCCCAGAACTCGGTGTCGAGGCCCATGGTCGCCAGGATGCCGGCCAGCAGGACCAGGCCCATTATCTGCAGCCCGGGGAAGAACGGCATCCGCACCGGCAGGTCCTGCGCCCGATGCCGGCGGCGGAAGGCCAGGTGGCTGAGCAGGATCACGATCCACACGAAGATCGCCCCGAACAGCGCCACCCCGAACAGGTAGTTGTAGGCCAGCGGCGTGACCATCGAGACCGCCGCCGCCATCAGGATGAAGACGCCCGTCACCACGATCGCCGCGGTCGGCGCTCCCGCCGGGCTGAGCCGTCCGAAGGCCTTCGGCGCGTAGTCGCCGCGCGACAGGGAGAACATCATCCGCGCGCCCAGGTAGATGTTGGCGTTCATGCTGGAGAGCGCCGCGCTCAGCACCACGAAGTTCATGATCCCCGCGGCATAGGGCACGCCGGTGTGGGCGAAGACGCGGACAAACGGGCTTTGGGCCACCACCTTGGCGCCGGTCTCGGTCCACGGCACGAAGCTCACCACGATGGTCAGGGCCAAGAGGTAGAAAAGCCCCAGCCTCAGCGCCATGGAGCGCAGGGCGGCCGGGATCGCCGTCTTCGGATCGGGCGTCTCCGCGGCGGTGACGGCGATCAGCTCGATTCCGGTGAAGGAGAAGATCCCCATGATCACCCCCATCCAGACGCCGCGCCAGCCGTGCGGCAGGAATCCGCCCGGCAGGCGCGTGAGGTTGTGGAAGCCCACCGCCGGCTGGGCCACGCCGAAGATCGCCGCGCCGCCCAGCACGATGAAGATGACGATGGCCGTCACCTTGATGAAGGCGAACCAGTATTCGAACGTCCCGAAGTTTTTCACAGAGCGCGAATTGACGAACAGCAGGATCACCGCGAACGCCAGCGACCAGATCCACAGCGGCACGCCGGGCTGCCAGTAGGTCATGTAGGTGGCGGCCGCGACCGCCTCGCCGCCCACCGCGATCACCTGGGCGAACCAGTACATGTAGCGGACCACAAAGCCGGCCCAGGGGTTCAGGTAGGTCTCGGCATAGACCCCGAAGGAGCCCGCCGCCGGATGCATCACGGCCATTTCCGACAGGCTGAACACCATGATCACGGCGATGAAGGCCGCGATCGCATAGCTGATCACCACGGCCGGCCCGGCGTAGCCGATGGCGATGCCCGACCCCATGAAGAGGCCGGTGCCGATGGCGCCGCCCAGGCCGATCATGGTGATCTGCGCGCGCGTCAGGGCCTTGCTCAGCCCGGCTTCACGCTCGATGATCGCGTCTTCGTCCATCCGCGCCGGTGGCGCTGGCTGCGACCGCGCTGGTGACGTCGCTCTCGGTCAACGACGCCCTCTCCGTGCTGGCGTGCGTGCCTGTGCTGATTGCGATCGGCTATTGGCTGGTGTATCGGCGCAAGCTCGAAGAGGGCGAACCCGAAATGGTCGAACGCGACGCCGAGGCGCTGGAGCCGGTGGCTGTCGGAGGCGCCTCGCTCAGT
>JBIOED010000134.1:0-8265 GCA_044445675.1 Caulobacterales bacterium | reverse complement strand
GCGCGGTCGTCACCCGTCTCACCCGGTCACCATGTGTGACGCCATCATTGCGGACGAGCGCTGAACTCCAGAAGGTCGGCGTGCGACCGAGGCTGTGTAAACCCGCACAGCGGCCCCACTCCTGAGAGTCTTCTATCCACCCATATCGGAAGCTCGGGCCGTCCGGTTCCGCGGCGCCAACAACCACTGTCTTGAGGGCGCTTAGGTCTCCAGATCCTCGCTTGGGCGGATGAACGGGCAAAAGGGGGGCTAAGCGCTCGCGACCTTCTTCGCCGGCGCTTTCTTCTTCGCAGCCGGCTTCTTCTTGGCCGCCGTCGTCTTCGCCGGCGCCTTGGCGGCCGCGGCCTTCGGCGCCGCCTTGGCCTTGGCCGCGCGCGCCGGCTTCTTCTTGCCGCCGGACGGTTTGGCCGCGCGTTCGGCCAACAGCAGCACCGCCTGCTCCAGGGTCACCGCCTGCGGCTCGACCCCGCGCGGCACGTTGGCATTGACCGCGCCGTGCTTGATGTAGGGGCCGTAGCGGCCGGCCAGCACGCGCACCGGCGCGCCGTCGGCCGGGTGCGCGCCCAGGTCCTTCAGCGCCGTGGCCTCGCCGCGCCGGCCCGCGCCGCCGGCGCGCTTTTCGGCCAGGAGCGTCACGGCCCGATTCAGGCCCACTTCGAACACTTCATCCGCGCCGGCGAGGTTGGCGTAGGTGCCGGCGTGCAGCACGAAGGGGCCAAAGCGGCCGATGCCGGCCAGGATCGGCTGGCTGTCCTCGGGGTGCAGGCCGACTTCGCGCGGCAGGCGAAGCAGGCGCAGGCCCTTCTCCAGGTCCATGTCCGGCGCCGACCAGCCCTTCGGCAGGCTGGAGCGTTTGGGCTTGTCGCCGTCGCCCAGCTGGACATAGGCGCCGAAGCGGCCGGATTTCAGGAAGACGGTGAGGCCGGTGACGTCGTCGACGCCCAGTTCGCGGTCGCCGGACGGCGTATCGCCATTCTCGGCCTCGCCGATCGGGCGGGTGTAGCGGCATTCCGGATAGTTCGAGCAGCCGACGAAGGGCCCGAACCGGCTGGTCTTCATGCTGAGCCGCCCGGCGCCGCAGGTCGGGCAGACCCGGACATCGGACCCATCGGCCTTCGGCGGATAGAGGAAGGGCGCCAGGGCCTCGTCCAGGGTGTCCAGCACCGAGCGCGTGGTGAGGCCCAGAATCTCCTCGGTCTTCGGGTGGAAATCCTTCCAGAATTCCCGCAGCAGCACCTTCCAGTCGAGGTCGCCGGCCGAGACCTTGTCCAGCTTCTCTTCCAGGTCGGCGGTGAAGTCGTATTCGACGTAGCGGAGGAAGAATTCCTCGAGGAACACGGTCACCAGGCGGCCCTTGTCCTCGGGAATGAACCGGTTCTTGTCCATCCGCACATATTCGCGGTCGCGCAGCACGGTCAGCACCGAGGCGTAGGTGGACGGCCGGCCGATGCCGAGCTCCTCCATCTTCTTGACCAGGCTGGCTTCCGAATAGCGCGGCGGCGGCTCGGTGAAGTGCTGGTCGGCGCGGGTGGCGATGGTCTTGGCCTGCGCGCCCTGCGTCACCGCCGGCAGCTTGGAGACGGCCTCCTCATCGGCATCGTCGCGGCCTTCCTCATAGACCGCCAGGTAGCCGTCGAAGAGCGTCACGTCGCCAGAGGCCCTGAGCGCCGTCTGCCCGTCGCCGGATTCCAGGTCGATGGTGGTCCGCTCGATGCGCGCGGATTCCATCTGCGAGGCGATCATCCGCTTCCAGATCAGCTCGTAGAGCCGGCCGAGGTCGGCGTCGAGGCGCAGCTTGCCGGGGTTGCGGGCCAGGCTGGTGGGCCGGATCGCCTCGTGGGCTTCCTGGGCGTTCTTCGCCTTGGTGGAATAGATCCGCGCCTTTTCCGGCACATAGGCCTTGCCATAGAGGCCCCCGATCACGGCGCGGGCCTCGTCCAGCGCCTCGGGCGCGGTCTGCACGCCGTCGGTCCGCATGTAGGTGATCAGACCCACGGTCTCGCCGCCGATGTCGATGCCTTCATAGAGCCGTTGGGCCGCCTGCATGGTGCGCTGCGCGTTGAAGCCCAGCTTGCGCGAGGCTTCCTGCTGCAGGGTCGAGGTGGTGAACGGCGGCGGCGGCGAGCGGCGGGCCGGCTTCTTCTCCACCGCCGCCACGGTGAAGGTCGCGGCCTTGACCGCATCGCGCGCCGCGAAGGCCGAGGCCTCGTTGGCGAGGTCGAACTTGGTGAGCCGCTTGCCTTCATGCTTGGTCAGGCGGGCCACGAAAGGGTCGCTGCCGGCCGAGACGTCCGCCTCGACCGTCCAGTATTCCTGGGTGCGGAATTTCTCGATCTCGATCTCGCGGTCGACCACCAGCCGCAGCGCCACCGATTGCACGCGCCCCGCCGAGCGCGAGCCCGGCAGCTTGCGCCACAGCACCGGCGACAGGGTGAAGCCCACCAGATAGTCCAGCGCCCGGCGCGCCAGGTAGGCGTCCACCAGTTCCATGTCGATGTCGCGCGGGGCCTTCATGGCCTCGGTCACAGCGGTCTTGGTGATGGCGTTGAAGGTGACCCGCTGCACGGTGACGCCGGCCAGCGCCTTCTTGCGCTTCAGGACTTCCAGCACGTGCCAGGAGATGGCCTCGCCCTCGCGGTCGGGGTCGGTGGCCAGGATCAGCTTGTCGGCCCCCTTGAGCGCCTGGGCGATGTCGCTGAGCCGCTTGGCGGACTTGGCGTCCACCTCCCAGCTCATGCCGAAATCCTCGTCGGGCCGGACCGACCCGTCCTTGGCGGGCAGGTCGCGCACGTGGCCGTAGGAGGCCAGGACCTTATAGTCGGAGCCCAGGTACTTGTTGATGGGCTTGGCCTTGCCCGGGCTTTCGACGACGACGATGTTCATGTGTGCGGGGCTGTCGTTCCATGGCGCAGCCGCCCAGCCGGGGCCGGGCGGCTTGAAGGAGGCGGAAAGTGGGGGTGGCCCCTAGGCCCTGTCAACGGGCCAGAAGGCCGCCTGTCCGCGAGCCCCCTTAGGGGCTCCTTTTTTAGGCCCTCGGATGCGGGAAGGCCCGCGTCCTTGTCGGCCGCCGTTCTTTGAGATGAGCCGACGCGCTCAGGCCGCGACGACCATGCCGCCGGGCAGCAGGTCTGCGCGGCCGGCCAGCGACAGCTCCACCAGCGCGGCGAACACCGCCGGCGCCGCGGCGCCGGTGGCGCGCACAAGCTCGTCGCGGGAGACCGGCGTGGGCGAGAGCAGGGCGGCCACCTCGCGACGCAGCGCATCGTCGGGTTCCGGCGCCGGTCCGCCGGCATAGTCGCCGCGGTCCGGCTCGCGGAACCCGCGCAAACCCTCCAACGCCCGCAGCACGTCCTCGGCGCCTTCGCACAGCGCCGCGCCCTGGCGGATCAGGTCGTTGGTCCCCTTGGCGCGCGGGTCGAGCGGGGAGCCCGGCACGGCCAGCACCTCGCGCCCCTGTTCGGCCGCCAGGCGGGCGGTGATCAGCGAACCGGACCGCAGCTCGGCCTCGACCACCACCACCGCGCGCGACAGGCCGGAGATGATCCGGTTGCGGCGGGGAAAGTCGCGGGCCACCGCCGCGCGGCCGGGCTCGCTCTCGGAGACCACGCAGCCGGTCTCGGCGATGCGCCGATAGAGCCCGCCATGCTCCGGCGGATAGACGTCGTCCACCCCGCCGCCCAGCACCGCCACGGTGCCGGTGGGCAGGCCGCCTTCGTGGGCGGCGGCGTCGATGCCGCGGGCGAGGCCGGAGACCACCACCAGCCCGTCGCCGCCCAATTCCGCGGCCAGGCCGCGGGCGAACCGCTGGCCGGCGGCCGAGGCCACCCGCGCGCCGACTATGGCGACGGCCGGACGGTCCAGCAGCTCCACCCGTCCCCGCGCCCAGATCAGCGGCGGCGGCGGATCGAGGGCCGCCAGCGCCTGCGGGAAGGCCGGTTCGCACGAGGCGATCAGCCGCGCCCCGAGCGCCGCCCCATCGGCCAGCTCCTTGTCGACCTGGGCCTCCGTCGGCAGCTTCAGGCCCGCGCGTCCGCCGCGCCGGGCCAGGTCGGGCAGCGCGGCCAGCGCAGTCTCCGCCGTCCCGAACCGCTGGAGCAACTGGTCGAAAGTCACTGGGCCGACGTTCTCGGTGCGCGCCAGCTTCAGCCAGGCGCGGCGTCCGCCGTCCGAGAGCTCGGCGATCACGCCGCGGCGCTCTTCTCGCCGCCGATCCGCGGCTCTTCGCCTTTCAGCAGGCGGCGGATATTGGGCAGGTGGCGGATGTAGATCAGCACCGCCATCGCCACCGCCAACGCCGCGATCGGCGACGGCCGATGGACCAGGAAAACGAACACTGGCGCCAACAGCGCCGCGGTCAGCGCCGCCAGCGAGGACATGCGGAACACCGCCGCCATCGCGATCCAGGTCGCGCCGGCCAGCAGGCCCACCGGCCAGGCCGCCGCCAGCAGCGTCCCGAAGAAGGTCGCCACCCCCTTGCCGCCCTTGAATTTCAGCCAGACCGGGAAGATGTGCCCGACGAAGGCCGCGCCGCCGGCCAGGCTGGTGAGCACCGCCTGCGCGGTGTCCCCCGCGCCGCGGGTGGCCAGCCAGGCGATCAGCACCGCCACGGCGCCCTTGCCGCCGTCGCCTACCAGGGTCAGGGCGGCGAGGTCCTTGCGGCCGCTGCGCAAGACATTGGTCGCCCCGATGTTGCCCGAACCGATAGCTCGGGGGTCGCCCGCGCCCGCGGCCTTCATCACGATCACCCCGAACGGGATCGATCCCAGCAGGTAGCCGCCGACCAGGGCGGCGGCGATCTGGACGGTGCTCAAGCCTTCGAACATGGACGCTCCCCTTGGGAAGGAGTCCTAACCCGACTTCGCCGCGCCGTCACCGGCGCCTACGATTGGAGGGTCGACGATGGGCGTCTCACGTCCCGAACACCGTGCGCCCGTCGACCACGGTCCGCAGCACCTTGCCCTGCAGGCGGCGGCCGTCGAAGGGCGAGTTCTTGGACTTCGAGATCAGCTTGTCGGCGTCGACGAGCAGCGGCGCGTTGAGGTCGCAGAGCACCAGGTCGGCCGGCGCGCCCCGGGCGAGGCGCCCCTGCGCCAGGCCCAGCAGGTCGGCGGGCGCGCAGGTGACCGTCCGGATCAGGTCGATCAGCGGGATGCGGCCTTCGTGGTGGAAGGTCAGCAGCGCCGGCAGCAGGGTTTGCAGGCCCACGGCGCCCGGCGCGGCCTCGTCATAGGGCAGGCGCTTGTCCTCGGCCGGGGCCGGCGCGTGCGCCGAGACGACGATCTGGATCAGGCCGCAGGCCACGGCCTCGATCACCGCCTGCCGGTCGTCTTCGCTGCGCAGCGGCGGGTCGAGCTTGCAGAAGGTGCGGTAGTCGCCGATGTCGATCTCGTTGAACGACAGGTGGTTGATCGAGGTGGTGGCGGTGACGCTCAAGCCCTTGTCGCGCGCCCGCTTCAGGCTCTCCAGCGCCGCGGCCGTAGTGACCTGGTCGACCAGCAGCGGCGCGCCGGTCAGCTCGGCCAGCGCCAGGTCGCGCTCCAGCATGATCTTCTCGGCGACGGCGGGCGCGCTGGGCAGGCCCATCCGCGAGGCGAACTCGCCCTCGCTGGCCGCCGCGCCGGCGCAGAGCCAGGGGTCGGCCGGGCGGTGCGCCACCAGCACCCCGAACGCCTTGGCGTAGCTCAGCACCCGCCGCAGCACCTTGGAGTCGACGATCGGCCGGTCGGCGTCGGTCACATAGAGGCACCCGGCCTCGGCCATCAGCCCGATCTCGGCCATCCGCTCGCCGCGCGCGCCCTTGGTGGCGGCGCCGGCCACATGGACCTTGACCAGCTCGATGTCGCGCGCCCGGCGCAGGATGAAATCGACCACCGAAGGCTCGTCGATCACCGGGTCGGTGTCCGGCTGCAGGACGATGGAGGTGACCCCGCCGGCCGCCGCCGCCAGGGCCGCGGACTTCAGGGTCTCCTTGGTCTCGGTCCCCGGCTCGCCGGTCTTCACCCGGATATCGACGAGGCCGGGCAGCAGCAGCGCGCCCTGGCCGTCGAGGACCTCGACGTCCGGCGACAGCGCGCCCAGGTCGCCGCCGCGCACCACGTCGGCGATCACCCCCTCGGCGACGATCAGCCCGCCCGGCCCGTCATAGCCGCTGGCCGGGTCCACCAGCCGCACGTTGGTGAAGGCCGTGGGGCGCAGGCTCATCGATCGTTCTCGAGGCGGGCGGCGAGCGAGGTCAGCACCGCCATCCGCGCGGCGACGCCCATCTCCACCTGGTCCTGGATCAGGCTGACCGACAGATCGTCGGCCACGTCGCTATCGATCTCGACGCCGCGGTTCATCGGGCCCGGGTGCATCACGCGGACGTGCGGCGCGGCGCAGGCCAGCTTCTCGCGGTCGAGCCCGAAAAAGCGGAAATACTCCCGCTGCGAAGGCGCCATCACCCCGTCCATGCGCTCCAGTTGCAGGCGTAGCATCATCACCACGTCGGCCCCGGCGATCCCCTCGCGCATGTCGTGATGGATGGCGACGTTCCAGCGATCCGCGGCGGCCGGGATCAGGGTCGGCGGCCCCACCAGCCGCACCTCGGCGCCCAGCATCTGCAAGAGCGCGACGTTGGAGCGGGCGACGCGGGAGTGCATCACATCCCCGCAGATCGCCACCTTCAGCCCGGCGATCCGGCCGAAGGCGCGGCGCATGGACAGGGCGTCCAGCAACGCCTGGGTCGGATGCTCGTGCTGGCCGTCGCCCGCGTTGACCACCGAACAGCTCACCTTTTGCGAGAGCAGGGACGCCGCGCCCGAAGAGGAATGGCGAACGACCAGCAGGTCCGGCTGCATGGCGTTCAGCGTCACCGCCGTGTCGATCAGGGTCTCGCCCTTGGAGATCGACGACGAGCGCGGGCTCATGTTGACCACGTCGGCGCCCAGCCGTTTGCCGGCCAGTTCGAAGGAGCTCTGGGTCCGCGTCGAGTTCTCGAAGAACAGGTTCATCAGCGTCCTGCCCTTGAGCAGGTCGAGCTTCTTGGAGGTCTGGCGATTGAGGCTGACGAACCCGTCCGCCAGGTCGAGCAGATTGGCGACCTCGACCTCGTTCAGGTCGGTGGCGGACAGGAAATGGCGTTTGGGAAACGAGAAGGTCCGTTGCAGGACCTCGTTCAGACCGGGGGGCGCCGTGTTCATTAAAGCGTCTCCTTAGGCGGCTTTGGCGGGGGAGGGAAGCGCGCCGTTGCGAGACTTGAGCTTGCCCCGTCCGGCCCCGTAGGTTGCATCGCCTTCCGTCAGATTCCCCCGGCCAGGAGCCCCTCATGCCCGTCACCCTCTTCACCTTCGTCGGCCTCTATTCGCGGCTCCTGGACACCGCCGCGCACCTGCTGGCCAAGGGGGTGGAGCACGCCAAGGGCCTGGGCAAATCGGAGGCCGACATGCTGGACTGGCGTCTCATCGACGACATGGCGCCGCTGCGCTTCCAGCTGATGGTGGTCTGCAACTTCACCCGCCAGTGGCCAGCGCGAGTGGCCGGCCTGCCCGTGCCGGAGGCGATCGCCGACGACCTGAGCTTCGCCGGCTTCCAGGCCGCCATCGCCGACGCCAAGGCCTACCTCGCCGGGCTAACGGCCGATCAGTTTGCCGGCCGCGACGAGGTTCCGCTGACGGTCGAGATCGGCAACGGGATGACGCCCACCCTGCCGTCGGGCCAATGGCTGACGGTCTTCGCCACCACCAACCTCTATTTCCACCTCTCCACCGCCTATGGGATCCTGCGGTCCAAGGGCGCGCCGATCGGCAAGGTGGATCTCTTCGCGGGCGGGCTTTAGCCAATATCGGTCGGAGGAAGGCCCTGACCTTTCCGCAGCCGCTCCAGCGCACCCTGCAGAATCCAGGCGGCGGCCATCTTGTCCACCAGCTCGGCGCGGCGCGCACGGGTGACATCCGCCTCGTCGATCAGCACGCGGTTGACCGCCATGGAGCTCATCCGCTCGTCCCAGAAGGCGACCGGCAGGTCTTTGAGGCGCAGCAGGTTGCGCCCGAACGCCCGGCTCGACTGGCAGCGCGGTCCCTCTGTGCCGTCCATGTTGACCGGCAGGCCGATGACCACGCCCGCCGCGCCCCGGCTTTCCATCAGCTTGAACAGCGCCGCCGCGTCGTCGGTGAATTTCGTCTTGCGGATCAGGTGGAGCGGGCTCGCAACGGTGCGCGTGGCGTCCGACACCGCGACGCCGATGGTCTTTTCGCCGAGGTCCAGCCCGACGATCGGGGCGTAGGGCGG
>JBIOED010000133.1:0-8554 GCA_044445675.1 Caulobacterales bacterium | reverse complement strand
GGGTCGAGCCAGTTGTTGGTCGGACCGGCGTCTTCCGGCTTCTCGGAGCAGATGAAGGTGCGGCTCTCGACGCGGGCCACGTCGCGCGGATCGGAGGCGGCATAGAATGAGTTCGGGCGCTTGGCGGGATTGATCTGCTTCAGCGTGCCCGCTTCGACCAGGCCGGCGGTCAGCTCGGCCCACTCGGCTTCCGAGCCGTCGCACCAGCGCACGCGATCCGGCTGGGTAAGGGCTGCGATCTCGCGAACCCATTTCAACAGCTTCGCATGTTTGGTCGGCGCCGGTTCGAATCCCGAGACGCTGGATTGGCTCATACTGACGCTCCTTAGCCCCACTCGCCGCCACAACTCGCTGGGCAGAATCAGCGCCCCTGCGCGGTCAAAGTTGAACAGTGTCTTAAATGCAGACCGTTCGCCTGCATACCACAGGCCAGCTCTTTCAGCTGGACCATGCCCCTAACGCAAGCCGGCGGATTTGGCTCAGCCGCAGGGGCATTTGAGGGATCACTTCGCCGTGGTCGCGCCACCCGGCGCGGGGCCGCCTTTCAGGTAATGCGCCAGCCAGGCGTCCACTTCGGCGTAGAAATGGCGGCTGTCCTCGGGCTTCAGGATCCAGTGCCAGGCGTCAGGCCAGACCAGCAGGCGGCTCGGCACCTTCATCCGCTGCAGGGTCGCCCAGTTCTCCAGGGTGTTTCCAAGCGGCACGCGGAAGTCGCGCTCGCCGACCGACAGCAGCATCGGCGTCTTCCAGTTGGCCGCATAGGTGATCGGGCTCTGGTCGCGCCAGACCGGATTCTTCTCCCACGCGGGCCCACCGTTGGTGACCTCGCGGCCGTAGTTGCCGTCGCTGATCCCCCATTGGGTCTGCAGATCCACCTCGCCAGCGTGGCTGACGAGGCATTTGTAGCGGGTCGTCGTGGCCTCCAGCCAGTTGACCATATGACCGCCATAGCTGGCGCCCAGCGCGCACATCCGCGTTCCGTCGATGTAGGGATAGCGCTTCAACGCCTCGTTCACCGCCTGATCGCCAGGCCCGGCGTCTTCAGGGGATCGAGCTTGATCTGCTGGGCGAACTTCTCGCCGAAGCCGGTGGAGCCCGTGTAGTCGGTCATCAGCATCACGTAGCCGGCCGCCGTCAGCAGGTGGTAGTTCCACCGCAGGCTGATCGCATCGGGGTTCATGCTGGCCGCGCCGCCGTGGATGAACACCAGCAGCGGGTACTTTTTCGCCGGATCGAAATTCGGCGGCAGGATGATCATGTTGTGGATCTTCCGCCCGCCGGCGCTGGTGAACCAGAAGTGCTGCGGCGGCGCCCAATCGATTGTGGCGGCGAGCGCGGTGTCCACGTCGGTCAGGTTCGCATGGGTCTTGGCCGCCGGATCGATCCGCACGATTTCCTGCGGACTGACAGAGCTGCCGTAGGTGGCGATCAGTTCCGGCTTGGCGGCCTTTTGCGGGATCACCAGATTGCCGTAGCCGCCGGTGGCCGGCTCGATCACCAGGGCTGGCTTGCCGCCCTCGGACGCCACCCGATAGAGGTTGGTCTTCCCGGCTTCCGGGCTCAGGAAATAGATCGCCTTGCCGTCCGGCGTCACCGCGAAGTGCTCCGGCTCGCGGTCGAAGTCCCTGGCCACCACCGTGGCCTCGCCGCCCGCCGGCCAGGCCACCTTGCTCAGCCGGGCGAGGTTGTAGATCTCCGCGTTGTGCGGCTCGTAGATGAAATAGAGCGTCTTGCCGTCCGGGCTGAAGGCCGGCGCGCGATAGCTACCCTTGGCCGAGGTCACCGGCGTCGCCTCGCCCCCTTCGGCCGGCAGGCGATAGAGTTGATAGCCCACCTGGCTGAACGCCGCGTTCCAGCGCTCGACGGTGGCGGCGAACACCACCTCTTTGCCGTCCGGGCTCCAGACCGGCGACAGCGAGATGCTGGTCTCGCCCTCCGGCCCGGAAAAGCCTGGCGTGTGCGCCAGCTTGGTCGGCGACAGGATGTCCTTCGCCTTGGAGCCCGGCTCCAACGACTGCACCTCGAGGGTCGGCTGCCGCTCGTCCAGCCACTCGTTCCAATAGCGGATCGGATAGTGTTCATAGGTGCGGACGTTGTATTTGCGCGCCTTTTTGGCCGCCGCGGCCTTGCGGTTCGCCTCGTCGTCCAGAGCGTTCGGATAGACCATGGTCTCGAACAGGATCGCCTGGCCGTCGGGGCGCCACTTCGGGTCGGCAGCCGCCGTCGACAGGCTGGTCACCCGCCGCGCCTCGCCGCCCGCGGCGATGTCCAGCACATAGACCTGGTCCACCTCGTCGCCCTCGCGCTTGGTGGTGAAGGCGATGGAGCGGCTGTCGGGCGACCAGACCGCGCCGCCCTCGCCCGCCTTGGTGTGGGTGAGCCGGCGCGGCGCCGCGCCGACCGCCGCGGGTGCGAGCCACAGGTCGCTCACCGCCTTGTCCGGCTCGTAGGAGGGCTCGGTGATCGAGTAGACCACCCATTTGCCGTCGGGGCTGACCGCCGGGGCGCCGACCCGTTTCATCATCCACAAGGCCTCGTGGGTGATGACCGTCTTGGCCGTCGCCGGCGCCGAGGCCAGGGCCGCCGCCGCGACGATGGTCGCCGCCGCGCAAAGGGTGGAAATCTTCATGTCGCCCCCGCGAAACTCGAATCTTTACCGCCGCGATCCTAGCGGCGGAATCGAGCGATGTCCCCAGGCTCTGCGGCCGGCGGCATTTGAACTTCGCCGCTGGCGGTGGCACAGCCATCCCTCGCGGCGACAGGAGCTGAAGACAGCATGACGACCTTGGTCACGGGCTCGGCCGGCTTCATCGGCTTCCACCTTTCCCGCCGCCTGCTGGAGCGCGGCGACGCGGTCGTCGGCCTCGACGATCTCAACAGCTACTACGATCCGGCCCTGAAGGCTGCGCGGCTGGCGATCCTCGAACAGCATAGCGGCTATCGCCACGCCAAGATCGACCTGGCCGACCGCGACCGCGTCCCGGCCCTCTTCGCCGAAGCGCGGCCCGACGCGGTGGTCAACCTCGCCGCCCAGGCCGGCGTCCGTTACAGCCTGGAAAGCCCGGCGACCTACGTCGATTCCAACGTCGTGGGCTTCCTCAACATCCTGGAAGGCTGCCGCGCCGTGCAGCCCAGGCACATGGTCTACGCCTCCACCAGCTCGGTCTATGGCGCGAACGGCAACCTGCCGTTCAGCGTCCACAACGGGGCCAATCACCCCATCACCCTCTACGCCGCCACCAAGATCGCCAACGAAGCGATGGCGCACGCCTACGCCCACCTGTTCGGCATCCCCTCGACGGGGTTTCGCTTCTTCACCGTCTACGGCCCCTGGGGCCGCCCCGACATGGCGCTCTTCAAATTTACCGAGGCGATCCTCGCCGGCCGGCCCATCGACGTCTACGGCCAGGGCAAGATGCAGCGCGACTTCACCTATGTGGCCGACATCGTCGATGGCTTGGTGGCCGCCATCGACCGCCCGGCGCAGGTGAATCCCGCGTGGGACCCGCAAAACCCCGACCCGGCCACCAGCGGGGTCGCCCCGTGGCGGGTGCTCAACCTTGGCAATAGCCAGCGCGTCGAGCTGATGCGCTACATCCAGGTCTTGGAGGAAAAGCTGGGCCGCAAGGCGGAACTCAACCTGCTCCCCATGCAGCCCGGCGACGTCGCCCGCACCGAGGCCGATGTGGCGGAGACCAAGGCCGCGCTGGACTATGCGCCCTCGACGCCCATCGAGGTGGGGATCGGCGCCTTTGTGGACTGGTATCTGGACTACTATCGCGCAAAACCTTGAAACTTGGCGCGATAGGTGGCATTTTGCTACCTATCCAATGAGAGATCGGTCATGGCCGCCAACCACGCTTCCATCAAGCTCTCCACCGCCTTCGTCGACGAGGCGCGCAAGGAAGCCGAGGTCCTTCACCGCTCCGTCGGCGCCCAGGTCGAGCACTGGGCGAAGTTGGGTCGGGCCTACGAGAACACACCGGGCGTTAGCGTAAATCAGGTGCGGGCCGCTCTCGCGAGGGGCCGCAAGCTCGAAGATATGACCGCCGAAGAGCGCGACGCCTTCTATGACGACCTGGGAGATTTCTTCGCCAAGCCCGATAGGGCGATGACCGACTTCTATGCCGCGCTGGGGACGGAGGACGGCGGCGCCCCGAGCGACGGAAAGGGCGGGATGGCTCGCAGGACCGCATCAGGTCGCCCTCGTCGGATCGCTTAGAGTCGGTGACCGACACGCCGCCGGCCCTGCACATCCTGGCGGGGCCGAATGGGGCGGGAAAATCGACCCTTTACGCCGCCTTCGTTCGCCGCGTGACCGATGCCGAATTCGTCAACGCGGACGACCTCGCGCTTCAGGCCCTCGGCAGGCACGCGACCAGTCAAGTCGATGCCGAACTCGGCCAAAGGCTGGCGGAAGAGCGGCGCGCCGCCTTGATGAGCGCTCGCCGCAGCCTCGTCGCCGAATCGACCTTCTCGCACCCGTCGAAGATCGACCTCGTGCGCCAGGCGAAGGCGGCCGGATATTGGGTGGCCGTCTACCACATCAATCTGGAAACGCCCGATCTGGCCGTCGCGCGCGTCTCGCTGCGAGAGGCGAAGGGCGGCCACCCGGTGCCCGAGGATCGCATCCGGGGTCGATATGAGCGGAACCAGCCGCTGATCCGGGAGGCCGTCAGGCTCGCCGACCAGGCCCACGTGTTCGACAACAGTATCGCTGGCGTCCCGCCCCAGTGGCTGATCGGTTTCGCCGGCGGGAAGATCCAGAAGGCCCGCATGGACCTGCCCGCCTGGGCCGCCAGCCTCTATGCGACTGACCTGGCGGGTTTGCTGGGGAACTGACCTAGTACGCGGGGGTTTTTCGCTGCGAAGGCGAGAGAGCCCATGGCCCAGGATTCCGAACCCGAACGTGGTCCAAGCCGCCGCGGCCTGCTCACCGGCGCGACAGGCGCGGCGGTGGCCTTGCCGCTGATCGCCGCGGCCGCCTCACCGGCCGGTCCGCCCGCCGCCAAGAGCCCTCGCATGGACATGACCCTGAACGTCAACGGCCAAGAGCACCGCGTGTCGCTCGACCCGCGAACAACCTTGCTGGACGCGCTGCGGGACCATCTGCAACTCACCGGCTCGAAGAAAGGCTGCGACCAGGGCCAATGCGGAGCCTGCACCGTCCACATCGATGGCCGCCGGGTGCTCTCCTGCCTGACGCTGGCGGCCACGGTTCAGGGCCGGCCGGTGACAACCATCGAGGGCTTGGCGCAGGGCGACGCGCTGCATCCCATGCAGGCGGCTTTCATCAAGCACGACGCCTTCCAGTGCGGCTACTGCACGCCGGGTCAGATCATGTCGGCCGTGGCCTGCGTGCACGAAGGCCACGCCGCCAACGACGAAGCCATCCGCGAATACATGAGTGGCAACCTCTGCCGCTGCGCCGCCTATCCGAAGATCGTCGCCGCCATCCGCGACGCCGCGCCGAAGACGGAGCGGGCCTGATGCGTCCCTTCCACTACGAACACGCCACGGATCGCCCACAGGCGCTGAAGCTCGCCGCTGTCGCTGGCGCCAACGCCCACTACCTGGCCGGCGGCACCACCCTGATCGACTTGATGAAACTCGATGTCATGCGCCCGGCGACGGTGGTGGACATCAACGCGCTGGCCGGCGAGCACAGCGAGGTTCGCCTCGACGGCGGGCATCTACGCCTCGGAGCCCTCGCCCGTATGGCCGACGTCGCCGACCATCCCACGGTCCGCAGCGACTACCCGATGATCGCCCAGGCCCTGGATCTCGCCGCCAGCCCGCAGATCCGCAACATGGCGAGCCTCGGCGGCAACGTCCTGCAACGCACCCGCTGCACCTACTTCCGCGACACGAGCTGGGCCGCCTGCAACAAGCGCAACCCCGGCTCAGGCTGCGCCGCCCTGGAAGGCGTCAACCGCAAGCTCGCCATCCTGGGCGTCAGCGACCACTGCATCGCCAACTACCCGGGCGACTTCGCCGTGGCGCTGGTCGCCCTGAGGGCGACGGTCGATCTGGAGGGCCCCGCGGGCCAGCGCGTCATTCCCTTTGAGGAGCTTCACCGCCTGCCCGCCGATACCCCGCACGTGGAAACAACTCTGAAACCCGGCGAGCTGATCACCGGCTTCAGCGTTCCGACCGGGCCTTGGACCCGCCGCTCCCTCTACCTGAAGATCCGCGACCGGCAATCCTACGAGTTTGCCCTCGCTTCCGCGGCCGTGGCGCTGGACCTTGAGAGCGGCCTGGTCCGCGAGGCGCGCATCGGGCTGGGCGGCGTGGCGGCCAAGCCCTGGCGCGCTCCGGAGGCGGAGGCCGAGCTGCGCGGCAAGCCGCTCACCGAGGCCACGGCCCGCGCCGCCGCCGACGCGGCCTTCGCCGGCGCCACGGCCGGGGGCCAACGGGCTTTCAAGCCGGAGCTTGGCCGCCGCACCCTGATGCGCGCATTGAAGCAAGCCCACGCGATGGAGGCCTGAGCGATGGCCGACGATGCAGGACGCCTGTTCGGCAGGCCGGCCGTCCGCGTAGACGGCGTGGCCAAGGTCACCGGCCAGGCCCGCTACGCCTCCGACGAGCCGGTCCCCAATCCCGCCTATGCCTATCTGGTGATGAGTTCGATCGCCCTGGGCCGCGTCCGACGCTTGGAGCTGAGCGCCGCCCAGGCGGTGCCGGGCGTGCTTGACATCCTCACCCACGAGAACGTCGGCGGCCAGGCCAAGCCACCGCTTGGCCCCGACCAGAAGCCCACGACCACCACGCTGGAAAGCGACAAGGTCTGGCACGGCGGCCAGATCATCGCGGTCGTCGTGGCCGAGACCTACGAAGCCGCCCGGGAAGCGGCGCACAGGGTCGCGGTCGACTATGCCGCCGAAGCCCCCAGCGCGACCTTCGGCAGTCCTGGCGTCACCGAGGAACCCAAGACGGCGAGTCCGGGGTCGAAGGACCCAGCCAAGGGCGATGCGGCCGCCGCCTTTGCGTCCGCTCCGGTGAAGGTCGACGCCCACTATTCGACGCCGACCCAGCACCACAACCCGATCGAACTCTTCACCACCACCTGCGTCTGGGACGGCCCGAAGCTGACCATCTACGAGCCGACCCAGACCATGTACGGCCTGAAGGCGGCGGTGGCCAAACAGCTGGGGGTCGATCCCAGCAACGTGCGCACCATCTCCCGCTATGTGGGCGGCGCCTTTGGCTCGAAGGGCGCGGCGACCTCGCGCACCGTCTGGATCGCGCTCGCCGCGCAGCGCCTCAAGCGCCCCGTGAAGCTGGTCCCGACCCGCGACCAGGGGTTCACCGTCTCGACTTACCGCGCCGAGACCCGGCACCATCTGCGACTGGCGGCGACCCGAGACGGTAAGCTCGTCGCCCTGACGCATGAAGGCCGCGAGGTCACGTCCCGGCCTTCGGGCTACAACGTCTCCGGCATCGAATCGACGGCCCGCATGTACGCCTGCCCGAACATCGCCACCAAGGTCGATGTGGTCCACGCCGACCGCTCGACGCCGGGCTTCATGCGCGCACCGCCGGACACCCCGTACATGTTCGCGCTCGAAAGCGGCATGGACGAGCTTGCGGTCGCCTTGGGCATGGATCCCGTCGAACTGCGCCGCGTCAACGACACCCAGACCGACCCCGTGGACGGCAAGCCGTACTCCAGTCGCTCGCTGATGAAATGCTTCGACCAGGCCGCGACGAAATTCGGTTGGGCCAAACGCAATGCGAGACCGGGATCGATGCGTGACGGCGAGTGGCTGGTGGGCTGGGGCTGCGCGACCTCCTGCTATCCCTCCAACATCGGGCCGGCCGCGGCGCGGCTCTCCCTGACGCCGCAGGGCAAGGCGAGAATCGGCCTTGCGGGTCACGAGATCGGCACCGGCGCCTACACCGTCGTGGCGATCACCGTCGCCGACGCCCTGGGCCTGGAAATCGCCGACGTCACCGTCGAGATGGGTGACTCGAGCCTGCCGCCGGTTCCGGTCGCAGGCGGCTCCAACAACGCCGCCTCGACCAGCCACGTGGCCGCCAAGGCCTGCGAGGAGGTGCGCCACAAGCTCGCCCTGGCGGCCGTGCAGAACAAGGCCGGCCCTTTCGCCGGGGCCGACCCGGCCGCCTTGCGGCTCCGGAATGGCGCCCTGGTCGGGCCCGGCGGCAAGAGCGAGCCGCTGGCAAAGGCCGTGAGCCGGGTCGGCGGGACCATCGAGGTCCACGTCGAGAACGTGCCCGAAGGCCTCCCCCCGGACGCCGCGCAGGACCTCTATCAGGGCAAGACGGTCATGGCGCGCGGCACGGGTCGCAAGGACGTCACCGCCTTCGCCTTCGGCGCCCACTTCGTCGAGGTCCGCATCCACGAACACACGCGCGAGATCCGCACGCCGCGGGTGGTCAGCGCCTTCGCAGCCGGCACGATCATTAATCCGCTCACCGCCTACAGCCAGTTCATGGGCGGCGCGATCTGGGGCCTGTCCTCGGCGCTGCACGAGGCGACCGAGATCGACGGCCGTGCGGCGCGCTACACCAACACCAACCTCGCCGACTACCT
>JBIOED010000132.1:0-8597 GCA_044445675.1 Caulobacterales bacterium | reverse complement strand
GCGCAAGGAAAAGACCGAGTGGCACCGGGTCGTGGTGTTCAACGAGAACATCGTGAAGGTCTGCGAGCAGTACCTGCGCAAGGGCGCCAAGGTCTATGTCGAGGGTGCGATCCAGACCCGCAAATGGACCGACCAGTCGGGCGTCGAGAAATACTCCACCGAGATCGTGCTGCAGAAGTTCCGTGGCGAACTGACCATGCTGGACGGCCGCGGCGACAACGCCGAAGCGGGCGAGGGCGGCGGCTACGGCGGCGGCTTCTCCTCCGCCCCGCGCGCGCAGAACTCGGCGCCGCGCGAGGATTTCTCCGCCGACCTGGACGACGAAATCCCGTTCTAGGGTTTCGCCTCTCCGCGAAAGCGGGGATCCGCAGGAGCCGACCTAGCCTGCCGTCTGGTCCTCGGGCGCAGGACAGGCGTCGCCGAGACGCCTTGCGTCGGTTGAGGCCTTGACCGGGATGGTCAGCCCGCCGAACGACAGCGAGGCGCGCGCCTCGATGTGCAGGCTATCGCTGGTGTAGGTTCCCTGGCCGGAGATCGGGATGGGCGGGCCATCGCGCGTGGCGCAGGTTCCTTCAAGGCGGATCTTGCCGCCGCCGACCTCCTTGGTGGGGTAGGTGCAGGTGTAGATGTGGTTGATCTTGCCTTCCATGAACTTGGTCACGTCGTGCGGCTTGATGCAGAGTCGCTCGGTCTTGCTCGTGGGAATGGGCGATGAGCTCTTGCTGACGGTCTCCCAATAGCCCGGGCTGATCGCCTTCTGGGCGGAGGCGGCGCCGGCGACGGCCAGGGCGAGGAGTGGCGCGGCGAGCAGGAGAAGCAGTCGATTCATCGTCGGACCTAAGACATGCGATTGCGGCGGAGTTGGGGGCGGGGGCGCCGATCCTCAAGGTCCCGGTTTCCCAGGCCCGGGTTTTCAAGACCCTGCGTTCAGGGGGCGGCGAGCGCCCCCAGGTTGGCCTCGCGAACGGCGGCGCCGGCCTCGTCGTAGAGGAACGGCAGGAAGGCGTAGCGGCGCCCGCGGGTCACCGGCGTGGCCTCGTGCTGCAGCGAGCACGAGAAGACCACCGCCCCGCCGGTGGGCGGTCGGTAGGTGCGTCGCCCGAATTCCGGAAAGCGCAGGTCGCCGCCGTCGAACGCCTCGGCGTTGAGGTTGATCGAGACCGCGAACCGGCGGTGCTTGGTGCCCAGCGTTTCGTTGTCCCTGTGCGGCTTGAAGTAGCCGCCTTCCTCGGCGTCGTAGCAGGCTATCAGGTAGCGCTCGATGCGGGTGGCCTGGAACTGGAAGACCTTGGCGATCTCGGGCGCCAGGCGCCGGGTGATGGCGGCGGTGAGTTCCCGGCGGAGCGCCTCGTCTTCGATGACCACGTCGCGACGCCGCTTGAAGTCGTCCAGAACGCCCACGGTGCGCCCGTCGATGTCGCGCATCACGCCGGACGGCTCCCCGCCCTGCGCCTCGTAGAGGTCGATCAGCCGGCGGCAGACCTGCGGCTCGAAGATCCGCGGGGCGATCAGCACCGGCGCGTAGAGCTCGACGCCGGCGAAGTCGGTCACCGCGGGCAGGGCCTCGATCTGCGCGAACAGCGCTGCGGCCTCGGCCATGGGATAGGCGCCCAGCACGCGATGCGACGGATCGAGCAGCAGCCAATAGGGGTGCGCGGCGCCTTCGTCGTCCAAGGCGCCGTAGAGGCGGCTGACCCTGCCGTCGCCGTCCAGGAACCAGCGCAGGCCCGGAGGCTGGTCGCGCGCCTGGGCGATGGACGCGACGTCTCGGAGCACCATGAAGGCGGCAAGCTCGGTGTCGTCGAACAGCCGCCGATGGCTCTCGAAGGCGACGAAGGCGGCGTCCCGCGCCGCGCCCGGCGCCGGCGGGAAGCCCAGCAGCATGTAGCGTCCGACCGTGGTGCTGAAATGGAACTGCGCCGAGGTGGGGGTCGGCGCCTCGAACCACGGGGCGGGATCGCCGACGGCGAAGGGCGGCGTCCACGGGGCGGCCGGATTGGCGTCCATCAGGCCGTGGGCTCCACAAGGGCGCCTACCCGCTCGCGATAGGTGGCCAGCACCTCGGCGCCCGCCTCGTCGTAAAAGAAGGGCAGGAAGGCGTAGCGGCGCCCCGCGGTGACGCGCGTCGCCTCGTGCAGCAAGGCGCAGGAAAACACCGTCGCGCCGCCAGGTGGCGGGCGGTAGGTCTTCGGGCCGTACTCGGGGAAGCGCAGGTCGCCCCCCGAGAAGCCCGCGTTCAGGTTGATCGAGCAGGCGAACTTGCGGTGCGCCGTGCCGAAGGTCGTGGAATCGCGATGGGCGTGAAACACCGCGCCGTCGGCGGCGTCGTAGCAGCTGACCACGTAGCGCTCGATGCAGGTGACGGTGAAGCCGAGGGCGCGCTCGATCAGGGGAAACAGCCGCCGCTGGAGGCGATCGCGCAGGACATCCCGCAAATCTGCGTCCTCCACGAGCACGTCGCGGCGCTTCTTCAGCTCGTCCATGACCGCCACGGTCCGGTCGCCGTCATCGCGCATCACCCCGGTGAAGCGGCCGCCCTCGGCATCGTGCATGGCGATCAGCTGCGTGCAGAGCTCGGGTTCGAAAATCCGCGGGGCCATCAGCACGGGCGCATGCAGGGGAACGCCGGCATGTTCCCCCGGCGGCCGCAGGCGCGCGATGTGGTCGAAGATCAGTTGCGGCTTGCCGATCTGCACACGGCCGATCACCCGTAGCGTCGGGTCGAGCAGCAGCCACATGGGCCGCTCAACCCCGTCGGCGTCCAGCGCGCCGTAGAGCCGGCTCACCGCGCCATCCAGGTCGAGGAACCAGCGCAGCCCCCGCATGTCCCGCACCGTGGCGGCGACGCCCGGATCGCGCACGACCACGAAGGCGCTCAGCATCCCGTCGTCGAACCGCGGCTGGTGGCCGGCGACGGTCCGCAGCGCCGCGGTGGCGGCGGCCGCGTCGTCCTTGGGCAGGAACACCAGCAGCACATAGCGGCCGGCCGCGGTGTCGAAGACGAACTCCGGATTGGAGGGCGTCGGCGCCTTGAACCAGGGGGCGGGTTCGCCGGGGGCGAGCGGCATCGGCGGCGGTCCTTGTGGAGATGGCTTCTTAGGACGCCGTGACGCCGCGGTCACGCGCCTGAACCGCGCTCGGCGGCCGTCCACCCTTCAAAACCACACGCGCGTGCGCGCGTACGCGCACGAAAGTTGGCGTCCGGTGCTTCAGAATGCTAAGGCTGCACCCCACATAAGCAGTCCGATTCTAACGGCTAAATCCCTCCCTTGACCGACGAAAACACCACGCCTCCGGCCGATCGGCACGGGGGCATCGCGCCTATCGCCATCGAAGACGAGCTGAAGCGCTCGTACCTCGATTACGCCATGAGCGTGATCGTCAGCCGGGCCCTGCCCGACGTGCGCGACGGCCTGAAGCCGGTGCACCGGCGGATCCTGTTCTCGATGAGCGAGCAGGGGCACACCCCCGACCGTTCCTACGTCAAGTCCGCCCGGGTGGTCGGCGACGTGATGGGCAAGTATCACCCGCACGGCGACCTCGCGATCTACGACACCCTCGTGCGGATGGCGCAGCCCTTCTCCATGGGCCTGCTGCTGATCGACGGGCAGGGGAACTTCGGCTCGGTGGACAACGATCCGCCGGCCGCCATGCGCTACACCGAATGCCGGCTCACCAAGGCGGCGATGTCGATCCTGGCCGACCTCGACAAGGACACGGTCGACTTCAAGGACAACTACGACGGCTCCGAGCACGAGCCCGTCGTGTTGCCGTCGCGCATCCCCAACCTGCTGGTCAATGGCGCGGGCGGCATTGCGGTCGGCATGGCCACCAACATTCCGCCGCACAACCTGGGCGAAGTGGTCGACGCGTGCCTTGCCTATATCGACGATCCTGAGGTCACGCTCGAAGCCCTGCTGGATATCGTGCCGGGTCCAGACTTTCCGACCGGTGGACAGATCATCGGGCGGACCGGCGCGCGCTTGGCGCTGATGACCGGCCGCGGTTCGGTGATCATGCGCGGCGTGGCGACGATCGAGGAGCTCCGCAAGGACCGTGAAGCGATCATCATCCACTCGATCCCCTACCAGCTGAACAAGGCCGGGCTGGTCGAGCGGATCGCCGAACTGGTGCGCGAGAAGCGGGTCGAAGGCATCGCCGACCTGCGCGACGAGAGCGACCGGCAGGGCATGCGCATCGTCATCGAGATGAAGCGCGACGCGCCCGCCGACGTGATCCTCAACCAGCTCTATCGCTACACCCCGCTGCAGTCCTCGTTCGGCGTCAACGCGCTGGCGCTGAACCGCGGGCGGCCCGAGCAGATGGGCCTGCGCGACATGGTCACCGCCTTCGTGGATTTCCGCGAAGAGGTCGTGGTCCGGCGCACCAAGTTCGAGCTGTCGAAGGCCCGCGACCGCGGCCACGTGCTGGTGGGCCTGGCCATCGCGGTCGCCAACATCGACGAGTTCATCCACATCATCCGCTCGTCCAAGGACCCGGCGGAGGCGCGCGAACGGCTGATCGCCAAGGACTGGCCGGCGGGCGACATGCTGCCGCTGGTCGAGCTGATCGCCGACCCGCGCACCCTGGTCATCGACGAGAACCTGATCCGGCTGTCCGACGAGCAGGCGCGGTCGATCCTGGCCCTGACCCTCTCGCGCCTGACCGGCCTCGGCCGCGACGAGATCTTCGGCGAAGCGCGCACCCTGGCCGACGCGATCCAGGGTTACCTCGAGCTGCTGGCGTCCCGCGAGGCGGTGATGGCCATCGTGCGCGAAGAACTGGTGGAGGTCCGCGCCGCCTTCACCGTACCGCGCCGCACGGAGATCGTCGAGGGCGACGCCGACGTCGAAGACGAGGATCTGATCGCCCGCGAGGACATGGTGATCACCGTCACCCACGGCGGCTATGTGAAGCGCACGCCGTTGACCACCTACCGCACCCAGCATCGGGGCGGGAAGGGCCGCTCGGGCATGTCGACCAAGGACGAGGACGCGGTGACCCGCGTCTTCTCCGCCAATACGCACACGCCCGTGTTGTTCTTCTCGTCCGGCGGTAAGGTCTACAAGCTGAAGGTTTGGCGCTTGCCGATCGGCACGCCGACCTCGCGCGGCAAGGCGTTCATCAACCTGCTGCCCATCGAACCTGGCGAGAGCATCACCTCGATCCTGCCGCTGCCCGAGGACGAGGCCAGCTGGGATCAGTACGATGTGATGTTCGCCACTCGCTCGGGCGGCGTGCGGCGCAACAAGCTCTCCGACTTCGTGGACGTGCGCCGCAACGGCAAGATCGCCATGAAGCTGGACGAGGGCGACTCGATCATCGGGGTCGGCACCTGCAACGCCCAGGTCAACGACATCCTTTTGACCACCGCGCTCGGCCGCTGCATCCGCTTTGCGACGGAGGAGGTGCGGGTGTTCGCCGGCCGCGATTCCACCGGCGTGCGCGGCATCCGGCTGGCGCAGGGTGACAGCGTCATCTCCATGGCCATCCTGCGCTCGGTGGACGCTACCCCGGCCGAACGCGCGGCCTATGTGAAACATTCCAACGCCATGCGTCGGGCCGTCAGCGGCGAGGGCGAAGAGGTCGAAGACGTCGCGGCGCCCGACGATGACGAAGAGGTCGGCGACGAGGCGCTCTCCGGCGAGCGGATCGCCGCGCTGGGCGCGGCCGAGGAGATCATCCTGACCGTCTCCACCGAAGGCTTCGGCAAGCGCACCTCGGCCTACGAATTCCGCCGCACAGGCCGCGGCGGACAGGGCCTGCTGGCCCAGGACCTGACCAAGAAGGGCGGCAAGCTCGCCGCCTCCTTCCCGGTCGAGGAATTCGACGAGATCCTGCTGGTCACCGACCAGGGCCAGTTGATCCGGACGCCGGTGACCCAGGTTCGCATGGTCGGTCGCAACACCTCGGGCGTGACCATTTTCCGCACGGCGCCCGACGAGCACGTCGTCTCCGTCGAACGGCTGGCCGACACCGGCGAAGACGTGGACGACGATGGCGCGGACGGCGAGGCCGTGGGCGAGGGCGCTCCCGCCCCGGACACTCCCGAGGCCTGACGGCGGTCAAGTTTCCACTTGCCATAACCGCGCCCGGCGGCGAAACGCCAAGATGGACAGTTGGGGGACCAGCCGCATGACCCGCGTGGGGCTCTATCCGGGCACCTTTGATCCCATCCACAATGGCCACATCGACCTCATCGGCCGCGCCGTGAAGCTGGTGGACAAGCTGGTGCTCGGCATCGCGGTGAACGCCGGCAAGGGTCCGATGTTCGCGCTGGAGGAACGTGTCGCGATCGCCGAAGAGGCGGTCGAGCCGCTGCGCAGCCGCGCTGAGGTCATCGTTCTGCCTTTCGAGGGCCTGACGATGCACTTCGCCCGCGAGGTTGGGGCCAGCATCATCGTCCGGGGCCTGCGCGCCGTGGCCGACTTCGAGTTCGAGTTCCAGATGACGGCGATGAACCAGCAGCTCGACCGCGAGATCGAGACGGTGTTCCTGATGGCCGACCCGCGCCATCAGGCGATCGCCTCCAAGCTGGTCAAGGAGATCGCGCTGCTCGGCGGCGACGTGACCAAGTTCGTCAGCCCCAGCGTCAAGGACCGGCTGCTGGCCAAGGCCGGCCGCGCGTGATCGCGGGCGCTGCGTCCGGCGCTTCAGCCCACTACGGATGATATCCATGAAGCAAACCATCCTGCTCGCCGCCTGCGCCGCCGCCATCGCCGTCGCGGCCTCCGCCGCGCCCAAGGCCAAGGTCCCGCCAGCTGCCGCGTCCCAGCCCGTGGCCGCTGCCGCGCCCGCCGCGCCGGGGCCGGCCGACTGGCGCACGCCCGATCCGAACGATGTGCTGGCGATCGACACCAACAAGGGCCGCATCCTGGTGGAGATGATCCCCGAGGTCGCGCCGCAGACCGTGGCGCAGGTCCGCGCCCTGGCGCACGAGAATTTCTACGACGGCCAGCGCTTCTTCCGGGTCATCGACAAGTTCATGGACCAGACCGGCGACCCACAGAACAACGGCCAGGGCGGCTCGTCGAAGCCCAACATCCCCGCCGAATTCACCTTCCGTCGCGGCGCCGACACGCCCTTCACCATGGCGGCCGACCAGACGGTGGCCGAAATCGGCTTCGTGAAGTCCCTGCCGGTGGAGAGCCAGTCGATGATGCTGGCGGCCATGACCAAGGACCAGAAGGTCACCGCCTGGGCGCTCTACTGCCAGGGCGTGATGGGCATGGCGCGCGACGAGAACCCCGACAGCGGCAACAGCCAGTTCTTCCTGATGCGCTACCCCTATCCGTCGCTCGAGCGGAAATACACGGCCTGGGGCCGGGTGATCAGCGGGCTGGACGTGGTGCGGGCGATCAAGACCGGCGAGCCGGTGGAGGATCCGCAGGACCGCATGGAACACGTCCGCCTGCTCGCCGATTTGCCTGAGGCGACCCGTCCGAAGGTGCGGGTGATCGACCCCAAGGGGCCGTGGTTCAAGGCCGAGATCGCGCGCGTTCGCGCTGCGAAGGGCGCGGACTTCACAGCCTGCGACGTAGACATTCCTGTTGAGGTGAAATGATGGACGATCCCGAGAACACCCTGATCATGCAGCTCGCCGGCGGGCCGGTGACCATCAAGCTGCGTCCCGATCTCGCACCGCAGCACGTGGCGCGGATCAAGGAACTGGCGCGCGAAGGTTTTTACGACAGCGTTGTCTTCCACCGGGTGATTCCGGGCTTCATGGCCCAGGGCGGCGATCCCACGGGGACCGGCTCGGGCGGCTCGAAGAAGCCGAACCTGCCGGCTGAATTCTCCAAGGAACCGCACGTCCGCGGGGTCTGCTCCATGGCGCGTACGGCGAACCCGAACTCGGCCAACAGCCAGTTCTTCATCTGCTTCGACGATGCCCGTTTCCTCGACAACCAATATACCGTCTGGGGCGAGGTGACCGACGGCATGGATCACGTCGACGCCCTGCCGAAGGGCGAGCCGCCGCGCGACCCGGGCGAGATCGTCTCCATGAAGGTCGCCGCGGACGCCTGAGCGAGGCTGCGATGGCCGCCCGCCTGAAGGTCTTCGTCACCACCGACGGGCTCACGGACTACGTGGTCGCCGTGAGCTCGCGAGCCAAGGCGCTGGCGGCCTGGGGCGTGCGCCAGGATGTCTTCAAGGAAGGCCAAGCGCACGAGACCGACGATCCGGCGCTGGTCGCGGCCGCCATGGCGCAGCCCGGCGAAGTGCTGCGCAAGCCGGCCGGGACGCGTGGAGAGCTCGCCGCCCTGAAACCGGTGAAGGCCGCGCGGCCCCGCGGACCTACCCGGGCGCAGATCCGCAAGGTGACCGACCTGGAGGCGCAGTTGGCCGAACTCGACGCCGCCCACCGGCGCGATCTGGCGGCGATCGAGGCCGAGCGCGCGGCGCTGGGCCGCAAACAAGCGGCGCTGGAGGGCCAGTGCGCCGCCCGGCAGGCGAAGCTCACGGCGGCGCTGAGGCGGGCGCGCGAGGCCCTGGCTTGACCGCGACTTGACGGGGAGGGCCGCACATGGCCTTCACGCCCCTTCCATGCAGCTCGCCGACTTCGACTTCGATCTGCCGGACGATCGCATCGCGCT
>JBIOED010000131.1:0-8782 GCA_044445675.1 Caulobacterales bacterium | reverse complement strand
TTCAACACCTGCGCGGTGACCGGCGAGGCGGTGCGCCAGGCCCGCCAGGCGATCCGCAAGGCCAGGCGGATGCGGCCCGGCGCGAAGGTGATCGTCACCGGCTGCGCGGCCCAGATCGATCCCGCCGCCTTCGCCGCCATGGAGGAGGTCGACCTGGTGCTGGGCAATGCGGAGAAGAGCGCGCCTGGCGCCTACCTGCCACGGCCGGAGCGCGGCCGCGTGCGGGTCAACGACATCATGAGCGTGCGCGAAACCGCCGGCCACCTCATAGATGGCCTGAAGGACCGCGCGCGGGCCTATGTCGAGGTGCAGAACGGCTGCGACCACCGCTGCACCTTCTGCATCATCCCCTATGGTCGCGGCAATTCCCGCTCCGCCGCGGCCGGCGAGGTGGTGGCCCAGGTGGGGCGGCTGGTGGCCCAGGGCTACCGCGAGGTGGTGCTGACCGGGGTCGATGTGACGAGCTGGGGCGCCGACCTGCCGGGCCAGCCGACCCTTGGCCAACTGGTGGCGCGGATCCTGAAGCTGGTCCCGGAGCTGCCGCGCCTTCGCCTCTCGTCCATCGACGCGGCCGAGATCGACCGGGACCTGATGCGCTGCCTCGCCGAGGAGCCCCGCCTGATGCCCTACCTGCACCTGTCGCTGCAGGCCGGCGACGACATGATCCTCAAGCGCATGAAGCGCCGGCACAGCCGCGCCGATGCGCTCAAGCTGGTGGCCGACGTCCGCGCCGTGCGCCCCGACGCCGCCTTTGGCGCCGACCTGATCGCGGGCTTTCCCACCGAGACCGAGGCGATGTTCGAGAACACCTTGTCGCTGGTCGAGGCCGCGGGGCTGTCCTTCCTGCACGTGTTCCCCTTCAGCCCCCGGCCGGGCACGCCGGCCGCGCGCATGCCGGCGGTGGCCAAAGCGGTGGTCAAGGCGCGCGCCGCCCGTTTGCGCGCGGCTGGCGACGCCGCCCTCCAACAGCACCTCCAGCGCCAGGTCGGCCGCACGCTGATGGGCCTGGTGGAGTGCCCCGATCTTGGCGAGGGCGGCGCCGCTCGCGCGGAAGACTTCACGGAGGTCGCCTTCGCCGGCGAGGCGACGATCGGCGAGATCGTCCCGCTGAGCGTGATCGGGCATGACGGCAAGCGGGCGATGGCGACAACGGCGCCGAACTAAGCGGCCACCCCGCCGGACAAGCCCCGTCGGGCCCTCAGATCCCGGCGTACCACTCATAGCCGCGGTCTTCCCAGAAGCCGCCGTTGCCGCGCCCGAGGCGGCGGTAGTCGTCCACGACCTCAACACGCATGATGTACTTCGCATGCTTGTAGCCGAGCTGGCGTTCGACCCGCAGGCGCAACGGCGCGCCGTGCGCGACGGGTAGGACCTGGTCGTTCATGGCGTAGGCCAGGATGGTCTGCGGGTGATAGGCGTCGATCAGGTCGATGCTCTCGTAATATTGCCCCGAGCCATCCAGGGTCTGCTCCAGCGTGTCGCCGCAGTGGAAGACGATGTATCGGGCGCTCTTCTTCAGCCCCGCCCGGTCGAGCAGCGGGCCCAGCCTCGCGCCCGTCCACTTGCCGATCGACGACCAGCCTTCGACGCAGTCGTGGCGGGTGATCTGGGTGCGTGAGGGCAGCGCCCGCAGGTCGGCGAGGCTCAGCGACAGCGGGTGATCCACCAGGCCATCCACCACCAGGCGATAGTCGGCGAAGCCCTTGGCCTTCAGCGCCACATAGTCCGCATCGGTGGGGTCGATGGAGCCGTTCGGCTTGAAGTCCGAGGAGATGTCGGCCGGGGCGAACTCGCGGGCCAGCGCCTTGCGGTCGATGACCAGGCGCTGGGCGCGGCGCGTCAGGCCCTCGGCGCTCTGCAGGATGGCGATGCCCTTGGGGCTGTTGGTGATCCTGTCGCAGGCGCCGAGGATCAAGGCGCCGGCGGAGGCGGCCGCGGCCTTCAGCCAGCCGCGGCGGTCGGGGGTCGGGGTCATGCCGCGTCTCCGGCTTTGTCCGGCACGATGGCGTAGCGGCCGGTGATCATCGAGCGGATGTTGTTCCAGGTCCCCGAGGCCACAACCATGAACAGGTGGAGCAAGGTGAAACCGACGATCGCGCCTGCCGCAAGGAAGTGGATCGAGCGCGCCGATTGCCGGCCCCCGAACACCGCCACCAGCCAGTGCGCGCCCGCGTCGATGCCCGGCGACATGCAAAGGCCGGTCAGCACCATCAGCGGCAGCAGCACCAGGACCACCGCCAGATAGGTCCCTTTCTGCAGGACGTTGTAGCGCCGCGCCTCTTCGCCCTTGGGGAACCGCAACTGCGCGTGGGTGACCACCTCATGCCAGACATTGCGGGGATCCACGTCGCGCTTGCTGGGCACGAGGTCCTTGGCGATGTGGCCGCCGCCCAGGCCCACCAGCCAGTAGACCAGGCCGTTCAGCACGAAGAGCCAGGCGAAGAAGAAGTGCCAGTGGCGGGCGTCGGCCAGGTCGCGAAAGCTGGGCACGGTGGCCCAGCCGGGGAAGGCCACCGGCTCGCGCGATCCCACCTTGCCGGAATAGCCGAGCACGCCGGTGGTGTTGAACCTGGCCGAGCCGATCTGGGTGACGCCGATCATGCGGTCGCCCTTGTCCACGGCGCCGATCGAAACCCACGGATCGGCGAAGGTCGACTTCTGGCCCCAGTAGAGGGCCGGGTGGGCTCCGAAGATGTTCAGGCCGCTCATCAGGAGCAGGGTCAGCGCCAGGACGTTGATCCAATGGGTCGCCCGCGTGACCGCCGCGTGGCGATAGACCAGGACCTTGTTGGGTTTGGCCATGTCTCGACGCTCCTCCCCCGAGCCGCCCCTTGTGTGCCACGAAACCTATTCGCAGGCGAGGCGGTGAAGGTTACCTCGCGCGGGAACAGGCGGGCGCGGGAGACGCTTTGGGCTACACGGATGGAGGACGGCATGACCGACCGCGACAAGGCCCAGAGCCAGGGCCGCACCGACAACGCCGCCGAGCCCAAGGCGCCGGGAACCAGCGAGGTTTCGCCGCAGGCCTATCCCGCCACCCGCCCGGACGATTCGATCGAGCGGACGGGACGCTCTGAGGGGGTGGGTGGCGAGCGCCGCAGCTTCGACAAGGTCACCGGCAATCCGGCGCCGCGTCAGGGTGCGGGCGACGGCTCGCCGACGGCCGCCAACGACGGGCGCCTCGGCCCGCAAGGCGACCCGGCCGAAGGCAAGCGCTAAGCTTCACAGCGCGGCGCAGGCCGCCAGCGTGCGGCGCACCAGATCCGGGCGTTCCATCGGCAGGAAGTGCGTCGTCCCGGGAACCGTATCGACGGTGATGCGGCCGCCATCCTGGAAAGCCTCGTCCGCCAGTTCCGCCTCGCGCCCGTCGAGCCGAAAGGTCGAGGCTTCCGCAGCGCGCAGGATCCGGATCGAGCAGCGGCTTGCCCGGAACGCCGCCCAGGGGTCGTAGTTGTGGGTGCGGAAGTTGGACGCTTCCCAGGCGGGCGCGCAGGCCAGCGTCACCTCGCCGGCGCCGCTGTCATGGAAGCCGGCCGCCACATAGTCGGCGACCTGCGCCGCGCTCCAGGTCCTGAAGGCGCCACGACCCAGATAGGCGTCATAGGCCGCCTGCCGGCTCGCAAACGCCGCACGCCGGCGCAGGGCGCCGGCTGCGAGCGGCGACTCCGGGGTCGCCGCGCCAGCCTGGGCCTCGGCTGGGAAGATCACCGGATCGAACAGCGCCAGGGCGCGGACGCCGGCCGGCTCGGCCGCGGCGGCCAGCAGGCTCGACGTGCCCCCCATGGAGTGGCCCGCCAATACCACCGGCGCCTCGCAGGCCGCAGCCAGCAACGCCAGCAGATCATCGCGGAACTCCAGCCAGCCCGCCCGTCCCTCGATTGCCGTCGGAAGCGTGCTCGCGCCGTGGCCGCGCAGGTCCAGCGCCAGGATGCGCAGGTCCGCCGTCAAAGGTTGCAGGATCGTGCGATAGGTGCGGCCGTTGAAGCCGTTGGCGTGGGAAAAGACGATGTCGACCGGCCGGTCCGTCGGCCCGAAGTCGAGCGCCGCCATCGCGCCGCCCCGGGTTGGCAGCGGGATCATCCGCTCGCGTGGTTCGGCGTCGCCCGTGACGGTCATGAAATCCCCCAGCCAGGCCCCATATAGCCGCCAGAGGCGGAAGGAGAAGACATGAAGCTGGCCACCATTGGCTATGAGCAGGCCACCCAGGCGGCGGTCATCGACAAGCTGAAAACAGCCGGCGTGGAGCTCGTGCTGGACGTGCGCGCCGTGGCCGCCTCGCGCCGGGCCGGGTTCTCCAAAACGCTGTTGTCCGCCAGCCTGAACGACGCCGGCATCGGCTATGTCCACCTGCGCCAGCTCGGCACCCCCAAGCCTGGCCGGGAGGCGGCCCGCAAGGGCAAGGTCGCCGAGATGCACCAGATCTTCCGCGCCCATATGGTGGAGCCGGGCGCCCAGGTCGAACTGGTCAAGGCCACCGAGTTCGCCAGGGAAAAGAAGACCGCCCTGCTCTGCTACGAGGCCGATGCCTGTGGTTGCCACCGCACCATCCTCGCCGGCTGGATCTGCGACGAACTGGGCTGCGAGATCGAGAACCTTTGAGCGGCTAGACCTCGAGTTCGGCGTCCGTCAGGTCGCAGCCGTTGAGGTTGGCCCCGCTCATATCGGCCTCGAGGAACCGCGCGCGGTGGGCGTGGGCGCCGCGCAGGTCGGCGCCGCGCAGGGTGGCCCGGGTCAGGTCGGTGCGCACGAAACGGTCGTTGCCGATGGTCAGTGGCCCCAGCTGGGCGCCGCGCAGGTCGGTGCGGGTGAAGGAGCCGCCGGCGAGCTTGGCGCCGCGCAGGTCTGCGTCGCGCAAGTCGCAGCCGCGGAAGTCGCTGCCCGACAGGTCGGCGCCCTGGAACTGAACGCCCTGCAGGTCGAGGCCGAAGAAGATCGCGCCACGGGCGACCATGGCGGTGAACCGCCGCTCCTTCAGCGCCCGCATGGGCCGGAAGTCGACGCCGCTGAGGTCGACCACCGAGCCGCGCTGGCCACTGGAGTCGCAATAGGCTTCGTGCTCGGCCAGCACCTG
Organism: Caulobacterales bacterium; assembly: GCA_044445675.1. Lineage (GTDB taxonomy): Bacteria > Pseudomonadota > Alphaproteobacteria > Caulobacterales > Caulobacteraceae > Phenylobacterium. The sequence continues at coordinate 3,711 of JBIOED010000131.1, read as the reverse complement.
GTCGAGGGGCCGCTCGTCGACGAACACCACCGCCGGCGGGGCGCGCAGGACATCGCTCATGTCGACGTTGTCGAGCACCGCGTTCTGGAGGTTGGCGCCGCTCAGCACCGTGCGCTTCATCGAGGCGCCGGAGAGGTCCGCGCCGGCCAGGTCGGCGCCGGTGAGGTCGGCGCCGTCCAGCACCGCGCGCGTCAGCTTGGCGCCGGCCATCATGGCGCCGGACAGGTTCGCGTCGGTGAAGTCGCTGGACATGGCGACGGCGCCGGTCATCTGCGCTCCGGCCAGGTTGGCGCCGGAGAGGATCGCATAGTTGAGCTCGCCCGGACGGTGTTCGTGGCGAAGGATGCGGAAGCCGTCGAGCTTGTCCTGCAATGCGATGCGGCCCTCGCGCAGATCGCAGCCGGGCAATTCGGCGCCGGCCAGGTTCGCACCGCGCAGGCAGGCGCCGCGCAGGTCGGCCTTGGAGAGGTTGGCCCGGCGCAGGTCGGCCTCGCGCAAGTCGGCGCCGAACAGGATGCCGCGGGTGAGGTTGGCGCGGGCCAGCGTCGCCCCGTGGAAATTCGCGCCGGCGAAGTCCGCCTCGCGCAGGTCCAACCCCTCCAGCGTGCAGTGCGAGAGGTCGGCATAGGTCAGGCTGAGTCGGCGTCCGCCCGAACGCCCCGCCAGATATTTCTGATGGGCTTCGACCGCTTCGCGCAGCGCCTGCGCGTCGAGAGCCAGATGGTGAGGTTGAGCTTGGGAAGACATGCAGGACCTTTGCGCCGCCGCAAGCTGCGCCCCGGTGACTTAAGGAACGGTTTCGGGACGCGTTCGACGACCGTGTTATCTCAAAACCAGCCGCGCCGCCTGAACCACAGGACCGGCAGGATGGCGGAAATCGCCATCAGGGTCAGCGCCATGGGGTAGCCGAACCGCCAGCCCAACTCGGGCATGCGATGGAAGTTCATGCCGTAGACCGAGGCCACCAGGGTCGGCGGCATGAGGATCACGGCGGCCACCGAGAAGAACTTGATGATGCCGTTCTGCTCGATGTTGATCAGCCCCAGAGCGGCGTCGAGCAGGAAGGCGATATGGCTGGACTGGAAGCCGGCGTGCTCGGTGAGCGACTGGCCGTCGCGCTGCAGCGATTTCAGGTGCGCCTCGCACTCCGGGTCGGCGGCGATTTCCGGGGCGAGCGCCGCGAAGCTGAACAGCCGGGCCAAGCTGACCAGGCTGTTACGGGTCATCGACGTCAGGGATTGCGCGCGGGCGAGGTCGGTGAGCAGAGCCTCGAATTGGGCGCCTTTCGGCCGGCTGAAGATCGCCGCGGAGGCGGCCTCGACCTTCTCTCCGGTCTGCTCCAGCAGGTCGGCCAATCGCTCGACCACCGCGTCCAACAGGTTGAACAGGCAGGCGGAGCCGGAGGCCGCGCCAAGGCTCTGAGCGCGCTCGGCGAAGATGTCGAAGGCCTTCAGCGCGTCGTAACGGATGGTGATCAAAAGGCCATGGGCCAGCACGAAGGTCACCGGCGCGTCGGTGCGTGCGCCGTCATCGCGCCGGGCCAGCAGGGTCGCGGTCATGAAGGTCGCGCCGTGCGCCTGATAGAGGCGGCTCGAAGGCTCGATCTCGGCCATCTCCTCGCGGGTCGGCAGCTCCAGGTCGAGGGCCGCCTCGAGCGCCAGCTCCTCGTCGCGCGTCGGCGTCAGCAGGTCGAGCCACAGCGCATCCTGCGGCGGCCGCCAGCCCTTCTGCAGCGCGACCGTCTCGGGGCCTGCGGCCCCGCGCCGAAGGAGTTGGAGCATCTACGCCCTCCGCAAGCCAGAGTTCCTAGTGGAACGCCTGGGCGGGGCCGTCAATTCGCGCCGCGACCGGCCTAGTTGCTGGCGCCGCCGCCGGTGGCCTTGGCGATCAACGCGGCGATGCGGTCGGTGGAGTCCGCCGCCTGACTCAGCATCTGCAGCGGCCCGGCGCCGGGCCGCACGGCGGAGGCCATGTGGTTGGCCGCTTTCTGCGCCATGGCGATGGCGGTGTTCTCGGCGCCCGAAAGGCCGGTCGAGGCCAGGATCTTGGCCTTGGCGTCCTGATAGATGAAGCCGTAGGTCGGGTAGGTCGAGCCGCCCAGGTCGCGGTTGGGGTCGTACCAGACCTTCACCTGGCTCCAGTTGCCTTCGGGGGAGACGTCGACCAGCGTGACGTCCTTCTCGACCTTGCCGCGGGAGCCCTCGATGGGCGACCAGTTGGCGTGGGTGATCTGGACGATTCGGTCGGTCAGCACGTCGCTGACCACGGCCACGTGGCCCAGCCGCATGCGTTCGGTGGGTTTGAAGCACAGGACAGCGCCGGCCTTGGGCGTGAAGCCCACGTCGTACTTGCCGAGCGCCTGTTGCCACCAGGTGTACGCGTCGCCGAAGATCTGGATGCCTGAGATCAGCCGCGCGAAGGGAACGCACTGCCAATAGGTTTCCGCCAGCGCGCCCCCCGCTGTGGGTGCGAGGCTCATGACCGCCGCGACGGCAAGGGAACCCAGCAGGGTCCTCGTCCGTTTAAGCATGTTGGCGAAACTCCCCCGACGCGAACTTCGGAGAGGTAAGCCTATCTCTCATTGAGTGAAAAGAGGGTTTAGACGCCGACGACAGATCGCCGCAGCGCGTCTAGCCGTGGGCGCGACCGTCGGGCGGCTGGTTAACTTGGAAATCCGAGAGTTGACAAGCACAAATCGCTAATCATTTGGCGAGATTCAAGATATGAAACCCATTCCGGACGCCCTGCAGCCGTCCAGTCATCTGGATAGTATCTGCTTCTGATCTTTGGGTTGTCATATCGTTCTGAAGATCTACGTACTATCACGCGGCTGCAATGGAATGAAACAAGAGCTTGCGCCGCCCCGCTAGGTCTTCGCTTGTGGAGCGAATTTTCAGCCGCCGGCGTTCACAATTTTGCGACATGGATGATTTGCGCCGCCGATGATCGCCAAAGCCGGCGGCCGCTGCGGTTTTCACCGCCGTAGCCGAATCCCGCGGTTAGGCTAGAAGCCTTGCAGCCTGGGCGCGAGGAGCATGGAATGGGCGAAGTTGCGGCGCTGATCGCCAGCCCGGAAGCCTGGATCGCGCTCCTGACGCTGATCGTCATGGAGGTGGTGCTGGGCGTCGACAACCTGGTCTTCGTCTCCATCCTCTCCAATAGGCTGCCGGAGCAGAGCCGCGGGCGGGCGCGGCGGATCGGCATCGGCCTGGCCCTGGTGCTGCGGCTGATCCTGCTGTCCGGTGTCGCCTTCATCGTCAGCCTGACCGAGCCGGTGGTGACGCTGCCTTTCGCCGTTCCGTCCCTGGCCGGCGGCCGGCCGGTGGTCGACTTGGCCTTTTCCTGGCGCGACCTGATCCTGCTGGCCGGCGGCCTGTTCCTGGTCTGGAAGGCCACCAGCGAGATCCACCACACGGTGGACCCGGAAGAGACCGGCGAACTGCTCGATAAGAAGGGCCGCGCCACGCTCGGCTTCGGGGCGGCCATCGTGCAGATCCTGGCGCTGGACGTGGTCTTCTCGATCGACTCGATCCTGACCGCGGTGGGCATGACCGAGCACCTGCCGATCATGATGGTCGCAGTGGTCGTGGCCGTGGGCCTGATGCTGGTAGCCGCCGGGCCGCTCGCGCGGTTCCTCCATGACAATCCGAGCGTGGTGATGTTGGCGCTAGGGTTCCTGCTGATGATCGGCGCGACCCTGATTGCCGAGGC
>JBIOED010000130.1:0-8951 GCA_044445675.1 Caulobacterales bacterium | reverse complement strand
GCCGGCGAGCTGGGCGTGGAGACCCCGGGCCTGTTGGCCGCGCTGCGCGCCAACGTCCTCGACCAGCTGGCCATCGACCAGCCGAACTACCGGCACGACGGGAATTCTTCCTTTCCCGCGTTGCGGGAAGGGAAGTTGCCCTAGGCCGCCTCCAGCACCCGGATGATCTGGCTCTCGTCCTCGTTCCAGAGGATCGCCACATTGGCGGCGCGCGAAGCGAGCTTGCCAAGGCAGGCCTTCACCTCCGGGGCGCGCAGGCGCTTGGGGCTCAGGCGCAGCAGGGTGCAGCCGGAGCCCTGGTCCTGCTCCTCGTCGTGGAAGCGCAGGACGGCGTCGACGACGGAGCCGGGCAGGGCGGGGCGCTGCAGCGCCGGCTCGGGGGCGCGGCGAACGGCGAAGCGGCGGCGGGAGAATTGCGAAGCCATGGTGAAGTCTCCGGTTGCGGAATGTCCGTGGCTCGGTTCTGTTCCTTCGCTGCGACAGAATCGGACGTAGTTCCCATGCGACACGAAAAGGCCGGCCGCCTGCTGGAGCTGGCGCGGATGCTGGCCTCTACCTCGGAGGGCCTGACCCTCGACGAGATGGCCGAGCGGCTGGGGGTCGGCCGGCGGACCGCCGAGCGCATGCGCGACGCCGTGCGCGATGTCTTCCCGCAGCTGGAGGAGGTGGACGACCCGCCGTCCCGGCGGTTCCGCATCCCGGCGGGGCTCGACGGCCTCTTCCAGGCGCCCACGGCGGAGGAGCTGGCGGCGCTGGCGGCGGCGGCGGAGGTGTTCGGCCAGCAGGGCGCCGTCGCGCGGGCCGGGGCGCTGAGGTCCCTGGAGCAGAAGGTGCTCTCCGCCACGCGCGCGGCAGCCAGGCGCAAGCTGGCGCCGGACCTGGAGGCGCTGCTCCAGGCCGAGACCATCGCCGTGCAGGCCGGCCCGCGGCCGTTCGAGGACACCGCCGTGCTCGCCGCGATCCGCGAGGCGCTGCTCTCCCTGCGCGCGCTGCGCTTCCGTTATGAAGGCGGGGCGACGCCCGGGCGGGTGCGGGAGGTGACGCCGTTCGGGGTGCTGTTCGGCCGCGCCAACTACCTGGTGGCGGCGGAAGGCGCGGGCGGCCCGCGCAACTGGCGGCTCGACCGCCTGCGCGAGGTGACGGTGACCGGCAACTCCGCCAGCCGGCCGGAGGGTTTCTCGCTGCAGGACTACGCCGACGAGAGCTTCGGCATCTACCAGGACGACACCGAGGACGTGGCCTTGCGCATCCTGCCGGCCTCGGCCGAGGGCGCCCTGCGCTGGCGTTTCCACGCCAATCAGCAGGTCGAGCCGCAGCCGGACGGCGCCGTGCTCGTCCGCTTCCGGGCCAGCGGCATGCGCGAATTGGCCTGGCACCTGTTCACCTGGGGCGACCAGGTGCAGGTGATCGCGCCGGCCCGGCTGAAGGTGCTGCTGGTCGAGCAGATCGAGATCGCCCGCCGCGCCCATGCGTCCGGACCTGTCGTAGCCGGCGCCTAGGGCTTCTCCTCATCGAAAACGAGGAGGCCGCCGTGAGCGTCATCGCCGACTACGCCAATCTCTACGAAACTCAGATCCGGCCGCGCCGCCGGCGCCTGCGCTACCTGGGCGTGTTGGCGGTCTGGGGCGGCCTGTTCCTCCTGCGGCCACGCCTGGCGCTGCGGATCTGGCGGGAAAGAGCTTGAATTCTTTGCGGGGCTTGGAGCATCCGGGCCCCGCGTTCGAGTCGGCGTAAAGCGGCCGGCTCTACCCATACGGGAATCCACCTAGGTAATCGTCTCAGGGTGAAGCTCGCGAATCGGCATGGTTAAAACCGTTAACCATAAGTCAATCGCCGAGTTCGCCCGCCGATGCCCGCCCTTCGCCTTGTCACGCCAGACCTCGACAGCCGCCCCGGCGGCAAGGTCCTGCTGATCGACGACGACGCGGCGCTGCTCGGCTTGATGGCCCACGCCTTCGCGGCGGCCGGCTACACGACCCTCACCGCCGAGAACGGCCGCAAGGGCCTGCTCCTGCTCGACGCCGGCCAGCCGGACTTGGTGGTGACCGACATCGTCATGCCGGAGATGGAAGGCATCGGCGCGATCCTGCAGATCCGGCGCAGGCCCAGGCCCCCGAAGATCATCGCGATCTCCGGCGCAGGGCCGGGCGGCCGGCAGAACTACCTGAAATGGGCCAGGCACCTGGGCGCTGACGAGACCTTGGCGAAGCCGTTTCGCATGTCGCAGCTCGTCAGCCTGGCGGGCAGTCTGATCGACAATTGTTCCAATCACTTAATGGGGCGTGGGAGCTGACGATGCATATTCTTCTTGTGGAAGACAATCCGGTGACGGCCAGGAGCATCGAGCTGAAGCTGGTGGCCGAGGGCCACAACGTCTTCACCACGGACCTGGGCGAGGACGCCATCGAGCTCGCCGACGTTTACGACTACGACGTGGTGCTGCTCGATCTCGACCTCGCGGACATCAGCGGCCTGGAGGCGCTGCGCGCCATCCGCGCCCGGAAGGTCAGGACGCCGGTCATCATCGTCACCGCTGCGGTCGACGTGGAGACTAAGGTGAAGGCGCTCTCGGGCGGCGCGGACGACTTCATCAGCAAGCCGTTCCACAAGGCCGAGATGGCGGCGCGGATCAATGCCGTGGTGCGGCGTTCGCGCGGACACTCTGAATCGGTCATCCGCACCGGCGCTATCGCGCTCAACCTCGATACCCGCAGCGCCGAGGTCGCAGGCGTGCCGGTCCATCTGACGCCCAGCGAATACAAGGTGCTGGAGCTGCTCTCGCTCAGGAAGAACTCCGTCCTGACCAAGGAGATGTGCCTCAACCACCTCTACAACGGCCTGCGCGAGCCGGAGGTGAAGATCATCGACGTGTTCATCTGCAAGCTGCGCAAGAAGCTCGCCCGGGCGGCCGACGGCGGCGGCCAGATCGAGACCGTCTGGGGCGGCGGCTACATGCTGCGCGACACCCCGGCACAGACGGTGGAGCGGGCCCGGGCGCTGGCCGCCTGACCGGTTGGCTGGCGGGTGCAGCCCTGGATGCGCCGGCTATTGTGCGAGGAGCCGATGGTTACGGCGTAAGGCCGCGCCTATTCCGCCGAAGCCTAGGATCATTAACACCCAGGAAGTCGGCTCGGGCACGCCGTCCGTCACAACCGCACTTCGAAGGCCGAATTGAAGGTGGTCCACCTCGATCCCGCCGCTGTCATTCGCAATGAAGATCGACGAGATGCCGCCCGCGTTGGTCGCGCCGAAGAACCGATAGTTGCTAGGGTCATCGTCGCCGCCCGTGGAGAAGAATTTCTGAGTGGAGTCGATGATCGTTCCGAGGGAGACGCCGTTTTGATCGAAGGCCGTAAAGGTTCGGTTGGGCCCGTCACCGTCTGTCCAGACGATCCCGGCGTCGGTCGGGAGCTGGCCAAGTATGGTCTTGTCGAAGGTGAAGGTTATTCCGGTCGGTCCGTTGGCGAAGAAGGAATGGCCAGCTGTTCCGCCGCCATCGACCGAATCGACTAACGGGCCCGGCCCAACCACGCTACCGGCCGAGGCGGTGACACCGGGCGCGGTCAGCGCGCCGGATTCGAACGTGTCGAGGTGGAAATAGGTGTACGATGGACCATTGAAGGGACTGTCGACAAAACCAAGGTAGTTCAAGTTTGGCCCGATCAACGCCGCCGATGCGCTGTTGCTCGCCGCCGCGATGCAGAACGCGCCAAGCGCAGCGCCCACAACCCTGACATCGAATTTCATGTTGCCGCCCTCATCGACCGACGTTCCGACAACGATGGTCTGTGAAATCGTTAACCTACGGCCGGAAGGATGGCGAATCGATTCCCTATGGACGCGAATGCCACCCCACCAGATCCCGAACGCCGTGCGCCGCAGCCACGCCGCCGCCTGACCACAGATCGACTCGGTCGCGTTCACAGCAGCCGGCGATTGGCGCCGCTCTACCTCGCTATGCGTTCAGCAGGCGCACCGCGCCTTTGAGCGCTGGAAACCGATCCACGGCGGCGTGGAAGCGACCGTCCGCAGTAACCACATAGGTGTTTTCCCGGATGGCGACCGCCAGATAGAGGCAATCGTACACCGGATGACCCAGCGCGTTCGCGAGGTCGGCGGCCGCCAGGAGGTCGTCTTCGATCGCGCGGGTCGTCACCGGCGCGTTGTAGAGCTCCATGAGGCGCTCTCGGGCTTCATCGTCGCTGATCTCGCCGCGCCGCACGCGCCGCCAAAGCGCGTTGGCGGCTTCCAGCAGCCATAGGGCAGGAGCGATCAGTTCCTCGTCTAGCAACGCGTCGGCCGCTTCTTTTCCGGGCTCGTCGAGCACCCATTTGAGCGCCACGGACGCATCGACGACGACGCTCACCGGCTTTCGCGGTCTTCGCGGATCAGGTCGGCGGACTCGCCCACTATCCGTCCGTATGTTTCGTCCCGAAGGCGGCGAGCGCGCGCCCTGAAAGCCTCGCGTCCAGCCTTCAAGGCCTTCTCCAGGATAGCGCGATGCTCTGCCTCAGCGCTTCGGCCATGGCTGGAAGCCTGCCGCTTCAGCGCTTCCACGACATCACGGGGAACGTCTCTGACCAGAAGCTGGGGCATGATCACATGCTATCACGTGATAGCGACGTTTGCAAATAGCGGCGCGAGGCCGGAATATTGCGCCCGTCAGGCCGTGCCGGCCGACAGGGTCATGCGGATCAGGTCGGAGAGGCTGTCGGCGCGCATCTTCGACATGACGTTGGCGCGGTAGATCTCCACGGTCCGCGGGCTGATCGACAGGCTGGAGGCGACCACCTTGTTGCTCGCGCCGTCCATGATCAGGCCCAGGACCTGCCGTTCGCGCGGCGTCAGGCTTTCGATGCGGCGCAGCACCCGCGTGCGCTTGGCCCCCGCGTCGATGGCGTCGTCGTTATCCTCCAGGCAGGCGCGCACCAGGCGCAGGATCAGTTCGCTTTCGAAGGGTTTCTGCACGAACTCGGAGGCGCCGGCCTTCATCGCCTGCACTGCGACGGTGACGTCGGCGTGGCCGGTGACGACGATCACCGGCAAGATGCAGTGCATCGCCTTCAGCGTCCTGATCAGCTGGACGCCATCCATCCCGGGCATCCGCACGTCGCTGATGACGCAGCCGCGGGCGTCCGGCGACAGGCCTTCGAGAAAGGCCTGCGCCGAGGAAAACCCGCTAGGGTAGAGCCCGTCGGAGCGCAGCAGCAGGACCAGCGAATCCAGGGCGGCGGCGTCGTCATCGACGACGAATACGGTCCGATCGGCCGCTGGCGTCATCACTCGCACCCGTTCGCGCCAGTACAAAACTGAAGGCGGCGCCTCCCAACGGGCTGGGTTCGACCCAGATTTTCCCGCCGTGGTTTTCGACTATAGCGCGACAAATCGAAAGGCCTAGCCCCATTCCGGTGGGTTTCGTGCTGGCAAGGGGCTGAAAGACTCGTCCCATAACAGCGGTATCTACGCCCGGCCCACTGTCTTCGACTGTCGTGCGTAGTCTGCGTCCTGAATTCAGCTTGGTGGAGATTTTGATTTCGCGATCCGGGAACTTTGCGACCGCGTCGATCGCATTGCGCACCAAGTTAACCACAAGCTGCTGAATCTGAATGCGGTCGGCCATGACAGTGTCGGCTCCGCGGTAGAGGTCGTAAACTACCCGTGCGTCGGCATCGCGTACCATTAACCCTATGATGAACTCGATCTCCGACAAGATGGCGGAGAGGCTCTCGGGCTTCTGTTCCGTGCCGCCGCGGGTGGCCAGGTCGCGCATGGTGCGGATAATTTCTCCGGCCCGGACGGCCTGGTCGCCGGCGCGCGAAACCGCGTCGATCAGGTCGTCGTCGTCGACCTCCAGATTGGCGATCAGCGTCCTGGCGGCGCGCAGATAGTTGGCCACCGCCGACAACGGCTGGTTGAGTTCATGGGCAAGCACCGAGGCCATCTCGCCCATGGAGTTGAGGCTCCAGACCTGGGTCAGCTGCGCATGTAGCTCGTCGGAACGGCGCTCTGCCTCGCGGATGGTGCTGAGGTCGCGGACCACGCCGGTGAAATAGCGGTGGCGATCGGTGCGCACCTCGCCGATGCGCAGTTCCATCGGGAATTCCGAGCCGTCCTTGCGCAGGCCGCTGGCCTGGCGCGAACTGCCCATGACCCGTCGGTCGCCGGTCTGCAGGTAGCGCTGCATCTCGTGGTCGTGGGCGTCGGCGGAGGCTTGCGGCATCAGGGTGTGGATGCTTCGCCCGCAGATGTCGGCGCTCGCCCAGCCGAACAGCAGCTCGGCGGCATGGCTGAAGCTGATGACCAGACCTTCCTCGTCGATGACCATGCTGGCGTCGGGGACCGCGTCCAGGCTGGACCGCAGGATGGCCTCACGCTCCTCAAACCCTGCGAGATCCCGGCGCCAGTCTCCGATCGACCGCCGCAGCCGGCCGCCGGCATAGGCCACGCCGGCGCCCAGCAGCAGGAAGAGGGCGAGCCGCGCAAACCGTTCCGGCTCCGCCAGCTCAACATAGGCGTCGGCGATGAAGGCGCCTGCGGCCAGGATCACGGTGGCGCTCATGGCGGACGGGAACCCGCCCAGGCCCGCGCAGACGAGCAGCGCCGGCAGGCAGAAGAGATAGACCGAATGGTTGAACAGCGGGCCCAGGACCAGGTGCGCGGCGAGCGTCGCCATCGCGGCGATCAGCGCCACGAGCTGGCCGAGGAAGAACCTGCCAAGCGCAGTCGCGTCGTCCGCCGGGCTCGCCCGGAAGGCGGACCGCAATCTGTCCCTGGCTTGCAGTCGGGCCGGCGTGCCGAGCATCCCCCATTCTGCCCGTCTGGGCCGTCGGATCAATTCAGGGCAATCCCCTATCGCCGGGGGAGCCTATGCGCCCACGCGAACGCCCTTGAGCTTTGCCGCCGCATCCGCCTCTATCGCGCGAGGCCGTCGGGGGATTTCAGGAACATGATCGTGCGTGCGACGGCGGCCCTTTTGGCAGGAGCATTCCTCATGGGCGCGGCCCCGACCAGCGACCCCTACGCCTATATGGAAGAGGCGGAGGGCGCCAAGGCGCTGGCCTTCGCCAGGGCGGAGAACGCCCGCTCGCTGCCGCAGCTGCAGAACGACCCGCGCTATGCCGGCCTCTATGCCGACGCCCTGAAGATCGCCACCGCCAAGGACCGCATTCCGGGCGTCGCCATCGCCGGCGACGGAACCCTGCGCGACTTCTGGCAGGACGCCGACCACGTGCGCGGCGTCTGGCGCACGACGACCCTCGAGAGCTACCGAACCGCGGCGCCTGAGTGGAAAACCCTGCTCGACGTGGATGCGCTCGCCAAGGCCGAGGGCAAGAACTGGGTGTTCAAGGGCGCGCAATGCCTGAAGCCGGCCGACCGCTATTGCCTGATCTCGCTCTCCAACGGCGGCAAGGACGCGGTTGAGACGCGCGAGTTCGACGCCCAGGCCGGCAAGTTCGTGGCGGGCGGCTTCAGCCTGCCGGAGGCCAAGTCGAACGTCGCCTGGATCGACAAGGACACCTTGGCGGTCGCCACCGAGTGGACGCCGGGCGACCTGACCCAGTCGAGTTATCCCTACATCCTGAAGACCCTGAAACGCGGCGAGCCGCTGAGCGACGCGCAGGAGGTGTTCCGGGGCCGCAAGACCGATGTTTCGACGAGCCCAGTGGTGCTGAACGAGCCGGACGGGACGGTGGCCGCGCTGCTGGCGCAGCGGGGCCTCGACTTCTTCAACAACGAGATCCAGCTGATCACCCCGCAGGGGCCGCGCAAGGTCGAGCTGCCGACGAAGTCGACCATCCAGGCCTATGTGGACGGCCAACTGGTCGTCACCCTGGAGCAGGACTGGCCGCAGAAGGGCTTCAGGGAGGGCGACCTCGTGGCCTTCGACCTGGCGGCGGTGAAGGCCGATCCGGCCGACCTGAAAGGCACGCTGGTCCTGCGGCCCACCGCCAGCCAGGCCATCGACCAGGTGGCCAACACCCGCCATCGGCTGGCGGTCGTGCTGTACGATAACGTCAGGGGCAAGCTGATCACCTTCCGTCACGCGGCTGGGGGCTGGGCCCAGGCGACGGCGGAACTTCCCAAGGACTCCACCATCACCGTCTCATCGGCCTCCGACGCCGACGATCGCATGATCGTGGGGGTGACCAGTTTCCTGACCCCGTCGAGCCAGTGGCTGGCCGACAGCGCCAGCGGCAAGACGCAGATGCTGAAGGCCACGCCCGCGCGCTTCGACGCCTCGAAAGACACGGTCGACCAGTTCTGGGCGATCTCCAGGGACGGAACGAAGGTCCCCTATTGGGTGGTGCGGCCCAAGACGCTGAAGCTCGACGGGCAGGCGCCGACCCTGCTTACCGCCTACGGCGGCTTCCAGGTCAGCGAGACGCCGGCCTATGCGGCCATGGCCGGCAAGCTCTGGTTGGAAAAGGGCGGGGTCTATGTGCTGGCCAATATCCGTGGCGGCGGCGAGTTCGGCCCACGCTGGCACAACGCCGGCCTGAAGCTCAACCGCATGCGAGTCTACGAGGACTTCTTCGCCGTCAGCCGTGACCTGATCGCGCGCAAGATCACCAATCCGAAGAAGCTGGGCATCGAGGGCGGCTCGAACGGTGGCCTGTTGATGGGCGTGGCGCTTACCCAGCACCCGGAACTCTACAACGCCATCGTCATCCAGGTGCCGCTGTTCGACATGATCGGCTACACCCACATCGGCGCCGGCGCCTCCTGGGTGGGCGAGTACGGCGATCCGGCCGTACCGGCCGAGCGGGCGGTGCTGGAAACCTATTCGCCCTACCAGTTGCTGAAGCCCAGCCAGCCCTATCCGAAGGTGTTCATCGAGACCTCGACCAAGGACGACCGGGTGCACCCGGCGCACGCCCGCAAGGCCGCGGCGCGGCTGAAGGAATACGGCTACGACTACCTCTACTACGAGAACATCGACGGCGGCCACG
>JBIOED010000129.1:0-9001 GCA_044445675.1 Caulobacterales bacterium | reverse complement strand
GGCCGCAGCGCGGTGTCAGCGCGTGAACGCGACCGCCCCACCCTGGCCGCTCATGCGGCCTGTCCCTCCCATGAGGGAGGGGAAGGGCGATTCTAATTCCGGCGGTCGCCGGGGCGGGTCCCCGGAACGCCCTGGTCCTGGTCGCTGGGCAGCAGGGTGCCGCGGCCGACGGTGCCCAGGATTTGCTCCAGGATGCTCAACTCGCGTCCGCGGGTGGGCGTCTCGCGGCCGTTGAAGGCGATGACCTTGCCATCCTTCAGGGTCAGGTTGTTGACGCGCTCGACGACCTCGGACTCCTTGTTGAAGGTGATGGCGGTGATGTTGCGCGCGACCACCTCTGGCTGCCTGAAGGCGACGCGCGACTTCACCTGGTTCATGTAGAACCAGGTGTTGGGGTCGAAGGTGCCGGTCGTCGAGGGCGAGCCGAGGCGGGCGCGGACGGTCGACATGGTGTCGGTTCCGACCTTCACATCCTTCGGGTTGGACTCGATGGCCTGGAATCCGGAGTAGCTGGTGATCGGCGCGCAGGCCGAAAGGCTGACGGCGGCCGCCGGGGCCAGCAGGCCGGCGGCGAGGACGGCGAAGGCGGCTCGTGAGGTCATGGAAGCTTGGAACCTGCGCTTTTGCAAACGGTTGGGCCTGAGGCTTTGACCTATCGTCGCCCGCCCCTTAGTTCAATGCGGCTTTATGCAACGGATCGGGCGAAATCGAGGCGTCATGCTGCTGGACCGTCTGTTCCGACCCCGCCCGGCGCGCGCCGCCGGACGCGCGCTCTACGCCCGCGCCGTGGAGCAGTCGCGCGAGCCTGCGCTCTATGCGGACCTCGGCGCGCCAGACACCGTCGAGGGCCGCTTCGAACTCTACAGCCTGCACGTGGTCCTGCTGCTCGACCGCCTGCGCGGGCATGGCGAGCCTGCGGCCGAGGTCTCCCAGGCGCTGTTCGACACCTATGTGAAGAGCCTTGACGAAGCGCTGCGCGAGATGGGCGTCGGCGACCTGGCCGTGGGCCGCAAGATGCGCAAGCTGGGTGAAGCCTTCTACGGCCGCGGCAAGTCCTATGAGGCGGCGTTTGCGGCCCTGCCGGACGAAGGCCCGCTGCGGGCGCTGCTCGGTCGCACGGTCTACGCCGAGGCCGACGTCGCGCCGGCTCCGCGCCTGGCGGCCTATGTCCTCGGCCGGCGGGCCGCGCTCTCGGCCCAGCCGGTGGAGCGCCTGCTGGCCGGCGAGGTCGATTGGGGCGCGGCATGAGCCGGGCTTGGACCACGCCGGTGCGGCTGCACGAATTGGGCCGCGGGACATTGAACCTGCGCCTCGAGCCCGATGAAGCCGAGCGTGCCAGGATCGCCAAGGACCTCGGCCTGGAATCCCTGCCGGCCCTGGCCGCGGACCTCACTCTCAAGCCGTGGATGGACGGGGTGGAGATCACCGGCCGCTTCGACGCCGTGGTGGAGCAGATCTGCGCGGTCTCGCTGGACAATTTCGAACAACCGTTGAGCGGCGAGATCGAGGTGCGCGCGGTGCCGTCCGGCAGCCCGCAGGCGCCTGCAGCCGCCGGCGGCGAGGTCGACTACGATCCCCAGGCGCCCGACCCGCCCGACGTGCTGGCGGACGAAGCCATCGACCTGGCGGCCTATGTCATCGAGCACCTGGCGTTGGAGATCGATCCCTTCGCCCGCAAACCCGGCGTCGAGTTCGACTATACGCCGCCCGAGGGACCGGAATCGCCCTTCGCCGTGCTCAGGAAGTTGAAGGACGGCGAGACCTGACGCCGCAAGGCCTTGTTTGCTTTGCCGAGCCTGGGCGCTATCGTCGCGGGCGAATCCGGCGGGACCCGTCGAAGGACCACAGCGCCGCCTTGACCCAGCCATTGGTGATTTCCATCGACGCCATGGGCGGAGACCACGGGCCGCCCGTGGTGATCCCCGCCGTGGTGCGCGCGATCGCCGGCCTGCCGCAGGAAGTCCGGTTCCTGCTGCACGGCGACGAGACGGTGATTGCGGCCGCGCTCGCCAAGCATCCCGACGCCGCGCGGCGCGTGGAGATCCACCACGCCGAGCGGGTGATCGCCATGGACGAAAAGCCCGCCCAGGCGTTGCGCCGCGGCAAGGGCACCTCGATGTGGGGCACGGTCGAGGCGGTGCGCGAGGGCCACGCGGCGGCGGCGGTCTCGGCCGGCAACACCGGCGCCCTGATGGCGATCTCCAAGCTGGTCCTGCGGATGAGCGCCGACCTAGAGCGCCCGGCGCTGGTCGCCAGCATCCCGACGCCGCGCGGGGTGACCACCTTTCTCGACGTCGGCGCCAACATCGACTGCGACGCCGAGCGGTTGGTGGAGTTCGCCATCATGGGCGAGGCCTTCCATCGCGCGGCCCACGGGGCGCCCAAGCCCACGGTGGGCCTGCTGAACGTCGGCTCCGAGGAGATGAAGGGCCACGAAGAGGTGCGCGAGGCCCATCGCATCCTGCGTGAAGGCAAGATCGACCTCGACTATCGCGGCTTCGTGGAAGGCGACGACATCACCCGAGGCTCCGTCGACGTGATCGTCACGGACGGCTTCACGGGCAATGTGACGCTGAAGGCCATGGAGGGCGCGGCCCGGTTCATCAACGCCGAACTCCGCAGCACGCTCACCTCCGGCCTGGCCGCCACCCTGGGCGCGATCCTCGCCCGCTCGGCGCTGATGAAGTTTCGCGAGCGAATGAGCCCGACGCCGGCCGCCCCGCTGCTCGGCCTGAACGGCATCGTTCTGAAATGCCACGGCGGCGCCAGCGACCGGGATTTCGCCCTGGCGATTCGGCTGGCGGCCGATCTGGCGCGCAGCGACTTCTCCGCCGAGATCGAACGGAATATGAGACGGCTCCCCGATGCGCTGGCCGCGCCGGCGCCGGCCGATGCGGCGGCGTCGAACGGCGCCGCTCCGCAGCGCGGCGCCTCGCAAGGAGCGACTGAGTGACGAGCGTGCTACGAACCGTGGTGACGGGGGTCGGCGCCTATCTGCCGGACCGGGTGGTGACCAACGACGACCTCGCCAAGTTCGTGGACACCTCCGACGAATGGATCGTCGAGCGGACCGGCATCCGTCAGCGCCATCAGGTGGCGGACGATGAGCCGGTCTCTGATCTCGCCGTGGCGGCGGCGCGCCGCGCACTGGACGCCGCCGGGCGGACGCCGCAGGACGTCGACCTGATCATCGTCGCCACCACGACTGCCGACCTGACCTTCCCGGCCGTGGCGACTATCGTTCAGCGCAAGCTGGGCTGCCCGGTGGGCATCGCCTTCGACGTCCAGGCGGTCTGCTCGGGCTTCGTCTACGCGCTCTCGGTCGCCGACGGCTTCACCGCCCGGGGCCGGTCGAAATGCGCCCTGGTTATCGGGGCCGAGGCCATGACGCGGCTGATGGACTGGACCGACCGCGGCACCTGCGTGCTGTTCGGAGACGGCGCCGGGGCCGTGGTGATCGAACCGATGGCCGGCGAGGGGACCACCGCGGACCGCGGCCTGCTGGGGTTTGCCCTGCGCGCCGACGGGACCAAGCAGGAGTTGCTGTTCGTCGACGGCGGCCCCTCGACCAGCGGCCAGGTCGGCAAGCTTCGGATGCAGGGCAGCCAGGTGTTCCGCCATGCGGTGGTGAACATATCGGAGGCCGTGACCGCAGCCGCCGCCGACGCCGGCGTCGAGGTCGCCAGCGTCGACTGGTTCGTGCCTCACCAGGCCAATTTGCGCATCCTGCAGGGCGTGGCGCGCCGGCTCGGCATCGACGAGGCCAAGGTGATCACCACGCTCGACCTGCACGCCAACACCTCGGCCGCCTCGATTCCCCTGGCGCTGGACCAGGGCGTGCGGGATGGGCGGATCAAGCCGGGTCAGATGCTGTTGCTGGAAGCCATGGGCGGCGGCCTGACCTGGGGCGCCTGCGTCCTCAGGCTCTGAGCGCAACGCCCCCGGTCGGCGTGAAAGACGCAAGCTTGACTGTTTCGCACAATCCGAGGCTTGAAGTCTTTGACCCGATAGGACAATCAGGGCACGTTGGTAACGGCGCTATGGGGGAACGGGAGAGCATGAAGGGCGCGACGGTTACGCGAGCGGACCTCTGCGAAGCGGTCCATGAGGACGTGGGCCTGACACGCCAGGATTGCGGCGAGCTGGTCGAGCGCGTGCTCGAACTGATGGCCGTCGCCCTGGAGAAGGGCCAGCAGGTCAAGCTTTCCGGATTCGGTGTCTTCCAGGTCCGCGCCAAGCGCGCGCGCATGGGGCGCAACCCCAAGACCGGCGAACCGGCCGCCATCGAGCCCCGCCGGGTGATCGGCTTCCGCGCCTCGCAGGTCATGAAGGCCCGCGTCGACCGGGCGCTGGCGCGGTGAGGACGGCTTAGGAACGTGGCCAAGGGCCCCGAAGCCTTTCGGACCATCTCCGAAGCGGCGGACGAGCTCAGCGTGCCGCAACATGTCCTGCGGTTCTGGGAAACCAAATTCTCCTTCATCCGACCGATGAAGCGGGCCGGCGGCCGGCGATTCTATCGCCCCTCCGACATCGCGGTATTGCGCGGCGTCAAGCGCCTGCTCCACGACGAGGGCTACACCATCAAGGGCGTCCAGCGCCTGCATCGCGAGGAAGGGGTGCGCCGCCTGGTCGGCGGCGGTGGAGAGGCCGCTGCGCCGGCGGCTGCGACCGCGCCGGCCGCCGACGGCGGGCGCGACGGCCTCTACCAGGCCTTGCGCGACCTGGAGACCGCCAAACAGCGGCTCGACGCGCTGCTGCACTCCTGATCTTTTCACGTGCCGCGTCATGGCCGACCATGACGACCAGGGTGGGGGAAGAAATGGTCGGAGCGACAGGATTTGAACCTGCGACCCCTTGACCCCCAGTCAAGTGCGCTACCAGGCTGCGCTACGCTCCGACGCCTCGCGGCGAGCGCGCCTTATAGGCGGGCGATCCTCGTCGCCGCAATCCCGAAAAGCCCTAACGCCCGCGGTTCATCCAACTGATCAGCGGCAGGATGGGAATGCCCCAGCAGACGCCGGCCAGGGCGTAGAAGGCCAACTGCAGCGGGCCGTGGTCGGGAACGTAGACGGCGATGCGCCCGATGAGGCCGACGTAGAGCGCCAGGAAGGCCAGGATGCCGACCAGGCCGAGCAGTTTGCGAAGACGCACATTCATCGGCCCTGCTTAGCCGCCGCGCAGGCCGGGCGGAAGCGTGGACGGGGCGGCCTTTCCGCGCTAGGGCCGCTGACCATGACCTCGTTCCTGCGTTCCGACCGGTCCCGCGCCGTGGCGATCTGGCTTCTGGTCGTCGCCGTGCTGGTGTTGGCCATGGTGGTGGTGGGCGGCTCGACGCGCCTGACCGGCTCGGGCCTGTCGATCACCCAGTGGAAACCGATCTCCGGCGTCCTGCCGCCGCTCAGCCTCGCCGATTGGCAGGCGGAATTCGCGCGCTATAGGGCGATCCCGCAATTCCGCCTCGTCAACCCGGGCATGACCCTGGGCCAGTTCCGCTTCATCTACGCCTGGGAATGGTCCCACCGGCTGCTGGCCCGGTTGCTCGGCGTGGTGTTCCTCGTCCCGCTCGCGTGGTTCGCCGTTCGCCGCGAGATTCCGCGCCGCCTGTGGGGCTCCCTGGCGGGCGTCGTCGTCCTCTGCGGGCTGGAGCCTATCGTAGGCTGGTGGATGGTGGTCAGCGGCCTGTCCCAGCGGGTTTCCGTCGCCCCGGAGCGGCTGATGCTGCACCTGGGCATCGCATTCGCGTTGCTGGGCGCCCTGATCTGGATGGCGCTGGACGCCTGGGCAGGCTGGGCGCGGCAGACCCTGCCGAGCAGGTGGGGCAGCTGGGCGCTGGGCCTGCTGGGCCTGATCTACCTCCAGGTCCTGCTGGGCGCCCTGGTGGCTGGAAACCAGGCGGGCCTGGTCTACAACGACTGGCCGCTGTTCGCGGGCCACCTGCTGCCACAGGACTATGCTGGGCCGACCCTCTGGGCGACCCTGGCGCACAGCCAGGCCGCCGTGCAGTTGCACCACCGGCTGGTGGCCTATCTCTTGGCGCTCGCGGCGCTGGCCGTGGGCATTGGCGCCTGGCGGTCGCGTTACCTGCCGCAGGGCTCCAGGCGCCTCGCGCTCGGCCTCGCCGCCCTGGTGCTGGCTCAGGCCACCCTCGGCGTAGCCACCCTCATGACCCGCGTCCCGCTGGGGTTGGGCGTCGCCCACCAGTTCACCGCCGCCCTGACGCTCAGCCTGGCGGTCGCCTTCGCGTGGCGGGTTCGCCGGGTCTAGCTCGCGCCGAGAGCGGACTGGAGGGCGCGCGATAGAGTCCGGAATCATGGGTTCCATGTCATTGCGGACTTGCCCCCCAGGCGACAAAATCCGCTGAGGCAAAGCATGGGGCGGCGAATGAAATCTGAAATACGGATCTTCTCGGCGGCGCTCGCCGTCGCCCTGGCCGGAGGCCTCGCGGCCGCTGCGGTCTCGCGGGCCGAGGCGCCTGCGCCGGCGGCCGTCTACACGCCCGACGGCAAGCTGGTGTTCCCCAAGGCGTACCGGACCTGGGTCTACCTCTCCACCGGCATGGATATGGCTTATGTGGACGGGCCGCCGCCTTCGCAGCACATCTTCGACTCGGTCTTCGTCGATCCGGCCTCCTACGCCGCGTTCCAGAGGACCGGGACGTGGCCCGACAAGACGGTCATGGTGCTGGAGATCCGCAAAGGGCAGGGCCGGGGTTCGATCAACAAGAGCGGTCAGTTCCAGACCGACCGGGTCGGGGCCGAAGCCCACGTGAAGGACGTCGCCCGCTTCAAGAGCGGCTGGGCCTTCTTCCCCATGGGCGCGGGACCCACTGCGGCCCAGCCGCAGACCTCGCAATGCAACCTCTGCCACGAACAGCATGGGGCGGTGGACACGACCTTCGTGCAGTTCTACCCGACGCTGCTTCCCACCGCGACGGAGAAGAAGACTCTGAGCGCGGCCTATCTGGCGGAAGAGACGAAGGCCAAGGGCGGTTAGCGGTAATATATTACCGTACTCGAAAAACTCTGACTTTTCAACGATGTGAACCTATTCCGCACACATCGAGTTGACAGGGCGCGGCATTCTCGGCATATCCGCCCGCTCACGTCGGGGCCGCCTTGCTCCGCCAGTTTACGGAACCCTTTCCCATGATGAAGACCACGGCTTCGTTGAAGCCCGCCGAGGTCGAGAAGAAGTGGATCGTGATCGACGCCGAGAACGCCGTGGTCGGCCGCCTCGCGACCTTCATCGCCAAACGTCTTCGCGGCAAACACCGGCCCGACTACACCCCGAATGTCGATTGCGGTGACTTCGTCGTCGTCGTCAACGCCGACAAGGTGAAGTTCACCGGCAAGAAGCTGTCCGACAAGATCTACTACTGGCACACCGGCCACCCCGGCGGCGTCAAGCAGCGCACCGCGGGCCAGATCCTCGACGGCCGCTTCCCCGAGCGGGTGCTCGAGAAGGCCGTGGAGCGCATGCTGCCCAAGGAAAGCCCGCTGGCCCGCAAGCAGCTGACGCACCTGCGCATCTACAACGCGCCCGAGCATCCGCACGCCGCCCAGAACCCCGAGACCATCGCGTTCGCCGACCTGAACGCCAAGAACGTGCGGAGCGCCTGAGCATGTCGGAAGCCACCACCCCCGAAGCCGCTACTGGATTTGACGCCCTCAAGGGCCTGGGCACGCAAGCCGAGGACGTCGTCGTCCACGAGCGCAAGGTCGACGCCCAGGGCCGCTCCTATGCCACCGGCAAGCGCAAGAACGCCATCGCGCGCGTCTGGATTCAGCCCGGCAAGGGCAAGATCACCATCAACGGCCGCGACCAGGAGGTCTATTTCGCGCGTCCCGTGCTGCGGATGATGATCGCCCAGCCGATGGACCTCGCCGACCGTGCGGGCCAATTCGATGTGATCGTCTCCGTGCAAGGCTCGGGCCTTTCCGGCCAGGCCGGAGCGATCCGCCACGGCATCTCCAAGGCGCTGACCTACTACGAGCCCGGCCTGCGCGCCGTCCTGAAGCCGCATGGCCTGCTCACGCGCGACAGCCGGGTCGTGGAGCGCAAGAAGTACGGCAAGGCCAAGGCCCGACGCAGCTTCCAGTTCTCGAAGCGCTAACAGCGAATCGCGAGAATTCGCGTTTCGAAAGGGCGCTTCGGGAAACCGGAGCGCCCTTTTCTTTGTCCGGTCTGGAACTCGACCTCATGGCCCACACAGTCTTCATCGATGGCGAAGCCGGCACGACCGGCCTGCAGATCCGCGAGCGGTTGGCGAGGCGCAGCGACCTGGAGGTGGTCTCCATCGACCCCGCCCGGCGCAAGGACGCCGACGCGCGGGCCGAACTGCTGAACGGAGTCGACGCGGTCGTGCTCTGCCTGCCGGACGAGGCGGCGCGCGAAGCGGTGTCGCTGGTGCGGTCCAATGCCGTGCGGATCGTCGACGCCTCGACTGCGCACCGCACGACGCCGGGTTGGACCTACGGTTTTGCCGAAATGGCCCCAGGCCAGCGAGCGGCAATCGCCGCCGCCATGCGGGTGGCCAATCCGGGCTGTTATCCCACCGGCTTCATCGGCCTCGTTCGGCCGCTGGTAGCCGCGGGCCTGATCCCGCCGGATTTCCCGCTGAGCGTGAACGCCATCTCCGGCTACTCGGGCGGCGGCAGGGGGCTCATCGAGGAATTCGAGAGCCGGGCGTCACCGGGCGGAACGAACGACGCCTTGCGCGTCTACGGCCTGACCCTGGCGCACAAGCATCTGCCGGAGATGCAGAAGCATGCCGGCCTGACCCATCCGCCGGTGTTTGCGCCCTCCGTCGGGCGCTTCGCCCAGGGCATGATCGTCGAGGTTCCGCTGCAGCTCTGGGCTTTGCCCGGCCGGCCCGATCCGTCCGACCTGCACGTGGCGCTGGAGGCGGCCTACGCCGGCGAGCGGTTCGTCGAGGTGGCGAGCGGGTTGGAATGCGCCGAACTCCAGAGGACCCGGGCCGGGGCGGGCGGCTATGTCCAGG
>JBIOED010000128.1:0-9010 GCA_044445675.1 Caulobacterales bacterium | reverse complement strand
TGTCGGTGGTGGTGGCGCTGGTGCTGTCCCCGGCCCTGGCCGCCACCTTGCTGAAGCGGCCGAGCGCGCACCGCCAGTCGGGCGGCCCCGTCGCGCGGTTCGCGCACCGGTTTGGCGAGCGCTTCAACACATGGTTTGCGCGCAATGTGGAACGCTACGAGCGCGGCGTGAAGGCGGTGATCGGGCGGATGCGGATCGCCATGTTCGTCTACGCCGCCATCGTCGCCTTGCTGGTGGTGGTGTTCCTCAGGCTCCCGACCAGCTTCCTGCCGCAGGAGGATCAGGGCGTCGCCCAGATCCAGTACACCCTGCCGTCGGGCGCGACCTTTGCCCGGACGCTCGCCGCCGTGCGCCAGATCGAGCACTATTTCCTGACCAGCGAGAAGGCCAACGTCACCGCCATCTACGCGGTGGTCGGCCAGGGGCAGGCAGGCGCGGGGCAGAACGCCGGGCGCGGCTTCCTGTCCTTCAAGCCGTGGGACCAGCGCAAGGGCAAGGAGAACTCGGCCGTAGCGATCACCCAGCGCGCCACGCGCGCACTTTCCAACATGCGCGACGTGCAGTTCTTCGCCCTGAACCCGGCGCCGGTGCGCGGGCTCGGCCAATCGAGCGGCTTCACCCTGGAACTGCTCAACAGCGGACATCTCAGCCGAACGGACTTCAAGGCCCGCGCCGACCAGCTCCTCGCCGACGCGAGGAACGATCCGGTGCTGTCGGGCGTGCGCCTGAACTCGCTTCCGGACAACCCGACCCTCAACGTCAACATCGACCAGGACAAGGTCGGCGCCCTGGGGGTTTCCCAGGCCAGCGTGGACAGCACCCTGACCGCCGCCTGGGGCGGCGACTACGTCGACGACTTCGTCGACCGCGGACGGGTCAAGCGCGTCTATGTGCAGGGCGATGCGCCCTATCGCAGCCGGCCCGAGGATCTCGGCAACTGGTTCGTGCGCGCCGGCAACGGCGAGATGGCGCCGTTCTCCGCCTTCGCGAAGATCGGCTGGGACCGGCAGCCGACGACGCTGCAGCGCTTCAACGGGGTTTCCTCCTACGAATTCCAGGGCGACGCGGCCCAGGGACGCAGCTCCGGCGAGGCGATGGATCACATCGCGGCCCTGGCGGCGAAACTGCCGGGCGTCTCCGTCGCCTGGAGCGGGCTCTCGTTCCAGGAGCGGCTGTCCGGAGGCCAGGCGCCGGTGCTCTACGCCATCTCGCTGCTGGTGGTCTTCCTGTGCCTGGCTGCGCTCTACGAGAGCTGGTCGGTGCCGTTTTCCGTGCTGCTGGTGATCCCGCTGGGCCTGGTGGGCGCGGCCGTCGCGGTGGCGCTGAGAGGGCTCTCCAACGATGTCTATTTCCAGGTGGGCCTGCTCACCACCATGGGGCTCTCGGCCAAGAACGCCATCCTGATCGTCGAGTTCGCCGAGGGCGCCGAGCGGGAGGGGGCGAGCCCCTACGAGGCCGCCCTGGAGGCTGCCCGGCTGCGGCTGCGGCCAATCCTGATGACCAGCCTGGCGTTCATCTTCGGGGTGCTGCCGCTGGCGATCTCCACCGGCGCGGGCGCACAGAGCCGCATCGCCATCGGCACGGCGGTGATCGGCGGCATGCTGACCGCCACCGCGATCGCCATCTTCTTCGTGCCGATGTTCTTTGTCATGGTGCGGCGCCTGTTCAAAAGCCGCCACGCGCCCCGGAGTGAGACGCACCCCGGCGACGCCATCCCGGAGACCTCGGCATGAGGAGGCTGCTCGCAATCCTGCTCAGCGGCGCGACCCTGGCGGGTTGCACCCTGGAGCCGCACTACCTGCGCCCGGCGCCCGCCGCGCCGCAGACCTGGCCGGTGGGCGCCGCCTATCCCTCGCCCACCGCGGCCCTGCCTTCGGTGAGTTACCGCGATATCTTCAAGGACCCGCACCTCCAGGCGATCATCGCCCGGGCGATCGACAACAACCAGGACCTGCAGGTCGCGCTGGCCAACGTCACCATCGCCCGCGCGCAGTACCGCGTGCAGCGCGCCCAGCTGCTGCCGAGGATCGTGGCCACCGCCGGGGCCACGCAGGCCCAGAACCGAGGCGCCATTTCCACGCCCAACGGCCAGACGGCCGCCCAGCGCCAGACCAACCGCAGCTATGACGCCGACATCGGCTTCAGCGCCTTCGAGATCGACCTCTTCGGCCGCCTCCGCTCCCTCAGCCACGCCGCCCAGCAGCAGTACCTGGCCAGCGAAGCCGGCGTCCACGCCGCGCGCCTGACCCTGGTCGCCGAAGTCGCCGACGCCTATCTGACGCTCGCCACCGACCGCAGCCTGCTGACTGTCGCCAACGACACCGTCGTCAGCGCCCAGCGCAGCGTGGACCTGACCCGCGCCCGGCTCACCGGCGGCATCGCGCCGCGCACCGACCTGCGCCTGGCCCAGACGGTCCTGGAACAGGCCAGGTCGGACGTCGCCAACCTGACCACGCTCGTCGCCCAGGACCGCAACGCCCTGGAGCTCCTGGTGGGCGCCCAGGTGGCCGACGCCGACCTGCCGGCCTCCATCGAAAGCGTCGACGGCTTGCTCGCGGAGGTCCCAGCAGGGCTGGACTCGCGCGTCCTGCTGCGGCGGCCGGACGTCGTGCAGGCGGAGTACCGGCTGCGCGCGGCCAACGCCCAGATCGGCGCGGCGCGGGCCAACTTCTTCCCGACCATCGACCTGACGGCGCTGGCCGGGGTGGCGAGCCCGGCGCTGGGCGCGCTGTTCAGCGGCGGCAGCTTCAACTGGTCGGTGTCGGGATCGGCGGCCCAGACGATCTTCGCCGGCGGCGCCAACGTCGCGAACCTGGCGCTCTCCAAGGGCCAGCGGGACCTTGCCGTCGCCCAGTACCAGAAGGCGATCCAGACGGCCTTCCGCGAGGTCGCCGACGCCCTGGCGCGGCGCGGAACGATCGCCGACCAGATGGCCGCCCAGAACGCCCTGGTGGCCGCCGCCAACGACGAATACGTCCTGGAGGAGGCGCGCTATCGGGAAGGCATCGACCCCTTCCTGAACAGCCTGGAATCGCAGCGCACCCTCTATGCCGCCCGCCGGACGCTGGCCTCCACCCGCCTGATCCGCGCCGACAACCTGGTGACCCTCTATCGCACCCTTGGCGGCGACCAGCTGATCGACACCGCCGTGGGTCCGGGCAAGACGCCGGCGCGCTAAGCGGGACGAACGGGCATGCTTGTGGCCGCGCCCGCGGAGCCTAAGATGTCGCCCTGGGTTTGATCTCTAGCGTGGGAGCGGCGGCATGGCGGACTTCGGAGGCGACCTCGAACTGGAGGACTTCCGCGTCGAGGCCGGCGCCTGGCTGAAAGCCAACTTCCCGGCGGCGCTGCAGGGCAAGGGCGGCGCGTCCCTCACCGACTCCCTGGTCGAAACGCCGGAGCTCATCGCCTGGAAGAAGGCCATCGGCGAAAGAGGCTGGGCGACTCCGACCTGGCCCACGGAATACGGTGGCGGCGGCCTCTCGACCCAACAGGCCCGTGTGCTGGCGCAGGAGATGGGCAAGATCGGCGCCTTCAACCCGCTGATGTTCGGGATGGGCATAACCATGATCGGCCCGACCATCCTCGACTACGGGAGCGAGACCCAGAAGCAAAGACACCTGCCGCCGATCGCCCGCGGCGAGGTGCGCTGGTGCGTCGGCTACTCGGAGCCCAACGCCGGCTCCGACCTCGCCTCCCTGCAGACCAAGGCCGTGGACGCCGGCGACCACTGGGTGATCACGGGCCAGAAGACATGGACCAGCGGCGCGCAGTGGTCCGACTGGTGCGGCCTGCTCACCCGCACCGATCCCGCGGCCAGGAAACACGACGGCATCTCCTTCATGCTGGTCGACATGCGTCAGCCTGGGATCGAGACACGGCCCATCGCGCTGATCGCCGGCGCCTCGCCGTTTTGCGAGACCTTCTTCACCGACGCGGTGGCGCCCAAGGACGCCCTGCTCGGCCAGCTCAACGTCGGCTGGACGGTGGGCAAGCGCCTGCTGCAGCATGAACGGGCCAGCCAGACCGGGGCCATCGGCGGCGGCCGCGCCGTCCCCCTGCACGAGATCGCCAGGCGCTACGTGGCCGTGGACGCGGACGGCCGGATTGAGGACCGAGACCTGCGCAGCCGCCTCGCCCGCCACGAGATGGACGCCAAGGTCCACGGCCTGACGCTGGCTCGGGTGATGGCCGAGTCCAAGGAGGCGAACGGCGCCACCAACGGCGCCTCGGTGCTGAAGAACTCCGCCACCCACGTCGCCCAGACCCGCGCCGAGCTGACGCTGGAAATCATGGGCGCCCAGGGGCTGGGCTGGCAGGGCGAAAGCTTCACCCGCGAAGAGGTCGAGACCGTCCGAGGCTGGCTTTCCGGCAAGGCCATGTCGATCTACGGCGGCTCCGCCGAGATCCAGAACAACATCATCTCAAAGCGCATCCTGGGCCTGCCGGACACCACCCAGTCGAGTTGACGCGCCCTCCAGAACAGTCGGCTTCAACAACCGACGTTCGACGACGAGAATCTGCGCGGCGCCCTGTTTACGCCGCCCGCAAGCTCAGCCTATCGTCCGTCCTCGATTTGGGGACGGGGCTTTAGTTTCATGCGCTTATGGACATGGGCGGTCGCGCTGGTCGCGGCGGCGACGATGGCGGGGTGCGCCACGACGGCGCCCTCGGCCAAGGGCGGGGACAAGCACGGCGGGGCGGAGCACGCCAAGGCCACGCCCCTGCCACCTGGCCTCGATCCGATGGTCCACGCCGACGCCTTCCCGTCGACCTATCGGCCGATGCCCAGCCGCCCGACCGCCATCGTCGGCGCCCAGGTGTTCACCGGGACCGGCCAGCTGATCGAGGACGGCGTCGTCCTGGTCAAGGACGGCCGGATCGAGGCGGTGGGCGCCGGCCTGGCGGTCCCCGCCGGCTACGAGACGGTGGACGGCCGCGGCAAGTGGGTGACGCCGGGCCTGATCGACGCCCACTCGCACCTGGGCGTCTACGCCTCGCCCAGCGTCTGGGCCAATTCCGACGGCAACGAGCTGACCAACCCGGTCACCGCCGACGTCTGGGCGGAGCATTCCGTCTGGCCGCAGGATCCCGGCTTCAACACCGCCCGCATCGGCGGCGTCACCAGCCTCTTGATCCTGCCCGGCTCCGGCAACCTGATCGGCGGCCGCGGCGTGGTGCTGCGCAACATCCCCGCGCGCACCGTCCAGGACATGAAGTTCCCCGATGCGCCCTATGCGCTGAAGATGGCCTGCGGCGAGAACCCCAAGCGGGTCTATGGCTCCAAGGGCCGCGCGCCCTCAACCCGCATGGGCAACGTCGCCGGCTACCGCAACGCCTGGATCAACGCCGCCGACTACCAGCGCAGATGGGACGAATACCGCGCCAAGGTCGCCAAGGGCGAGAAGGCCGAGCCGCCCAAGCGCGACCTCGGGCTCGACACCCTCTCCGCCGTGCTGCGCGGCGAGATCCAGGTGGAGAACCATTGCTATCGGGCCGACGAAATGGCCCAGATGATCGATATCTCCAAGGAGTTCGGGTACCATATCGCCGCCTTCCACCACGCGGTGGAGGCCTACAAGATCGCCGACCTGCTGGCCGCCAACCACATCTGCGTCGCCACCTGGGCCAACTGGTGGGGCGAGAAGTTCGAGATGCTGGACGGCATCGAAGCCAACGCGGCCATGGTCAATGCGGCCAAGGGCGGCTGCGCGATCATCAAGTCCGACGACCCCGACCTGATCCAGCGGCTCAACCAGGAGGCCGCCGAGGCGCTCGCCGCCGGCCGCGCGGGCGGTTACCAGATCAGCGAGGCCGAGGCCATCAAGTGGATCACCGCCAACCCGGCCAAGGCGCTCGGTATCCTCAAGCAGACCGGCAGCCTGGAGCCCGGCAAGCGCGCCGACGTTGTGATCTGGGACCACGACCCGTTCTCGATCTACGCCCGCACCGAGCGGGTCTATCTGGACGGCGCCGTCGCCTATGACCGGCGCGACCCCCGCTATCAACCGAGGTCCGACTTCGAGCTCGGCCAGCCCGGCGAAGGAGCCCGCTGATGCGCACCGCTCTGATGGGCGCCTGCGCCCTCGCCGCCCTGATCGCCGCCCCCGCGGCCCACGCCGAGACCGTCGCCATCACCCACGCCCGCATCCTCACCGCCGGCCCGGCGGGCGAGATCGCCGACGGCACGGTGGTGATCCGCGACGGCAAGATCGCCGCGGTGGGCGCCGGCGCCGTCGCGCCCTCCGGCGCGCGGGTGATCGACGCCAAGGGCGCCACGGTGACGCCCGGCTTCTTCGCCACCAACTCCTCACTGGGCTCGGTGGAGGTTAACTCCCAGGGCAACGACCTCAGCGTCGACAACCCGGAGATCGGGGCGGCCTTCGACATCCAGTACACGCTCAATCCGGCGTCGATCCTGCTGCCGGTCGCCCGACTGGGCGGCCTGACCAGCGCCGTCGTCATGCCCAAACCCTACCGCGCCCGCCGGGGCGGCGACGAGGACGACGCGGAGACCTACACCGCCGGCGGCGGCGGCGAGGGCAGCAAGTCCCACGCCCTGTTCGCGGGCCAGGCCGCGGTGGTCAACCTGGCCAAGGGGGAGGACATCCTCACCCGCGCCAAGGTCGGCATGGTGATCCCCTTCGGCGAGGCGGGGGCCGGCGTCGCCGGCGGGGCGCGGGGCGCGCAGATCGTGGCCTTGAAGACCGCCCTGCAGGACGTCCGCGACTACATGAAGAACAAGGCCGCCTACGATCGCGCCGGCTATCGCGAACTGCCGCTCTCCAAGGCCGACCTGGAGGCGCTGATCCCGGTCGTGCAAGGGAGGATGCCGGTCATCGCAGACGTCCACCGCGCCTCGGACATCCGCGCGGTGCTGAAGCTCGCCCACGACGAGGGCCTCAAGGTCGTCCTCGACGGCGCCGAGGAGGGCTGGATGGTGGCCGACGAGATCGCCAGGGCCGGCGTCCCGGTGCTGCTCAACCCGCTCAACGACCGGCCGGAAAGCCTGGAGATGCTGGCCGCCACCATGAACAATGCCGCGCGCCTGCAGGCCGCCGGCGTCACGGTCGCCATCGAGTCGGAAGGCGGCGACTACCGCGCCCGCGAAACCCGCTACGACGCCGGCAACGCCGTCGCCCACGGCATGCCCTATGCCGCGGCTCTGGCGGCGGTGACCATCAACCCGGCCCGCATCTTCGGCGTCGCCGACCGCACCGGCAGCCTGGAGCCCGGCAAGGACGCCGACCTGGTGATCTGGACCGGCGACCCCTTCGAGCCGCTCAGCCAGGCCACCGCGGTGTTCATCCACGGCGCCCAGCAGCCGATGACCTCCCGCCAGCTCGAACTGCGCGACCGCTACAAGGACCTCAACAGCCCCCTGCCGCCGGGGTACTCGCACGGCAGCTAGTTCGATCTCCATGGGACACCAGGGTCGGCGTGGTTACGCCGAGGGGTGAGACGGAAGCGCCGGAGAGGGAAGATGCTCTCCGGAGCCATCGCACGTGATCGTGATTTTCAGAAGAATTCGACAAAACAGTGTTTTAGAAAACTCAGATGTAAGGCGGCCGAATCAGTCGTTGCCGGATTGAAACGTGCATGCTGCGTTCCCGCGATGGGGGCCAAAGGGACACGAGGCTGCACCATGAAAGCGAAAATTCCGGCTCTTGGAGTCTTGATCGCGGCGTCGACCTTCGGGTTGGCCGCCCATGCCGCGGTCGTCACGTTCAGCTTCAGCGGCGCGGGCGTCAGCGGCGCCGGCGTCTTTACGGCAATACCTAACATTGCGCCGCCTGACCCGAATCCGGCTTGCGGGACGACGGGCAACAACCCCTGCCGCACCGACCCCCCAGGCGCCTATGCGATTACCAGCATCACGGGGACGTTTACCGATGCCGCCGCCGGCCTCTCCAACGCCGCGATCACCGGCCTGATTCCGATCCATCCGGCGAACGAACGGGATCCGGCTTTCGACCCCCTGGTTCCCTCCAGCCTGAGCTTCTTCGACTTGGTCCCGCATGTACCGGGGCCGAATGGCGCCTTCAGCTACAACAATCTGTTTTTCCCCGGCGGGTCGCCGATAGACTGCGACTTCCCGTTCACGGGAACCTTTGTGGACGTCTTCGGCATGGCTTTCACGGTCGCCGGCGGATTTGCAGTCAATCTGTGGGGCGACGGCAATGAGCTCGGACCGGGCACCACCACCTATGGCGTTCGCGTGACGGATGGGAAAACCCTGCTCGTCGATCAGTTCGATGGCGTCAATGCGGTCGCGTCGATTCCGGAGCCCTCCACCTGGATGTTCATGCTGATCGGCCTCGGCGGCCTCGGCTACACCCTGCGGCGCGGGCGTTGCCACGCCTTGCCGGCGTAGAGCGCGAAACGGGGGCGGCGAAAGACGTCGGAGCGTCACGCGGATCCGCCGCGTGGGACCGCGGATGTCTGACGCGATTGCAGACGCAAAAAAGGCAGCCCTCGCGGACTGCCTTCGCCGCTTCCTCTTGATCCGCGCAGGACCGAAATCCTGGGAAGCGCCGCGGGGCCCCTCGCCCCGACGATCGAGCTTTTCGACCGTCGTTAGCTTAGGTGTGCGCGCAGATCCTGGCGCCTGGCAAGAGCACGGACGCCGCACCCGCGCGGTTCGCCGCCCGCTGTGGCAACGGCACAACGCCCCGAAATGGCCCCATTGGGACCCAGCCGCGGACACATCCCCAAGGTTAATAGGAATTGTCGGCTGATCGGCATCCGGTCCGGATCCTGAACAGCCCCCCCAGCCCCCCAGATTGGGTCGCCTGGTCAGTCGACACCTTCCTCATTCTTTTAGACGACCGGCGCTGCGGTTGACCCGCGCGACTATCGCGCTCGCTTTCGAGTCCGGCTAGAAGCCGGCCATGAGCCTCTCCTCCCCCAAGACGATGGCCGAGACGGCCGCCGAATACGGCCTGAGCGCCGCCGAATACGGCGTCATCGTCCAGCGCCTGAACCGCGAGCCGAACCCCGTGGAGCTGGG
>JBIOED010000127.1:0-9101 GCA_044445675.1 Caulobacterales bacterium | reverse complement strand
GTCATGGAACCTCGTCCCATTTCCCCGGGGCAATTTGGCGGCTCGGCCGGGTTGGATCAGCCGCCGGCGACGAGAACCCTAGCAAGACCCGTAAGCTGTTGCCCAGTCTGGCCTTATTCTAGACGATTGGCGGAGAGGGTGGGATTCGAACCCACGGTGCCCTCACAGGCACGCCGCATTTCGAGTGCGGTGCTTTCGACCACTCAGCCACCTCTCCAGAGCCGGCGCCGGACCCGAAATGGGGGTCCGCTGAGCGAGGCGCGGAACCTACTCATCGGACCTCGCCGGCGCAAGCGCGGCGTGGCGCGCCCGTCGGGTTGCGACGGATGACGGCGATGGCCTATCGTCCGGGTTGGCCCGGTCGGAGCACAGCGATGGCCCATGATCCGAAAGTCCTGGAGGCGATCCTCAGCGACGCGGCGCCGCCGGACCTGGAACTGCTGTTCAAGCCGATGTTCGGCGGCATCCTCGCCTATGCGCACGGCAAGCCGCTGGCCTCGCTGTCGGACGTCGGGCTGGCGGTGAAGGCGAGCGGGCCGTTGAACGCGGAGCTCCTGGCGACGCCGGGGGCGGCGCCCCTGCGCTATGAACCGGACGCGCCGCCCAGCAAGACCTATGTGGTCGCGCCCGCGGCCATGCTGAACGACCGCGACGCGCTGCGGGCCTGGATCGTCAAGGCGGCGGCGAGCCTCGCCGCGGCGCCGGCGAAAAAGACCAACCGCTAGTGTCCCGATTCCGAAGTCCGCAAGCCCTCGCGGCAGGCTTTGGCGAACTTCAGATCCAGCCCACTAGCGCGGGTAGAGCACCATCTGGGTGCAGCGGAAAAGGGCGATGGTCTTGCCGGTGGTGCGGTTGACCGCCTCGGCGTCCCAGACCTGGGTCGTGCGACCGGCGTGGACCAGGCGCGCCTGGCAGGCGACCAGGTCGCCTTCACGGGCGGTGGCCAGGTAGTTGGCCTTCAGCTCGATGGTGGTGAAGTTGACAGCGCCTTCGGGCAGGCTGGCGATGCAGGCATAGCCGCAGGCGGTGTCGACGAGCGCGATCACCGAGGCCGCGTGCAGGAATCCGTTGGGCGCCATGTGGTGTCTGGCGACGGTGAAATGGCCGGCGGCGCGGCCGTGGGTCACCTCCTCCCATTCGATGCCGAGCAGGCCGGGCAGGGCGCCTTTCTGGCGTTCCGCGAAATCCGCCGCCACGTCGCCTTGCGTCATCGTCGTGCTCTCCTGTGCGGCAGAGCTAGGAACGGACGGGTCGGAAACCAAGGGCCTTGCGGTGGTCGCATGGCTTGCGGAAAGACCGCGGACTGCGGATTGTGGCCGCCCGCCGCGCATTGGGCGGACCGACGATTTCAGACCTGGGCGCTTTTTCACGCCCGCCGACATTGGGAAGACGAGATGGCCGACGAGATGATCTCCCTGGGCGCCAAGCTGGCGCAGCACGCCCGGTTCCAGCCGAACGCGCCGGCCGTCTCGAGCGGCGAGACGACCCTGACCTATGCCGAGCTGCACCGGCGAACCAACCGCATCGCCCGCGGCCTGGCGGCGCTGGGGGTCAAGCCCGGCGACCTGGTGACCCTTGGCCTGCCCAACTCCGTGGGCTTCGTGGAGGCCTGCTACGCCATCTGGAAGCTGGGCGCGACGCCGCAGCCGGTGTCGTTCCGCCTGCCGAAGGGCGAGCTGGAGCAGATCATGGCGTTGGCCAAGACGCCCATCGTCATCGCCGAGTTCAAGCACGAGATCGACCGGCCCCTGGTGGGCGTGGGCGAGATCGCCGCGATGTCCGACGACGAAAGCGACCTGCCCGACGCCACCGCCCCGATCTCCAAGGCGCCCACGTCCGGGGGCTCGACCGGGCGGCCGAAGCTGATCCTGTCCGGCCAGCCGGGGGTGACGTTGAAGGAGACGCCGGAGGTCGGCGGCTGGCGGTTGACGCCCAATTCCATCGCCGTCCTGCCGGCGCCGCTCTACCACAACGCCGGCTTCGGCATGATGATGGCGGCCATCTCCCAGGGCTGCCACCTGGTGGTGATGCCGCGGTTCGATCCCGAGGCGACGCTGGCCGAGATCGAAAAGCGCCGCGGCACCTGGGTCTACGTCGTGCCGACCATGATGAACCGCATCTGGCGTCTGCCGGACGCCACGCGGGAGAAATACGACCTGTCGTCGCTGGAAACCCTCTGGCACCTGGCCGCGCCCTGCCCCGCCTTCCTGAAGGAGGCCTTCATCCGCTGGATCGGACCGGAGACGGTGATGGAGCTCTACGCGGGCACCGAGGCGCAGGCCGTGACCATCATCTCCGGCGCCGAGTGGCTGGAGCACCGCGGCTCGGTGGGCAAGGTCACCGTGGGCGAGATGAAGGCGGTGGGCGACGACGGCCGCGACCTGCCGCCCCGCGAAATTGGCGAGATCTACATGCGCCGGCCCGAAGGCGCGCCGCCGACCTATCAGTACGTTGGCGCGACGGCCAAGGTGATGGCGGGCGGCTGGGAGAGCCTGGGCGACATCGGCTGGTTCGACGAGGACGGCTACCTCTACCTCGCCGACCGGCGCACGGACATGATCCTGGTGGGCGGCTCAAATGTCTATCCGGCGGAGATCGAGGCGGCGCTGGAGGAGCATCCGGCGGTGCAGTCGGTGGCGGTGATCGGCCTGCCGGACGACGACCTGGGCAACCGCGTCCACGCCATCGTCCAGGCCAAGGGCGCGGTGAGCGCCGACGACCTGAAGGCCCATCTGGCCGACCGGCTGGTCAGCTACAAGCAGCCGCGAAGCTATGAGTTCGTCGACGAGCCGCTGCGCGACGACGCGGGCAAAGTGCGGCGCAGCGCGCTCAGGGATGCGCGGCTGAAGACGGAAGAAGTCGCCTGACTTGCCCCCGCCGTCATCCTCCGGTCAGCCGCAGGCTGATCCGGGGGACCCATGACCTCGGCGATGACGCGGAAGAACGCGGCGGCGCCTACGCCAGTATCCGTCGCCCGAGATCATGGACCCCTGGATCGCCTCTGCGGGCGACCGGACGATGACGATCGGCTCAGCGCAGATACAGCGCGCCCAGGAACGCCAGACCGGCGACCAGCGCGCCGGCGGCGAACCACAGCAGGCCCGACCGCTCCGTCCGCGTGTCGCGCACAGCCACCGTCGCTCCCACCGGAGGGTTCTCCACCAGGCGGGCGATGTTGCGCAGCGCGGAGGCTGCGTCCTCGGCGAAGCGCCGGACCCGGGCGGCCGGCGAAAGCTCGCGGGCCATCCAGCGGCGGACCACCGGATCGGCCGCGGACCAGATGTCGTGGTCCGGCATGATCCGCCGGGCGACGCCTTCCACGGTCATCATGGTCTTCTGCAACAGCACCAGCTCGGGCCGCAGGTGCATGTCGTAGAGCGCGGTGATCTCGAAGAGCTGGGTCAGCACGCGGCTCATCGGCACCTCGCTGGCCGCGCGGCCGAACACCGGCTCGCCCACCGCCCGCAGCGCCTGGGCGAAGGCCGCCACGCTGTGATGGGCCGGCACATAGCCCGCGTCGAAGTGGGTGCGAGCCACCGCTTCATAGTCCTTGTTGAGGAAGCCCCAGAGGATCTCGGCCAGATAGCGCCGCTCGGGCGCGCCCAGCCGGCCGATGATCCCGAAATCCACCGCGGTGAGCTGGGCCGGCGCGGCGGCGAACAGATTGCCCTCATGCAGGTCGGCGTGGAACACCCCGTGGTCCAACGCCTGGGCCAGGAAGGCGCGGATCAGGTTGTCGGCCATCGCCTGGGGTTCGAGGCCGGGCTGGGTGAGCGCTCCCGGATCGGACAGCGGCCAGCCCCGCGCCCACTCCATGGTCAGGACCCGTTTGCCGACGCCGTCCCAGACGATCGGTGGCGCGGCCATGTAGCCGTCCTTGGCCATCACCTCGCGCAGTTCGTCGGCGCCGGCCGCCTCCAGGCGCAGGTCGAGCTCCAGCAGGGTGGCGCGGATCACGGTGTCGGCGAATCCGCGCGGCTCCAACCGGCGGGCCGGCGGCACCCAGCGCTCGATCAGGCGGGCGGCGAGGTCCAGGCTCTCCGCGTCGTCGGCGACCTGACGCTCGATGCCCGGCCGCAGCACCTTCACGGCCACCTTGCGTCCGTCCCTGAGCCGGGCTTCGTGCGCCTGGGCCAGGGAGGCCGCGGCCATCGGCTCGCCGAACTCGGCATAGAGGCTTTCGATCGGGCGCCCCAGGGTGCGCTCCACCTCGGCGCGGGCCATCGCGGTCGGAAACGGCGGCAGCTTGTCCTTCAGCCTCGACAGGTCCTCGGCGAACTCGCGTCCGAAGAAGTCGCCGCGCGTGGAGAGCAGCTGGCCGAGCTTGATCGCCACGGGGCCCATGCCCTCCAGCGAGCGCGCCAGTCGCTCGCCCGGCCGGCCGGCGCTCGCGCCGCGGCCCGCGAACAGGCGCAGCGTCCGGGCCAGGGCGCCGACCGAGGGCGGGTAGCGCGCGTCGAGCTCGCGCGGCAGCAGCGCGTCGTTGCGGACCAGCACCCAGACCGCGCCGGTCATGCGGCCGAACGCAGCCACCCCGCTCATCGGCCTAGAGCGCCCGGCCGGTGTGCAGGGCCGCCACGCCGCCGGTGAAGTTGGTCACGTCCACGCGCCCAAAACCCGCCTCGCCAATCATCGCCGCGAACCGCCGCTGGTCCGGGAAGCGCCGGATGCTCTCCACCAGGTACTGATAGGCCTCGCGGTCGCCGCCGACCCGCGCCCCGATCTCCGGGATCACCTTGAAGGAATAGGCGTCGTAGGCCTTCTGGAGGGCCTCGGTGATCGGGCGGGAGAACTCGAGGCAAAGGAACCGGCCGCCGGGCTTGAGGACGCGCCGGGCCTCGCGCAGGGCGGCGGGGATGTCGGTGACGTTGCGGATGCCGAAGGCGATCGCATAGGCTTCGGCGCTGGCGTCGGGCAGCGGCAGGCGCTGGGCGTCGCCCACGGCCCAGGCGATCTCCGGCTCCGAGCCCTTGGCCCGCCCGGCTGCGACCATCTCGGCATTGTAGTCGATCACGACGATCTTCGCGTCGTCCCCGCCGCGGCGCAGCTGGACCCGGCGCGCCATCCGCGCGAACCGGCGGGCCATGTCGCCGGTGCCGCCCGCGCAGTCGACGATGGTCTCGCCGGGCTGCGGGTTCAGGCGCGCGGCGACCGCGTCCTTCCACAGCCGGTGGACGCCGCCGCTCATCAGGTCGTTCATCAGGTCGTAGCGGCGCGCGACCCGGTCGAAGACGCCCCGCACCAGGCCGGGCTTGTCGCTCGCGTCCACGTCGCGGAACCCGAAGGTGGCGGCTGGTCCAGTCATGCTTCGCGTCTTAGCCCCGCGGCCCCTCGCCTCCAAGGCCCTTGGGCTAAGGCCCTTGGCGCGCGGCGGCGGCCATGCCAAGCCCGCTTCTTACTTGCGAGAGTGGCGCATGCCGGAACTTCCCGAGGTCGAGACGGTGCGCGGCGGCCTCGCGCCCGTTCTGGAGGGCCACCGCCTGACCCGGGTCGAGGCCCGCCGCCCCGACCTGCGGTTTCCGCTGCCGGACAATTTCATCCAGGTGCTGACCGGAGCCACCGTCACGCGGCTGGCGCGGCGCGCCAAGTATCTGACAGCGAGCCTCGACCGGGAGGACACCCTGGTCATGCATCTGGGCATGAGCGGCCGTTTCGAGATCAGCCGTCGGGAGGGCTCTGAAAGGCCCGGCCAGTTCCACTATGCGCCCGACCCCGACCCCAAGCATGCCCACGTGGTCTTCGAGACCGAGGCCGGGGCGCGCGTGACCTACTATGACCCCCGCCGGTTCGGCTACATGGCGCTGATCAACACAGCCACGCTGCACCTGCATCCCTGGTTCGCGGGCCTCGGGCCGGAGCCCTTGTCCGATCAATTTGACGCCGATCGCCTGAAGGCCGCCTTCAAGGACCGCAAGCAGGGGCCCAAGACCCTGCTGCTCGATCAGCGGATCGTGGCGGGGCTGGGCAACATCTATGTCTGCGAGGCGCTCAACCGCGCCCGCATCTCGCCTTTCAAACCGGCCGGCGCGATTTCCAGGCGACGCCTGGAAAGGCTGGTCGGCGAGATCCGCGCGGTGCTGACCGAAGCCATCGCGGCCGGCGGCTCGACCCTGCGGGACTATGCCCAGGCCGACGGCGCGCTGGGCTATTTCCAGCATCGCTTCCGGGCCTACGGCCGCGAGGGCGAGCCCTGCCTCAACGATCCCTGCCCGGGCGTCATCGCCCGCGAGGTCCAGGCCGGGCGCTCCACCTTCTATTGCCCGGTTTGCCAGCGATGAGCCGGCTGTGGAGATCGCTCGCCGGCGCCCTCGCCGCGCTCGCGTTCGCCGGCGCAGCGGCCGCGGAGCCGCCGGTGTGGGTGGTCAAGGACAAGGATTCCGAGGTCGTGCTGTTCGGCTCGGTGCACATCCTGCCGCCGAACATCGACTGGGCGCCGCCGGCGCTGGACCGCGCGTTGAAGACCGCCGACGACATCTGGTTCGAGCTGCCGATCGACGCGCAGACCGAGGCCGACACCGCCGCCATGGCCACTCAGGTGGGCGTGCTGCCGCCCGATGGGTCGCTGTTCAAGCTCTTGAGCCCCGAGGACGCCGCCCTGATGAGCCAGGTCGCCGCGGCCGTCGACGTCTCGCCCGCGCTGCTGGACCGCCTGCAGCCCTGGCTGGCGGAGATCGCGCTGTCCGGCGGCGCCTATCGCAAGGCCGGCGCGGACGCCAATTCCGGGGTCGAGAAGACCATCGCCGCCATGGCCACGCCCAAGGCGGTGCGCAAAGCCTTCGAGACGCCGGCCGAGCAGATCGCCCTGCTTTCCGGCGGCACGCTGGCCGAACAGATCGCCTCGCTGGACGAGACCCTGCACGAGATGGCCGACAAGCCCGACGAGTTCCAGGTCCTGGTCAAGGCCTGGGTCGACGGCGACATCCCAACCCTGGAACACGAGGCCATCGACCCGATCCGCAAGACCTCGCCCGACCTCTTCCGCCGCCTGGTCACCGAGCGCAACGCCCGCTGGACACAGATCCTGGACGCCCGGCTGAAGGGCCACGGCCGCACGGTGGTAGTGGTCGGCGTCGGCCACCTGATCGGCCCCGGCGGCGTGCCGGCCCGCCTGCGCGCCCTTGGCTATTCCGTCACGGGGCCTTAAGGCGGCGGCTGGACCTCCAAGGAGCCTTGCCGATGAGCCCCCCCCCTTCAAGTCTTGGGACCCTGATGGTGGAGCGGCATGAGGCCGTGACGCTGATCCGGCTCAACCGCCCCGAGGCGCTGAACGCGCTCAACGGCGCCATGATGGACGAACTGACCGCAGTGCTCGACGCGACCGAGGCCGATCCCGCCGTCCGCTGCGTGGTGATCACCGGCTCCGACCGGGCCTTCGCCGCCGGCGCCGACATCAAGGAAATGGCGCCGAAGAGCTACGCCGAGGTGTTCACCGAGGACTTCATCACCCGCAACTGGGAGCGGGTCGCCCGCTGCCGCAAGCCGGTAATCGCCGCGGTGGCCGGTTACGCGCTGGGCGGCGGCTGCGAACTGGCCATGATGTGCGACTTCATCATCGCCGCCGACAACGCCAAGTTCGGCCAGCCGGAGATCAACCTGGGAGTCATCCCGGGCGCCGGCGGCACCCAGCGGCTGACCCGCTTCGTCGGCAAGTCCAAGGCCATGGACATGGTGCTGACCGCCCGCATGATGACCGCCGAGGAGGCCAACCAGTGCGGCCTGGTCAGCCGCGTCGTGCCCCTGGCCGAGCTTATTTCGACGGCCATGGAAGCGGCGCAGAAGATCGCCAGCCTCTCGGCCAATTCGGTGATGATCGCCAAGGAGCTGGTCAACGCCGCCTACGAGACGCCGCTCAGCCAGGGCGTGAAGATGGAGCGGCGGCTGTTCCACTCGCTGTTCGCCTTCGACGACCAGAAGGAAGGCATGGCGGCCTTCGTCGAGAAGCGCCCGGCGAAGTTCACGGGAAAATAGAGGGCCTGGGCGCCGGGCGACCTGTGGCGAGGGGGGTGGACGGTCGAAAACCCCATGCCGTCCATTGACCCGCCGCCTCGCCTCCCGTATATCCGCGCCTCCGATTTTCACCGCCCGGACGCCGGGCGCGTTCGTATGAGAAGCTCTTAAGAATGGCCAATACGCCCGGCTCCAAGAAGGCAGTCCGCAAGATCGCCCGCCGCACCGAAGTCAACACCGCCCGCCGGTCGCGCGTGCGGACCTTCCTCCGCAAGTTCGACGAGGCGCTCTCGTCGGGCGACGCGGCGGCCGCCAAGGACGCCTTCGTGAAGGCCCAATCGGAGCTGATGCGCGCGGTCACCAAGGGCGTCGTCCACAAGAACACCGGCTCGCGCAAGGTCTCGCGCCTCGCCGCGCAGCTGCGGAAGATGTCGGCCGCCTGACCGGCGCCGGCGGCGGGTGATACCCCGCCTTTCCCATCGGAATTGAACGGCCAAACGGCGCTCTTCGGGGCGCTGTTTTCGCATGTGGGTTGAAGCCCGCGGGTGCGACACCTGCGTCGAATCTACTCAGCGCACGGACGCCGGTCAGCGATTTCCCAAGCGCCAAAAGGGGTAAGCGCGAGTCAACGAAAATATCGCCCTGGCCGTCTAAGAATCACCGTTGACCGGCCCCGGCCCCCCATTAGTGTCTGCCTTCTTACAGGCGTCTTATATCTGATCCCGGATCGAAACGGGGCGCCGGCGGAGCGCAAGTATTCGCCGGATAAGAGCCTGTGTTCGTTTAGAAAAGGCGCGGTCTATGCGTGGGGCTACGACCGTGACGTGGGCAGCAGGGGGTTGGCAGGAATGATTGGCGGGGGGGCGGCGGCAGCCATGGTGAGCGCACCGGCCGGGATCGTGTGGACCAAGACTTGCGTGGTCTTGAAGCGCGAGTTGGGCGAGGCGACTTTTGGCTCCTGGCTGGGCCAGGCGGCGCTGCGCGAAACCGGGGACGACGTGTGCCTGGTGGCCGCCACAGGCGTGGGGGGGGGGGGGGGGGGGGGGCGCGGGGGGGGGGGGGCGGGGGGCGGGGGAGGGGGGCCGGCCGGCCGGGGGCGCGCGCGGGGGACGCCGGGGCCGACCCGGGGGGAGGCAGCGGGGACAGCGTCGCCG
>JBIOED010000126.1:0-9227 GCA_044445675.1 Caulobacterales bacterium | reverse complement strand
GTCAACGACGCCCGCCACCTGACCCACATCGCCGCCGCCCTGCGCGCCAACCCCAGCGTCGAGACGGTGGACCGGCGCAAGGCGTAGGTTGGCGACGGGATCATGTTCTTCTGAACGTCATCACCGGGCCTGTCCCGGTGACCCATGATCTCCGCGACCAAGCGTGAAGCGCAGCGCCGCCGCCTGAGGTTTCTCCACTAGGGTGAAAGCTGAATTTATTCAGGAACGTCATCGCCCGGCTTGTCCGGCCGACCTACGATCTCAGCGACCGAGCGTGGAGTACGGCGGCGGCGCCTAGGTTCTCTCCTGCAAAACGGGGATCATGGGTGGCCCGGACAAGCCGGGCCATGACGACCAAGAGTGGATAATAGAGTCACCACCCTAGCTGGAGCGCGAGGCAAGCGCCCGCGCCGCCGCCTGCTGCGCCGCGATCGCCTCGCGGGTTTCCGTCAGCAGCCGCGCGACGATCGGATCGCCCTGGATCGCCCGCCAGTAGGCCGAAAGCTTCGGCAAGCCCGGCAGCGGATCTGGCGTCCCGAACACGCCGGGAATCCACTCGCAGGCCAGCACCAGCTGCGGAACGATCGCCCCGTCGGCCTGGCTGAGCGCGCCGCCCACCGCATAGCCGCCTTCGCCGATGTAGGTTTCCAGATAGCCGAGCGCCTCGGCCACCTTGCCCGCGGCCGCGCGCACCGCCGCCGGCTCCCAGTGCCGTCGCGACCGGCCGGCGAGGGTGAACAGCGGAACCATGGCCATCACCAGGTAGAAATCGCAGATCCGGCTCAACAGCCGCATCCGGGCGCGGTCCCAGGGATCGGCCGGCCGCAGGCTGGGGCTGGGATAGGCGTCTTCCAGGTATTCGCAGATCACCTCCGATTCCGGGAGCGCCCGGCCGTCGTCCAGCACCAGGGTCGGCACCCGGCCGATCGGGTTGATCGTCAGGTAGTCGCCCTTGCTCTGCGCCGAGGCATGGAAGCCCGGCGGCTCGACGATCTCCACCGCGACGCCCTTGGCGTAGAGCAGCAGCCGCACCCGGGTCGGAAAGGGCGACGCATAGGTTTGGTAGAGCTTCATGGGGCCGTCTCCGGGCCGGCGGCGAACGCCTTGCCGGGGCAGGCTTTCAGGCCCCGCCGTCGCCGGCAAGGGCCGATGCTAGTGTGCTGGATCTGAAGTTCGCCTGCTCCACGGGCCACGCGCCGAGCGAACTTCAGATCCAAGAGCACACTAGAAACATAGACTTGCGAGTGTCCTCCTCGATTCCGACGTTCGCCAAAGCCCGCCGCAAGTGCTTGCGAACTTCAGATCCAGCACACTAGCGGCCGGCCGGCTGGAACAGCGAGAGCGCCGCGCCGCGGTAGGTCCGCACCCAGCGGCCGCCCGGCGGGCGGTCCGGGCCGGAAACGATCACCGCCTGGGCGCCTGCCAGGTCGACCGGCCGCGTCAGGTCGGGCGGCCCCAGCAGCACCCGCGGCCGGGCGTGCAGGCGCAGGAAGCCCAGGTTGCCGTCGTTCACGTCGGGCGCGAGCAGCACGACGTCGGCCGGCTCCGGCGGCAGGCGAGCGGCGATCGCGCCGACGTCGTGCTCCAGCGCCGTGTGCAGCCGCACGACGGGGCCCAGCCAGACGTGGTCGAGGCGCGTGGAAAGGCCGGCCAGCGCCAGCGTCAAGGCCAGGCCCACCGGGACCGCGCGGGCCTTCAGCGCCAGCGCCGCCACCGCCGCCAGGGTCGCGGCGACCGCCAGCGCGCGGTAGGGCAGTCCGAGCCCATTGGGCGCGCGCACCGGGTCGGGATGGTAGAAGGCGGTCAGCGCGCTGGAGTCCCAGGGAAACAGCACGACGCCGGCCTGGAAGCTGGCCAGCAGGCCCGCCAGCCCGGCCAGCATGAGCGCCGCGCACGCCCAGCCCATGCGCCGCCCGATGGGCCGCGCCAGCGCCGGCGCCGCCGCCAGCCAGATCATCGGCGCGAAGAACTCGAAATAGCGGCCCCACAGCAGCTTCCGCGAAAAGGGATCCCCCGCCATCTTGACCGCGAAGATCGCCACCATCACCAGCGTCGCCGCGAGCGACAGGAGCAGCAGCAGAAAGACCAGGTCCGCGCCCTGCGCGGCGAATGCCCCGCGCCGGCTGCGCCAGCGGGCCGCAAGGTCGCTCAAGCCCACCAGGATCGGCGCGCCGGCCAGGATCGCCATTGCCGAAACCATCGAGCCTAGCGCCAGGCTGGCGATCCCCAGGGCGTCCGGGCGCGGCCCGGCCGCGAGCGCCGCGTCGTAGAAACGGCCGACGAAGAACGCCAGCGGATGGGCCACCGGCTCTTCCGCCGCCCACTGGATCAGGTTGCCGGCGGCGAAAAAGCTGACGGCGAACAGCGCCAGCCGCAGCGGCAGGCGCCGCCAGCCGCCGCCCGCCGCTGCGTCCAGGACCGCCAGGGCGCCGAGCGCGGCGACCGTGGCGATGCCGTTGGGCTTGACCAGCACCAGGGCCGCGGCGACCGCGCCGGCCGCGAGCGCATGGGCGGTCGGGCGGCTGCGATACCAGCGGCCGGTTACGAGGCACAGGAGCGCCAGCACGCCGACGAACAGGCCCTCGGCGAGGTTCGAAAAGGCGAAGCGATAGTAGGGGAAGCCCAGGGCCAGCAGGGCCAGCGTGGCCTGCTGGCCGCGCGGCAGGCCCTTCGCGCCCGCCCGCCAGAGCAGCCCCAGGCCGCCCAGATAGGCCGCGGCGTTCACGAGCCGGTCGCCGACGATGAACGGCGCGCCGAGCTCATAGACCGCGCGGATGACGCTCAGATGGACGCCGTTGACCACCGCCGCCACGTTGGGGTTGGCCGCCGTCACCACCCAGTCGGGATAGAGGGCGCGGATCAGGTAGGCGCCCTCGTCGCCGGCGAAGATCGGCAGCGGCATGGCAAGCCGGCCGGCATAGAAGCCGAGCAGCGCCAGCACGGCGCAGGCCGCCGCGGTCAATCCTATGCGCCGTGACCAGACCCCTGGGGAAGGCTTTCCCTTCCCATTCATGGGAAGGGGGCACCGTCGGCCGACCCCGGCCGAGGCCGGGGGAAGAGCCGAGGGTGGGAAGGGCAAGCCGGGAGCGTCGGCGTTTGCCTCATCCGCGCTAAACTCAGAGCTTGAGGCTCGCCCTCTCCACCCCTCGCTTTACAGCGAGCGGTCCCCCTCTCCCGCTGCGCGGGAAAGGAAGCCGGGCCAGCATCGACGAGGACCTGAATCACGCCTTTTTAGGTCCCTCAGGTCCCGGCGGGAGGTGGGCCAGCACGAACGCCACGCCGCGCACCGCCGCGTCGCCGTAGGTCCGGCCGAGGATCGTGGTGTGCGACGCGCCCTCGACCGCCTCGAACGTCCCGGCGTGGGCGGCGCGCTCCGGAACCCTCCGGGCGTCGTTCCACCCGGGGCCCAGTCCGCGGCCGCCGGCGACGATCACCGCCACCGGCCACTTCGGGTCATAGGGTGCGGCCTTGCGCGCCTCGGCGGCGCTGCGTCGCCAGTTGACCACCTCGTTCGCCGCGGTCCGCGCGTGGCGGCCGGAGACATAGGCGTGGCGCTTCTCGGCGCTGCCCTGCGGCGGCAGGCCGATCCGGTCGCCGGACCTGTAGTAGAGCGGCCAGGTCGTCCCAAGGGTGGCCGACACCGCCGCCAGGCGGGAGATGGCGGTGAAGGCGCTCAGGAACTTCGTCGTCCCCGGGTTGTCGATCTGCTCGGGCGTCGTGGCCTCGATCAGCACCAGGCCCGCCACCTTGTCGGGGTTGCGCGCGGCGAACAGCCGGGTGTGCAATCCGGCCATGGAATGGCCCATCAGGATGAACGGGCCTCGCTCCCCGGAAGCCGCGATCAGCTTTTCCAGGTCACTCACGATCGCCTCGCTGTCCCGCGGTTTGGGGCCTGGGTCGGACCAGCCCATGCCGGCCCGGTCATAGGCGCAGGAGCGGATACCCTTGGCCGCCAGTTTCTCCTGGATCGCCGCCCAGTCGGCGGCCAGGCCGAACGCGCCGGCTTCCATCCACACAGTTGGCTGGTCGCTTGTGGCGGGGCCGGCGCAGACCAGCCGCAGCTTGCGCCCGCCGATATCGACGTAGGTCCCGCTGGGCGTGAACGGTCCGGCGCTCGCCACCATCACGGCGCCGGCGCCGATCCAGGCGATCAGGACGAAAGCGAGGCCGATCAGCATCCGACGCATCTCCGCACCTAAGGGTGCGCCGGGCAAGCCGGCAACAGCCGACATCTTTCGAGCCCCAATAACTTTCGAGGGGGCCGAAAGCGGGCTATCTGACGCCCATGAACACCGAACAGGTCCTCGACGAATTCCGCGGCGCCGGCGCCCTGCGCGAAGGCCACTTCATCCTGGCGTCGGGGCGCCACAGCCCGATGTTCCTGCAGAAGAACCTGGTCTTCCAGTATCCCGACCGCACCGCGCGCCTGTGCAAAGCGCTGGCCGAGAAGATCGAGGCGCGGTTCGGCAAGCCCGACGTGATCGTCTCCCCGGCCGTGGGCGCCATCATCCCGGGCTACGAGACCGCCCGCTGGATGGGCGTGCCGGCCCTCTATGTGGAGCGCGAGGACGGCGAATTCCGCCTGCGCCGCGCCTTTCGGATCGCGCCCGGCGCCAAGGTCGCGGTGATCGAGGACGTGATCACCACCGGCGGCTCGTTCCGCGAGGCGGTGGCGCCGATCGAGGCGGCGGGCGGCGTGGTGCTCTGCTGCGCCTGCCTCGTGGACCGCTCCGGCGGCCGCGCCGACGTGGGGTTCCCCCTGGTCGCGCTGGCCACGCTCGACGTCCCTTCCTATCCCGCCGACCAGCTCCCCCCCGACCTCGCCGCCCTCCCGGCCGAAGAGCCCGGCTCCAAGAGGCTCAGGGGATGAAGTTCACCGCCAAGAACGCCAAGCACGCCAAGGCGGGCCGCAGGCCGATGTCACTCGACCCCCGACGCTGCGGCTCGCGCCGGCCTCTTGGCGCGCTTTGCGTACTTGGCGGTTCAAATCTGACTGACCGCTGCGCGGTCGGCCGGGAGGGATCGCATGTCTAAGCTGCGCCTGGGCGTGAACATCGACCACGTGGCGACCGTGAGGAACGC
The DNA here is from genome assembly GCA_044445675.1 of Caulobacterales bacterium. GTDB lineage: Bacteria > Pseudomonadota > Alphaproteobacteria > Caulobacterales > Caulobacteraceae > Phenylobacterium. The sequence continues at coordinate 4,145 of JBIOED010000126.1, read as the reverse complement.
GCGCGGGGAGGGCTATCCGGATCCGGTGCGCGCCGCCGAGATGGCTCTGGCCGCCGGGGCCGACGGGATCACCGCCCACCTGCGCGAGGACCGCCGCCACATCTCCGACGCCGACATCGACGCGCTCGCCGTCATCTGCCGCCGGCGCGGCCGGCCGTTGAATTTCGAGATGGCGGTGACCCCCGAGATGCAGGCCATCGCGCTCGCCCATCGGCCGCACGCCGCCTGCCTGGTCCCCGAGCGGCGCGAGGAGGTGACCACCGAGGGCGGCCTCGACGTGGTCAAGGGCCACAACGCCATCACTCCGGCGGTGCGCCGGCTCGCCGACGCCGGGATTCGCGTCTCCTGCTTCATCGACGCCGACCCTGCCCAGGTGGCCGCCGCCCACGCCGCCGGCGCCCAGGTGGTCGAGCTGCATGTCGGCGCCTATTGCCAGGCGGTCCGCGAGCGCGCGCCGAGCGCGCCCGCCCTGCTGGAGACGATCCGCCACGCCGCCCGCGAAGCCGCCCGCCTGGGCCTTGAAGTCCATCTCGGCCACGGGATCGATTTCGAGACCGTCAAGCCGCTGGCCGCCATGCCCGAGATCATGGAGCTCAACATCGGCCACTTCCTGATCGGCGAGGCGATCTTCATCGGCCTCGGCCCCGCCATCCAGCGGATGCGGGCGCTGATGGACGAAGCCCGAGCCAATTCCCCAGGGGAATTGGCGCAAATAGGGCAAAGATGATGGCATTTGCTCTGCAAATCCCATCGACGGTGAAAGCCGCGTGATCATAGGCCTGGGGTCCGACCTCTCCGACATCCGGCGGATCGAGAAGACCCTGGAGCGCCACGGCGAACGTTTCACCTACCGCATCTTCACCGACCTCGAACGCACGCGCTCCGAGCGCAAGGCCGACCGCGCCGCCAGCTACGCCAAGCGCTTCGCCGCCAAGGAGGCCTGCGCCAAGGCGCTCGGCACCGGCATGCGTTGCGGGGTCTTCTGGCGCGACATGGGCGTCGTCAACCTGCGCTCCGGCCAGCCCACCCTGGCGCTCACCGGCGGCGCCCTGGCCCGCCTCCTCGAGATCACGCCCCCCGGCCACAAGCCCGCGATCCACCTCAGCCTCACCGACGACCACCCCTACGCCCAGGCCTTCGTGATCATCGAGGCCCTGCCGGAATGACCACCCCCCAATTCCGTCATCCTCGGGCTTGTCCCGAGGATGACGGCAAAATAAGGGGTGTGGCTCGCTACTTCGGCGCTTCGCGCCAACTCAGGTGCGCCAACGGCCCATCTTCCAGCAGCAACTTCGGAAGCAGGTCGTCCCAGTGCGGATTGTCCCGCTCGATCAGGTTGATCTTCCACTGTCTCGGATACCGCTTCAGCGATTTCTCACGCCGGATGGCCGGGACGATGCTCTCGTGCGGCTCGAACCAGACCAGCCGCTTGACCCCGTAGCGCGCGGTGAACCCGCCCTTCAGCCCATCACGATGCTGCACGATCCGCTGGATCAGTTCCGAGGTCACGCCGACGTAGAGCGTGCCGTGCCTGCGGCTGGCCAGGATGTAGACAAAGGCGGTCGCGGTGAACGGCTCGGCGGATTCCCTTTCACTCATCCTTATCCCCCCAATTCCACCCCAACGCCCGTCATCCTCGGGCTTGTCCCGAGGACCCATGATCTCCGAGGATCGGAAAGAACCCAAGTGGCGCCGACCACGCCCATGCGGACACGCGCGCGCTCGCGGCGCTCATCGCAACCGGGCAAGGTTGGCAGCCCTAGGACTCGGAATCGCAATTGGCTGACGCAGGAACGCGGGGCCATGAAACCTGGATCGGCGTCACGCTGCAGAGAAGACGGCGCCCAGGCCGCGCCAAATCCCCCAATTCCGTCTTCCTCGGGCTTGTCCCGACGACCCATGCACACCGCCGCCGCCGGCAATAGCCGAAGCGGCGCCGTTTCGACGGCTTGCTGATCCTCGGAGATCTTGGGTCCTCGGGACAAGCCCGAGGAGGACGGCGTGAGGGAGGTTTCCGGGGAAGTCGATCCAGCGATCACACTTCAGCGAAGGCGAGTACTAGGACCCGCTCCCTGTCCGCCTATTTGTGACAGACGTCCTTCACCGAGATGCAGGCGGCGCCGCAGCGCTTGCCCTTTTTGCAGTTCGGGCCGCCGGCGGCCGCCATCGGCGCGGCGGAGGCCGTCGGGCCGGCCGGGACGATCGCCGCGGCCGGCGCCCCCGCCGCGACGGCGGACATGGCCGAGCAGCTCACGAATTTCCCGGCGGCGGAGCGGCACCGTTCGGCAGCCGCCTTGGCGACGGGGGCGGGGCAGGCCGTGAAGTGGCCCTTTGCGTCGCGGCAGGCCGCGGCGCCGGCTTGGCCTGCCGTCGCAAACAGAAGCAGGCCCGTGGCGAGCGCCACCAGGTTCGAGCGTTGAGACATGGCGATTGTCCTCGGCGGTTTATGCCGCCCGCCAACCGGGGCCGGAGCAGGAATGTTCCTTCTCCGAGAAAGCCCGCCGGATCCGGTGTCCGGACAAGATCTCCCCGGCGCGGAACTTGCTCGCGCGGCGTGCAGCGCGTAGCAACGGCCGGTTCGCGACAGCGGACCCTTTCAGGGACCATCCATGAGTGAGACCATGCAGGCTTCCGCGCCTCCCGAGAAATCCGGCGCGATGGCCGAGATCGTCGAGATTATCAAGACGATCGTCTACGCCCTGCTGATCGCGCTCTTTCTGCGCGTGCTGTTCTTCCAGCCCTACACGATCCCCTCGGGGTCGATGGAGCCCAACCTTTACGAGGGCGACTACATCATCGTTTCCAAGTGGACCTACGGCTATTCGAAATACTCGATCCCCTTCGCCCCGCCGCTGTTCTCCGGACGGATCCTGGAGCAGAAGGCGCATCGCGGCGACATCGTGGTCTTCGCCCTGCCGCACGACCCGCACATCGACTACATCAAGCGGATCATCGGCCTGCCGGGCGACCGCATCCAGATGAAGCATGGCCTGCTCTACCTGAACGGCGTGCAGGTGCCGCGGGTCAACAAGGGCACGTTCCGCGAGGCTTCGGACTACGGCTTCATGCACGACGTCACCCGCTACCAGGAGACGCTTCCCGGCGGGAAGACCTACATGACCAACGACTTCGGGCCGGACGGCGACCTCGACAACACCGAGGTCTTCACGGTGCCGGAGGGGCACTACTTCATGATGGGCGACAACCGCGACAACTCCTCCGACAGCCGCGTCTCGCCGGAGGCCGGCGGCGTGGGCTTCGTGCCGGCGGCCAACCTGGAAGGCAAGGCGCAGATCATCCTCCTGTCCTGGTCGAAGGGCGCCTCGATCTTCAAGCCGTGGACCTGGGTGTTGAACCTCCAGCCCCATCGCTTCTTCAACCTGCTGCAGTGATGAACGCCTCGCTCTCATGAATACCCGGGTCGCGGCGATCGCCGAACTTGAGCGCCGCATCGGTCATGAATTCTCCGACCGCGACCTGCTGGAGCGGGCGCTGACCCACGCCAGCGTCGGCGACGGCGCCAAGGCGGTGCGGCACAACGAGCGGCTCGAGTTCCTCGGCGACCGGGTGCTCAACCTCTGCGCGGCCGAGCGGCTGATGGCGCTCGATCCGGACGCGCGGGAAGGCGAGATGTCGCGGCTGATGGCGAACCTCGTCAACTACCACGCCTGCTCCCGCGCGGCGCGGGCTTGCGGCCTGCCCGACGCCATGCGGCTGTCGGCCAGCGCCAGCAAGGTCGGCGCACGCGATAGCGATGCGGTGCTGGGCGACGCCTGCGAGGCGCTGATCGCCGCGCTCTACGTCGATGGCGGGCTGGAGACGGCGAGGGCGTTCTTCCTGAAGTTCTGGGCCGAGGAATTCGCCAGCCTGCACGAGCCCCGCGCCAAGGACACCAAGACCCAGCTGCAGGAGTGGGCGCAGGGCCGCGGCCTGCCGCTGCCGGCCTACGACCTGGTGGGGCGCGAGGGGCCCGACCATGCGCCCTGCTTCACGATCGCGGTCAGCGTCGAGGGCTTCGCCCCCGAACGCGGCCAGGGCCGCTCGCGCCAGGACGCCGAGAAGGCCGCCGCCCAGCAGATGCTCTTGAAACGTGAGGGGCCCGATCCGGAGCTGGACCGCCCCTCGGAGACCGCCCCATGACCCGC
>JBIOED010000125.1:0-9584 GCA_044445675.1 Caulobacterales bacterium | reverse complement strand
CGACGCGAGCGCCGGTCTACACCGTGGGGGCGGCGGCCCGCGAGATGTCCCGCGCCCGCTGGGACAAACGGCGAAACCCAGGCGGCATTTCCGACGGCCCCGCGACCTCCCAGGGCAAGGAGGCCAGCCGCCGCCTGCGCGTCTCGCCCCGTCCGCTGGCCGCCGCCCTGGCGCTCGCCGCCGTCCGCGATCCCGGGATCATCGACCAGAAGATCGAACTGGTCGGCGCCCGCGGTTTCGGCGACGAGAAGCTGGACGGCCTCGCCCAGGAACTGGTTCGTCTGCGCTACGAGACCGAGGGCATGGAATTCGACGCGGCGCTCCGCGAGCTGCAGGCCCGTGGCTTCGGCCCCGCGAACCTGGCGGTGCTGGAGCAGGACGCGCGGCGCGCCGGGGTCAGCGCGCCTTTTCTGGAGGCCACCGGAGAGCGCGCGCGCGACCTCTGGCGCCAGGCCTTCGACCTCCTGATGCAGCTGGAAGCCCTGGAGCGCGCCGTCGAAGCCGCCGCCCGCGACCTCGACCGCGACCACGACTCCTCGACCCTGGTCAGTCTGAAGACCGAGCGCGACCTGCTGCGCAGGCTGGTGAACAGCGATTGGGCGCACCCGGAAGAGGTGACGGCCGTGCTGCCGCATTGATCGCCACGCTGCGGCTTGCCGCCGTGTCGCCATGACAATCTGCGGTTGGCCACCCCTGCCAATTCCGTCACCCTGCGGAGGTGGCGCGCGGCCACGGATCACGGCGACTTCGATGAAACAGGATCAACCGCGAAAGCCTCAGGCCGGACGCGGCCGCCCCTCCAAGTCCGAGGCCGGGCAGAACTACAAGGAAGCGATCCTCGACGCCGCCGAGATGCTGTTCGCGCAGCACGGCCTCTATGGAGTCTCGACCCGGCAGGTCGCCAGCGAAGTGGGTGTCGACGTCGCCCTGATCCACTACTATTTCGGAACCAAGCGGGCCCTGTTCGATGCGGTGTTCATGCGCCGCGCCGAGATCTTGAACCGCGCGCGGATGGACTCCCTGGACGCCTATGAGCGCCAGTTCGCCGGCGCCCTGACCGCGGAAGGGGCCATCGACGCCTTCATCAACCCGTTGATCGACGCCTCGCAAAATGGCGGGCCTGGATGGAAGAGCTATTTCGCCCTGGTGGCCCAGGTGAACAACACACCCGCCTGGGGTGGCGCGACCATGACCAGGTTCTTCGATCCCGTGGTTCAGCGGCTGATCGAGGTGCTGAAGCACGCCATGCCGGATACGACCTATGACGAGCTCTACTGGGGCTACCAGTTCCTGACCGGAGCCATGACGCTGGCCTTGTCGGAGACCGGCCGAATCGACCTGCTCTCCAACGGGCTTTGCCGGTCCAGCGACCTAGACGCCGTGCGGCGCAGGCTTTCACGCTATTGCGCCGCGGGAATCTGTTCGCTCGTCGAGGCGGCCCGGTCCGCCGCCTGAGCGCGATTGCCAACTGTGGCGCCGCTTCATCACTTCCAAGGTAAATTCATTCATTGATGAACAGTATTCATCTAACGATGAAAAAACCGCTTTCCTAAGCGCGGCCGTAGTCCTTTAGTTCCCCCAAATCCGCTGTGGGCGGAGTGCGCGGCCTACTCGCGCGCCTTGGGAGGACATCGACATGGCTCTGACTCTGAGAACGATTCTGCTTGGGAGCGTCGCGGCTCTGACCGTGACGTCCATGGCCTCGGCGCAAACCATCGCTCCGGCCAGCAAGACCGCCACCGCCAACGTGGCATCGCCGACCGACGTCGAGGAACTGGTCGTCACGGCGCGGCGTCGCGAAGAAACCTTGAAGGACGTTCCCGTCGCGGTGAGCGCCTATACCGCGGCGGCCATGGAGCGCACAGGCGTTCGCGACATCACCGACCTGCAGAAGACGACGCCCTCGCTCACCCTGCAGGCGGCCCGCGGCTCCAACTCGACCCTGATCGCCTTCATTCGCGGCATCGGTCAGCAAGACCCGCTTTGGGGCTTCGACCCCGGCGTCGGCCTCTATATCGACGACGTCTACATCGCCCGGCCGCAAGCCGCCGTGCTGGACGTGTTCGATGTGAAGCGGATCGAAATCCTGCGGGGTCCCCAGGGCACCCTCTACGGGCGCAACACCATCGGTGGCGCGATCAAATATGTGACCGCGAACATCGGCTCGACGCCCGAGGTGGACCTCAAGAGCCAGTTCGGATCCTACGGCGAGCACGACGAGATCGCCGCGCTGAAGTTTCCGGCAACCTCGACGCTCGGCATTTCCGCCGCCGTCGCCAAGTACGATCACGACGGCTACGGAACCAACCTCAACACCCACAACGACACCTACAACAAGGATGTCCTGGCGATGCGCGGCAGCGCCGAATGGACGCCGACCTCGGACCTGTTCTTCCGCCTGTCGGCCGACCGCACGGTCGATCAGTCCAACGCCAAGCACGGACACCGCGAGGCGCCCTACACCAGCGCGGCGGGCGTCACCTATGGCGTCCTGCCGAACGTCTATGACACCATGGCCGGGGCCGGCGACGGGAACCACGTGGTGGCCGAAGGCGGTTCGCTGCTCGGGCAATGGACGATGAGCCCGATGTTCACTTTCAAGTCGATCACCGCGTTCCGTTCCGGCTACACCAACGGCAACATCGATTTTGACGAAACGCCGCAGCCGTTCCTGGACATCCCGGCGAGGTACCGCGACCACCAGTTTACCCAGGAACTGCAGGGCGTGTTCAACATCGACCGCCTGCACGGCGTGGCGGGGGTGTTCTACCTAGACGCGATCGCTTCGGGCGCCTTCGACACGGTTCTCAACAACGCCTCGCCGACCACTGGCTTCACGATCTTCGACGGCGGCTACGTCAAGACCAAGAGCATCGCGGGTTATGTCGACGCCAGCTACGACGTGACCGACGAGTTCCAGCTCTCGCTCGGCGGGCGTTACACCAGCGACGACAAGACCGGGCAGGTGGTGCGCCAGGCCTATCTGGGCACGCGCAGCCCGGCGTTCGGGGACGCCGCCGCGGTCAAGCTCGGCCCTCCCAACACCAACTATACGAACGAGCGCACCTTCGAGAGATTCACCCCACGGGTCAGCGCGACCTACAAGCTGACGCCCGATCTGACGACCTATGCGTCCTACGGCGAGGGTTTCAAGTCGGGCGGGTTCGACATGCGCGGCGACGCGCTCGCCTATCCGGCGACCGTGAACGGCTATGCGCCCGAGACGGTCTCTACCTACGAGGTCGGCCTGAAAGGCAGCCTGCTGGACCACAGCCTCGATTTCGCAACCGCGATCTTCGACAGCGCCTACCACAACCAGCAGATCACCACCCAGTACCCGAACACGACGGGCGGCATCGCCAGCGTGGTCGACAATGTCGGCTCCAGCACCCTGCGCGGCGCCGAGGTCGAAGGCTCCTGGCGCATTGTGCAGGACTTCACCCTCAATGCGACGGCCAGCTACATCGATACCAAGTTCGACAAGTACCTGGCTTTCATCCCGGGCACGGGCCTGGTGGACGTCTCCAATCAGCGCAAGCTGCAGAATACGCCCAAATGGACGGCCTCGCTGGCCGGCACCTACAGCCATGATTTCGGGGACCGCGGCCAGATCGCGATCACCCCGGCACTGTCCTACCGCAGCTTCACCCAGCAGTTCGAGACCGCGACGCCGCTGATCGATCAGCCGGCCTACACGCTCTATGACCTGGATATCGTCTGGACGTCACCGAGCGGCCGCTACCAAGTCGGCGCCCATGGCAAGAACCTGGGCGACGAACGCTACAAGATCGGCGGCTACAGCTTCCCTGGCGCGCTGTTCGCCAACTCCATCGACGCCTTCTATGGCGCGCCCCGGACCTTCACGGTCTCGGTGGCCGCCAGATTCTACTGACCAGCCAAAAGGAGGGCGGCCAGCCGGTCGCCCTCCGCGACGCCTCGCGAGGGTGTGACAAAATAGCCCCGCGACTTCACGGAACGGTGGCGATGGACGGTGTGGGGAACCAACTTCGCCGCGGCCAACACACCGCCTAGCTTGACATCTCGCCCCTGCGCCGCCATCTGCCCGTTGCGGATTTAGCGCGCTGTTGACAGGCATCGATCGGGCCGCTGCGAGACTTTCGAGCGCGCCCTTCACATCAGATGACGCCTCCCTCGATGCGCGGTGATCCCAGTGGTCGCGCCTCTTCGCGGGCTCTTTTCGAGAGCCGGCGGCTGTGGACGACGCCACCGGCGCCCAGGAGGGAAACCTTCGGGGGGCTTGACGTATGGCGACGTCCCCGACGCCCGAAGGTGAAGCGCGACGCACTGACGCACGCGATCAGACCGGGAACGATTTGGGCCGACGACGGGTCGTATGTTGCGGCCTTTCATCTGTCCGACCGCCGTAAACCATTACCGGCCCCGTCTTTGCATAGGCACCTGGCCTTGCATGAGGCGCGGGGCCGAATCGGAGAGCTCGATGAGCACGACAACCGCTGAAGCCGAAACGCCGGAAACCACCGGCGGCGACGGCCCGCTGCTGGATCTGACGGACGCTGCGGTCAAGAAGTTCATCAAGCAGGCCAAGGCCCGCGGCTACGTCACCATGGACGAGCTGAACAAGGTCCTGCCGTCCGAGGAGGTCACCTCCGAGGCGATCGAGGACACCTTGGCGATGTTGTCCGAGATGGGCGTCAATGTCGTCGAGGCGGAGGAAGACGCCGAAGGCGGCGGCGAGGTGGTGGTCCGCGAGGAGTCCGCGGTGGTCGAGACCGCCAAGGAGGCCGCCTACGACCGCACCGACGATCCGGTGCGCATGTACCTGCGCGAGATGGGCTCAGTGGAGCTTCTGTCCCGCGAGGGCGAAATCGCCATCGCCAAGCGGATCGAAGCCGGCCGCGACACCATGATCCGCGGCCTGTGCGAAAGCGCCCTGACCTTTGAGGCCATCATGGTCTGGCGCGAGGAACTCGGAAGCGGCCGCATCCTGCTGCGCGAGGTGATCGACCTCGAACAGACCTATGGCGGCGTCAACGCCGCGGCGGCCGAGGAACTGGCCGCCAACGCGCCGCCGCCGGCCGAGGCCGAGGAAGCCGAGCCGGAGCTCAACGCCGACGGCGAGGCGATCGCCAAGAGCGACGACGACGACGACTTCGATGACGGGGCCGGCCCGACGATCAGCGCCATGGAAGGCGAACTGCGCGAAAGCGTCATGGCGACGCTGGACGCCATCGCCGCGGAATTCGAAAGCTTCCGTCTGCTGCAGGAAAAGCTGGTCGGCCAGCGGCTGAAGGGCGAGGACCTCTCCGACAAGGACCGCAAGGCCTACGTCGCCGCCGCCGGCGCCATCGTCCTGCACCTGAAGACGCTGAAACTGAACAACAACCGCATCGAGGCGCTGGTCGAGCAACTCTATGCGATCAACAAGCGGCTGATGGGCCTGGAAGGTCGCCTGCTGCGGCTGGCCGACAGCTACGGCATCAGCCGCACCGAGTTCCTGAAGGCCTACTTCGGCTCCGAACTGCGCCCGGACTGGACCGATCAGGTCAAGGCGCTGGGCGTGCGCTGGACCAAGTTCGCCGAGAACGACAACGGCCAGATCGGGGACATCCGCACCGAGATCGCGGCGCTGGCCACCGAGACCGGCGTGCCGATCGACGACTACCGCCGCATCGTCCAGACCGTCCAGAAGGGCGAGCGCGAAGCCCGCCAAGCCAAGAAGGAGATGGTCGAGGCGAACCTGCGCCTGGTGATCTCCATCGCCAAGAAATACACCAACCGCGGCCTGCAGTTCCTTGATCTCATTCAGGAAGGCAACATCGGCCTGATGAAGGCGGTGGACAAGTTCGAGTACCGCCGCGGCTACAAGTTCTCGACCTACGCGACCTGGTGGATCCGTCAGGCGATCACCCGCAGCATTGCCGACCAGGCACGGACCATCCGCATCCCGGTGCACATGATCGAGACGATCAACAAGATCGTCCGCACCTCGCGCCAGATGCTGCACGAAATCGGCCGGGAGCCCACGCCCGAGGAACTTGCCGAGAAGCTGGCCATGCCGCTGGAAAAGGTCCGCAAGGTCCTGAAGATCGCCAAAGAGCCGATCAGCCTCGAAACGCCGATCGGCGACGAAGAAGACAGCCACCTGGGCGACTTCATCGAGGACAAGAATGCCATCCTGCCGATCGACGCGGCCATCCAGTCGAACCTGCGGGAGACCACCACCCGCGTGCTCGCCTCGCTGACGCCGCGTGAAGAACGCGTGCTACGCATGCGCTTCGGGATCGGCATGAATACTGACCATACCCTCGAAGAGGTCGGCCAGCAGTTCAGCGTCACCCGCGAACGGATTCGCCAGATTGAAGCCAAGGCGCTGCGCAAGCTCAAGCACCCCTCGCGCTCGCGCAAGCTCCGCAGCTTCCTCGACAGTTGACGCGCCGCGCCGCCGGACGGCGCATCGGGCCATGCCCGATGGCGAAGCCACTCTGGATCGCGCTGACGCTCGGCGAGAATGCTGTGTGTCATCCCAACGACGGCGCAGCAAAGCTCGGGTTGAGCCTTGACGCCTACGCCGCCGAGATCGTCGAACAACAGAACCCGCGCCACAGGCGGCCCCTCTTAGCGACGCCACCGTTCGGTTTGGGCGCGATGGCTTCGTCGTGCGCTGCCCACGGACGGCAGGGGCGGGATCCTAGCGCCAACCGTAGTTGAAGCTGATCGAGATGCGCTCCGTCCTGGCGCGGTTGACGGGCACCTCGTGGCGCAGCCAGCTCTCCCACATCAGGATCGAGCCCGCCTCGGGTTTGAGGTAGACGAAGGCGCGGGCCTCTTCCGGCGCCTCGGCCCGCCGTGGCGGGGCGGCCATCATCAGCGGAAGCCGCGGATCTTCCAGCTTCAGGGCGCTCGAACCCGACGGGGTCGCCACATAGACTGTGCCGGAGATCACGCTGTGCGGATGGATGTGACCGGCGTGGGCCGCGCCGGGCTTCAGGAGGTTGACCCAGAGGCTGTCGAGCTTCAGCCGGCCGCCGCCGAGGTCGAAGGCCAGCTCGCTGGCGAAGGCGGCGGCGTGGCGGTCGAGCCGGGTCTTCAGCTTGCCGAACACGCTGGCCCGCGTCGGCAGATCGTCGAGCGAGGCGTAGGAGGTGTAGCCGCCGTAGCCGTGGGCCTTGCTCCAGGCGCGGCCGGCCGCATCCTCGGCGGCCAGCATGCGGCACGCGGTTTCCAATTCGGCCCTGAAATTTTCGAAAGTCCGGTCTGTGCTAAGCGAGGCCTCATAGACCGGAGTCGCGAACAGGAGACGGAGCGCCATGCGACGGCGCTAGTCGCCTTGCGCAGGATTGTCAAAAGTTTGGGGCGTCTGGCGCTTCGTCCAAACCTCCGTTAGGAATTTAAGAAAGACGACTCCGCAAATGTCGGGGCGGGGAATTGGGGAGCGAATAATGATCAGGACAGTGATTGCGCTGGCTTTGGCCGGCGCAGTGATCGGCGGCCAGACCCAGGCGGCCCCGGCGAAGGCCAGGCCGGCCGCCGCGACCCGGAGCGCCATGGCTGCCTATCGCGCCCCCCGCGGTCCGGATGGCAAGCATCCGGACCTGAACGGCGTCTGGCAGGTGATGAACACCGCCAACTACAACATCGAGCCGCACGCTTCGAGCGCGGCCATGCAGATGCGTCCCGGTCCCGTAGTGCCGGTGCCGGCCAAGGACGTGGTGGCGCTGGGCGCGGTGGGCTCGGTGCCCGCCGGCCTCGGCGTGGTCGAGGGCGGGACGATCCCCTACCGCCCGGAAGCCCTGAAGCAGCGCGACGCCAACAAGGCCGACTGGATCCACCGGGACCCGGAGATCAAATGCTACCTGCCGGGCGTGCCGCGCGCCAACTACATGGCCCTGCCGTTCCAGATCTTCCAATCCGAGAGCGCGACCCTGATCGCCTATGAGTACGCCGGCGCGGTGCGCAACCTGCAGTTCAAGGATCCGGGTCCGGCGCCGACCGACAGCTGGATGGGCCAGTCCGTGGCGCACTGGGAAGGCGACACCCTGGTGGTCGTGGTCACCGGCATGCTGGACTCGACCTGGTTCGACCGGGCTGGCAACTTCCACTCCGGCGACATGAAGGTGGTCGAGCGCTGGACCCCCACCGGCCCGGGCGTCATGCGCTACGAGGCTGAGATCACCGATCCCGCCACCTTCACGCGGCCCTGGAAGATGAGCATGAACCTCTACAAGCATGTTGGCGAGGACTCGCGCCTGCTGCAGTTCAAGTGCGTCGAATTCGTCGAAGAATTGATGTACGGTCACCTGCGGAAAAACCCGTTGAAGTGACGCCTAATCCGCCCTGTCCGCCGGGTCGCCGCAAAAGCGTCTCAGGCGGATGAAAGACATCAGCATCCTCCGCTGGAGACGCCCCAAATGAATTTCCGTCGTTTCATTATCCCTGCTGCTATTTCCGCCGGCCTGCTGGCCGCCGCCACCCTCGGCGTGACCGAGGCCATGGCCCACCACGCCTTCGCCGCCGAATTTGACGGCAAGTCCCCCGTTCTGCTGCGGGGCAAGGTGACCAAGGTGGAGTGGATCAACCCGCACGCCTGGGTGCACGTGATGAACACCAATCCCGACTTCGCCCAGGTCGAGTGGATGGTCGAGGGCGGCACGCCCAATACCCTGTTGCGCGCCGGCATCGACCGCAACTCGCTGAAGGTCGGCACCGAGATCGTCGTGCGCGGCTACCAGTCGAAGGACAAGGCCTGCACCCCGGTCTGCAAGGCCAACGGCCGCGACCTGACCTTCCCGGACGGCCGTAAGCTGTTCATGGGCTCCTCCGGCACCGGCGCGCCGAAGGACGGCGCCGATCCAGGCGAAATGCCGAAGTAGGCTGCGGCTTGAGTTGAAGGAGGGGGCGGCGTCGTCCCCTTTTTCCTGGCCGGTGCGACCGACCGCAATGGACTAGGGGCGCTGGATTTTCCCGCGGGGGGTTACGGCAAATTACGGGCGAGGGACCGATGGCGCGCAAGGCTGCGGCGGCAGGTCGCGCGATCTGCGCGAGACCGATATTTCCGCCTTGGAACGCCCGCGCTTCGGCGCTGTAACCGCTCCGTAACGCGGCGGGAACCGTACGCTGCTTGATTGCCAGGTCGGAGCGGTGTGTGTGCTTGGGGCGGATGGCAATCGCCGCCTGAACAAGGGGGACGGTATGAACGGGAATGCGGAGCGGCGTCGGTGATCGGCGCATTCTTGACCTGGCTCGAGCATTCGCTCGGCAAGGGCTCGGCCCCGGACGCCCAGTCCTGGAGCGAGGCGCTGCTAGGGTCGCTGAACTTCTGGAACCTGCTGGAAGGCACCCACCTCATCGCGCTGATGCTGTTCGCCGGCACCATCCTGGTGGTCGACCTGCGCCTGATGGGCGTGACCTTCCGCAAGACCAGGGTCTCCGTGGTCAGCGACACGATCCTGCCGCTCACCGTCTTCGGCTTCGTTTTCGTCGTGCTTACCGGCCTCGGGCTGACGTTCGCCAAGCCTCTGTTTTATTACCATAATATCTGGTTCCGCATGAAGATGATCATGCTGGCGATCGCCTTGATCAACATCGTGGTCTTCCACAGCCGG
>JBIOED010000124.1:0-9756 GCA_044445675.1 Caulobacterales bacterium | reverse complement strand
TGGGCGTGCATGGACGCGTAAGACTCCCGGGTCTATGAAGCGCGCGGCCGCCGTCGCCTCGGGGGACCGTCGCCGCGCAGGTTCGGACGCTGTGTGTCCGTTCATCAAAGCGCGCGATCTCCGGGGTAGGCGTGGTGCGGCCGGGACAGAGAGAGGATCTCCCCAAATGGCGTCAGTCGACAGCCTGAAAACCCGCCGCGAGCTCGTGGTGGGCGACAAGACCTACGCTTACTACAGCCTTCGCTGCGCCGAGGAAGCCGGACTTTCCGGCATCTCGCGCCTGCCGATCTCCATGAAGGTGCTGCTCGAGAACCTGTTGCGCAACGAGGACGGCCAGTCGGTCGGCCGCGACGACCTGCAGGCGATCGCCGCTTGGATCGAGAACAAGGGCTCCGTCGAGCACGAGATCAGCTTCCGTCCGGCCCGCGTGCTGATGCAGGACTTCACCGGCGTGCCGGCGGTGGTCGACCTGGCCGCCATGCGCGACGCCATGACCCACCTCGGCGCCAATCCGGAAAAGATCAATCCGCTGAACCCGGTGGACCTGGTCATCGACCACTCGGTGATGGTCGACTACTTCGGCACCGCCAAGGCGTTCGGTGAGAACGTCGAGCGCGAGTACGAGCGCAACATGGAGCGCTACCGCTTCCTGCGCTGGGGCTCCTCGGCGTTCAACAACTTCCGCGTGGTGCCACCCGGCACCGGGATTTGTCACCAGGTCAATCTTGAGTACCTGGCCCAAACCGTCTGGGTGAACGAGGAGGGCGGCCAGCCGGTCGCCTATCCGGACACCGTGGTCGGCACCGACAGCCACACCACCATGGTCAACGGCCTATCGGTGCTGGGCTGGGGCGTCGGCGGCATCGAGGCGGAGGCGGCCATGCTGGGCCAGCCGATCCCGATGCTGATCCCCGAAGTCATCGGCTTCAAGCTGGAGGGCGCGATGCCCGAGGGCGCGACGGCCACCGACCTGGTGCTGACCGTGACCCAGATGCTGCGCAAGAAGGGCGTGGTCGGCAAGTTCGTCGAGTTCTATGGCCCCGGCCTCGCCCGCATGACCATCGAGGACCAGGCCACCATCGCCAACATGGCCCCCGAATATGGCGCGACCTGCGGCTTCTTCCCGGTCACCCGATCGACCATCGACTACCTGACCGCCACCGGCCGCGACCCGCACCGGGTGCAGCTGGTCGAGGCCTATGCCAAGGAACAGGGCATCTGGCGCGAACCCACCGATCCTGATCCGGAGTTCACCGACACCCTGCAGCTCGACCTCGGCAGCGTGCTGCCCTCGCTGGCCGGGCCAAAGCGTCCCCAGGACCGCGTGGTGCTGACGGGCGCCGCGGTGGAGTTCAAGGCCGCCCTGGCCGGCGACTTCGGCAAGCACGACGACATGGCGACCCGCCTGAAGGTCGAGGGCGAGAACTTCGACGTCGGCCATGGCGACGTGGTGATCGCCGCCATCACCTCGTGCACCAACACCTCCAACCCCAGCGTGCTGATCGCCGCGGGCCTGGTGGCCAAGAAGGCCGTCGAAAAGGGCCTGAAGGTGAAGCCCTGGGTGAAGACCTCGCTCGCCCCCGGCAGTCAGGTGGTGACCGATTACCTGAAGGCGGCCGGCCTGACCAAGGGCCTCGACGCGCTGGGCTTCAACCTGGTGGGCTACGGCTGCACCACCTGCATCGGCAACTCCGGCCCGCTGCCCGAACCGATCTCCGACGCCGTGCAGAAGGGCGACCTGGTCGCCGTCAGCGTGCTTTCCGGCAACCGCAACTTCGAAGGCCGCGTGAACCCCGACGTGCGCGCCAACTACCTGGCCTCGCCGCCGCTGGTGGTGGCCTATGCGCTGGCCGGCTCCATGCAGATCGATATCACCACCGAACCCCTGGGCGAGGGCAAGGACGGCAAGCCGGTCTACCTCAAGGACATCTGGCCCACGACCGAGGAGATCGCGGTCCTGCAGCGCAAGTTCGTCACGCACAAGATGTTCGCCACCCGCTACGCCGACGTCTTCAAGGGCGACAAGGCCTGGCAGGGAATCAAGATCGAGGGTGGCCAGACCTACGGCTGGGACGTGGGCTCGACCTATGTCCAGAACCCGCCCTACTTCCAGGACATGGCGATGGAGCCGACGCCGGTCGCCGACCTGGTCGAGGCGCGCGTCCTGGCGGTGTTCGGCGACTCGATCACCACCGACCACATCTCCCCGGCCGGCTCGATCAAGGCGACTTCGCCGGCCGGCGTCTACCTGCGTGACCACCAGGTGCCGACCACGGAGTTCAACTCCTACGGCGCGCGCCGCGGCAACCACGAGGTGATGATGCGCGGGACCTTCGCCAACATCCGCATCCGCAATCG
The DNA here is from genome assembly GCA_044445675.1 of Caulobacterales bacterium. Classification (GTDB taxonomy): domain Bacteria; phylum Pseudomonadota; class Alphaproteobacteria; order Caulobacterales; family Caulobacteraceae; genus Phenylobacterium. The sequence goes on along the minus strand of JBIOED010000124.1, from coordinate 7,398 downwards.
CATCACGCCCGAGATCGAGGGCGGCATGACCAAGCACTTCCCCTCCGGCGACGTGATGTCGATCTATGACGCGGCCATGCGCTACCAGTCCGAGGGCCGCCATCTGGTCGTGTTCGCGGGCAAGGAATACGGCACCGGCTCGTCGCGCGACTGGGCCGCCAAGGGCACCAAGCTGCTGGGTGTCCGCGCCGTGGTGGCGGAAAGCTTCGAGCGCATCCACCGCTCGAACCTGGTGGGCATGGGCGTGCTGCCGCTGCAGTTCCTGCAGGAAGGCTGGACCAAGCTCGGCCTCACCGGCGAGGAGATCGTCACCATCCGCGGTCTGACGGAACTTTCGCCGCGCCGCCAGCTGACCATCGAGATGTACCGCCCCTCCGACGGCCGCATCGCGCGTTTCCCGGTCCGGTGCCGCATCGATACGCCCACCGAGCTCGAGTATTTCAAGAACGGCGGCGTGCTGAACTACGTGCTGCGCAACCTGGCCCGACCGGCCTGATCGAGCCGGGCGGACGGTCCGCGAACGCGGCTGTCCGCCCTCCTCACGGCTTGTTGCAATTTACAGGGCCGGGAAGCGCCTTTAAGCCCGGGGTGATGCGGAAAGCAGCGCTTTTCAGCCTAACCCTGGTCGCCTTGCCGCTCCCGTTCTCCGCAGGAGCGGCGGCGGCCAAGCCTCCTGTGGTGGTCGAACTCTACACCGCCCAGGGCTGCGCCTCCTGCGGCGCGGCCAATACCTATGTGGCCAAGCTCGCCGAACAGCCGGGCGTGCTCGCCCTCACCTTTTCCGTCGACTACTGGGACTATCTCGGCTGGGCCGACACCTTCGCCAAGCCCGAGTTCGCCGAGCGGCAGAAAGCCTACGTGGCCAGGCTGGCGCTGCGCGAGCCCTATACGCCGCAGGTGGTCGTCGACGGCATGGCCCAGGCGGCGGGCGCCAAGACCGAGAAGATCGACCGGCTGGTGGCCGACGCCCGCAAGGCGCCGCACAGGCCGCCCGATATCCGCTTCGTCGACGACCGCGTCTATGTCGGCTCGGCCCGCCCACCGAGGGGCGGCGGCGAGGTCTGGCTGATCCGTTACGATCCGCGCGAGCAGGACGTCGCCGTCAAGAGCGGCGACAACAAGGGCCAGACCCTGCCGGAGAAGAACGTGGTGCGCGAGCTGAAGCGCCTGGGCGCGTGGCGCGGCCGCCCCGTGGCCTTCCGCCTGCCGGCCGCCGCCGAGGAGGGGCTTAAGACCGTGGTCCTCGTCCAGGCCGGCCATGGCGGCCGGGTGCTGGGCGTCGGCGAACCGAAGGCCTGATCCCCCAAGCCTCCCCACGCCGCACACGAAAACCCCCGCGGCTGGAGAGCACCCGCGGGGGTTCGTGACTTGGAAGAGATAGAGGCGCCGGCTGGCCAGTCCGCCGATCCAGGGGGGCTGGGGGGGCTGTTCAGGATCCGAGACCGCCGTCTCTGACCAACCGACCTTCATAAGATGATGGGCGCATCGGGCGCTCGCGGGTCGGGAATAAGGTCATTTCGCGGCGAGGCGTTGCGGCGGCGCAGGCGCGCATTCCCCCTCTGGCTCGCAACCGGGATTTCGGTCTAGGTTCAGGCCAATGGCTTTCGACATGTCCCACGCGTCGCCGCGTCAGGCGACCGTCTTCTTCGAGCGGCGCGAGCTCACCCGCCTGCTTTCCCTCTATGGCCGAATGGTCGCCGCCGGCGAGTGGCGCGACTACGCCATCGATGGCCTGAGCGAATCGGCGGTGTTCTCGGTCTACAAGCGCAGTTCGGAAGCGCCGCTCTACCGGATCGAGAAGCGCCCCGCCCTGGCCCGCCGGCAGGGCGCATGGGCGGTGCTGGGCCAGGGCGAGATGGTCCTGCGCCGCGGCCAAGACCTTGAGCAGGTGCTGCGGTTCTTCGACCGGGGCCGATTCCGGGTGGTGGACTGACCCAAGAAAAGGCCCCGGAGGTTTCCCGCCGGGGCCCGATCTCCTGTCCTGCGGGGCGGCGCCTAGTGTGCTGGATCTGAAGTTCGCCTGCTCCACGGGCCGCGCGCCGAGCGAACTTCAGATCCAAGACGCACACTAGAAACATAGGCTTGCTAGTGTCCTCCTCGATTCCGAAGTTCGCCAAAGCCTGCCGCAAGGGCTTGCGAACTTCGGAATCGGGACACTAGCGGCGGCTGCCCATCAGGCTCAGCAGGAATTGGAACAGGTTGATGAAGTTGATGTAGAGGCTGAGCGCCCCGTAGTTGGTGGCCACGCTCATGGCCGCCTGGTCGCCGCCCAGCTGATAGTAGGTCATCTTCAGGCGCTGGGTGTCGTAGGCGACGAGGCCCGCAAAGATCAGCACGCCCAGGATGTTCACGATGAAGGCGATGGCCGCCATGTGCAGGAACATGTTGACGACCATGGCGATCACCAGGCCGATGACGCCCATGATCAGGAAGCTGCCGAAGCCGGTCAGGTCCTTCTTGGTGGTGTAGCCCACCAGCGAAAGCCCGCCGAACGCCGCGGCGGTGATCAGGAAGGTCTGGGCGATCGAGGCGCCCGTATAGACCAGCACCACGACGCCCAGCGAGGCGCCGATCAGGCTGACGATGGTCCAGTAGAGCGCGCCGGCGCTCTTCGCCGTCGGATTGCGCAGCGCGAAGCCCGACACCAGCAGAACGGCCAGGGGCGCGAACGCCACGATCATGCCCAGCAGGGTGAAGCCGGCGAGCCGACCGTCCGCGGTGAGCCGGAACATCAGGTCGCGGACCGGAGGATAGGCGCCGGTCAGGAAGGCGAGGCCGGCCGAGAGTACGAGGCCCAGCGCCACCTTGTTGTAGACCCCGAGCATGAAACTGCGGAGGCCCACGTCAACCGACATGTCGGCGCGGTCCGCTTGGGCCGTGCGCGCGTAGCCGCGGTTGAAGTCGCTCATTTGAGCAGAACCCTTGATCTAAGCGTCCCGATTGGACGCAGGCCAAATATCGGGGTCGCGTACGGCGGAAGCAAGGCCTTGTTGCGCAAGGCCTTGTTAACCTCCGGGCGCGTTTTGCGGCGGCGCTCGGCCTGGGTTAGTTAGGCCTATGATCCGGCTGTTCGCCGCGCTCCCGATCCCGCAGGACATCGGCCTGGCGCTCGCTCGCCGCCAGACGGGCGTCGAGGGTGCGAGATGGCGCCCGCCGGAGACGCTGCACATCACGCTCCGGTTCTTCGGCGACATCCGCGAGGACCTCGCCCGCGACCTCGACGCCGAGCTGATGACCCTGCGCGGCCCGGCCTTCGGCATCGAACTCTCCGGCGTCGGCGCGTTCGGCGAAGCGCCCGACCTGCATGTCCTGTGGGCCGGCGTCGGCGAGAGCGAACCGCTGCGCCGCCTCGCCAAGGCCTGCGAGACCGCCGCGCGCCGCGCCGGCCTCAAGCCCGAGACCCGCCACTACCGTCCGCACCTGACGCTGGCCTACCTGCGCCATCCCGATCCGGCGGAGGTGGCCGCCTGGATCCAGGCCAACAACCTGCTCAAATCCCCGCCCCTCCGCGTAGAGCGTTTCGGCCTCTACTCCAGCTTCCTCGGCAGCGAACAGGCGCATTACCGCCTGGAGGCGGAATATCCGCTACTTACGCGTCCACCGCATGGTCCTTGAGGACCCCCAGGGGCACGATCGCCAGCGTCTCCTCGTGCGTCGCGTCGAGCACCACCTGCGGCGCGGCGCCGGCGTCCAGCGCCTCCTTCCAGCGCGGGGCGCAGAGGCACCAGCGGTCGCCGGGCTTCAGGCCGGGGAAGCCGAAGTCGAGGACCGGCGTGGTCAGGTCGTTGCCCGCCGCCCGGCTGAACGCCAGGAACTCGGCCGTCATCACCGCGCAGACCGTGTGCAGGCCCACGTCCTCGTGGCTGGTCTCGCAGCAGCCGTTGCGGAAAAAGCCCGTCACCGGATCGACCGAACAGGGCTTCAGTTCTCCGCCCAGCACGTTGCGGGCTTGCGGATCGTAGCGTGTGGTCATGTCCCTACCCTAACCGCTATGACGGGGCGATATCCATGCGCGAAGGAGCGCCGATGGCGATAGACGCCCGACCCCGCCGCAGCGCCCTCTACCTGCCGGGCTCCAACGCCCGCGCCATCGAGAAAGCGCGCACCTTGGCCTGCGACGTGGTGGTCCTCGACCTGGAGGATTCCGTCGCCCCCGAAGCCAAGGCCGCAGCCCGCGCGCTGGCCTGCGAGGCCGTGCGGACGGGCGGGTTCGGGTCGCGCGAACTGGTGGTGCGCGTCAACGGGCTCGACACCCCCTGGGGCGCCGAGGACTTGGCCGCCGCGGCGGCGGCCGCCCCGGACGCGGTCCTGGCGCCGAAGGTGAATTCGCCCGCCGACCTTGCCGCCTATCGCGCGGCGCTGGGGCCGGCGATCCCGTTGTGGGCGATGATCGAGACCTGCCAGGCGGTGCTGGCGCTCGACGCGCTGGGCGGGGCATCCGCCGCCCAGGGGGTCGGCTGCTGGGTGATCGGGGTCAACGACCTGGTCAAGGAGATGCGCTGCCGCCCCGGTCCGGAGCGCGCGCCGCTGCTGCCGGCGCTGGCATTGAGCGTTATGGCCGCCCGCGCCGGCAGCGTCGTCATCCTCGACGGCGTCTACAACGACATCCCCGACCTCGAAGGGCTGGAGCGCGAATGCGCACAGGGCGCCGACCTCGGCTTCGACGGCAAGACCCTGATCCATCCGACCCATCTGCCGGCGGCCAACCGCGCCTTTTCGCCCGCGCCTGCCGCGGTCGCCTGGGCGCGGACGGTGGCGGGGGCCTTCGATTCGCCCGAAAACGCCGGCAAAGGAGTCCTCAAGGTTGATGGGCGCATGGTCGAGCGGCTGCACCTGGCGGAAGCCCGGCGGCTGATCGCCGTCGCCGAGGCCGTTGCCGCGCACGAGGCCTGAGGTTCGATGCGGATCGGGATAGCGCCGTTGCTGTTGGTCCTGGCGGCCGCGCGGCCCGTGGCGGCCCAGAGCCCGGCGGCGCCTTCGACGCCGGCGCCCGACCCGATCGGCGCGCTGCTCGCCCATGGCGCGCCGGGCGACGAAGACGAGCCCGACACCGCCGGCCAGCCGCGCACCGCGCCGGAGCCCGAGCCCAGCGTCCTGCCGACCGGCCCCGCGCCCCGCATCTATCGGCCCGCGCCGCGGTCGCAGCCCGACGCCCCGGTCCAGATCGACGACACCGGCCGGACCCCCGACGGGCCGCCGGCCTTGCGCGACATGGCCTACGATGCGCGCATCCGCTCCTCTTTCGCCTCGGCCGAGAGCTTCCAGGGGCCGCTGGACGGCGGCTGGACGCTGAGCGCCGACGGCCAGGACCTCTATGCGTTGCAGCTGGTGGACCGCCGCGACCGGCTGGAAGGCGCCTGGCGCGACCTGCGCCGCAAGGGCTCGCTCAACGCGTCCGGCTTGGTGGACGACATGCAGCGGCAGGGCGGCGCGGTGACATTACGCTTCACGCCCGCCCCCGGAGCGCCGGCGACGGTGGCCACCCTGCGCGATGGCTCCAACGGCCTATGGACCGGCGAACTCACCGACGCCGCCGGCCGCCGCGCCGTGACCCTGCGCCGGACGGGCCCCTAGAGCCCCAGGCTCGCGCGGGCCACCGCCAGCGCCGCCGCCAGCGCCCCAGGCGCGTAGCGTTCGGCCGCCCCGAAGCCCCACACCGGCCCGGGCCAGGCCGGATCCTGCGGCCGGCGCGCGACCACGTGCAGGTGCAGCTGCGCGGTGATGTTGCCCAGTTGCCCGACGTTCAGCTTGCCGGCCGGCCGGCCCAGGGCGTCGGCGACGGCGCGCACGGCGATCCCGGCGCGCAGGATCTCCTCCATCAGCACGTCGCGCTCGCCCGCCGCCAGGTCCTCGAGCTCCTGCGCCGCCGCCCGCCGCGGAATCAGCACCATCCACGGGAAGCGGGCGTCATCGTGCAGGCGCACGTGGCTCAGCGCCAGGTCGCCGACGGCTTCCGACGTAGCGATGAAGGCCGGGTCGATCTCGAACATGGGCAAGCTGAGCATGCCGGCGCCTGCCGCGCCAAGCCTGTTTCCCCGCCCCACGGCATTGCGGCCCGTTCCCCGCTGGGCTACGGACCCGCCGAAACAGCTTGAAGGAGCAGCAGCATGGCCAAGACACCGATCCGCGTGGCAGTCACCGGCGCCGCGGGCAACATCGGCTACGCGCTGCTGTTCCGTATCGCCTCGGGCCAGATGTTCGGCGCCGACCAGCCGCTGATCCTGCAGCTGCTGGAGATCCCCGTCGAAGGTCCGCAGAAGGCGCTGAAGGGCGTCGCCATGGAACTCGACGACTGCGCGTTCCCGTTGCTGCAGTCCATGGTCCTGACCGGCGAGGCCGACGTCGCCTTCAAGGACGTGAACTGGGCGCTGCTGGTCGGCTCCAAGCCGCGCGGCCCAGGCATGGAGCGCGCCGACCTGCTGAAGGACAACGGCAAGATCTTCATCGCCCAGGGCCAGTCGATCGACCGGGTCGCCGCCGAGGACTGCCGCGTGGCGGTGGTGGGCAACCCCTGCAACACCAATGTGATGATCGCCGCCAGCCAGGCCAAGCGCCTGCCGAAGGACAGGTTCACCGCCATGGTGCGGCTGGACGAGAACCGCGCGCGCGCCCAACTGGCGCAAAAGGCGGGCGTGGCCATCGACGCGGTTTCCGACATGTTCATCTACGGCAACCACTCGCCGACCATGTTCGCCGACTTCACCCACGCCAAGATCAACGGCAAGGACGCGGCCTCGGTGATCGACGACGATGCCTGGCTGAAGGCCGATTTCCTGCCCGCGGTGGGCAGGCGCGGCGCGGCGATCATCGCGGCCCGCGGCGTCTCCTCGGCGGCCTCGGCGGCCAACGCCCTGGTCGATCACGTCCGCGACCTGACGACCGTCGGCAAGGTCCACTCCGTCGCGGTGGAAAGCCGGGGCCGGTACGGTTTCGCCGAGGGCGTCTGGGCCGGCATGCCGGTCCGCACCACCGCCGCCGGCCACGAGGTCATCGATAGCTACCAGATGGACGACTTCGCCAGGTCGAAGATCGCCATCACCAACGACGAACTGGTCGGCGAACGGGACACGGTGAAGGAGATGCTGGGCTAACCCGGCCCGTCGTCGGCGATCTGATTCAACTCGTCGATGCGCTGTTGATAGATGTCGGCGACCGCCCGGGGCGAACGCCGCGCGGCGTCCTAGCGGATCGCCAGCCAGTAGCGCTGGTCCTGCCGCAACTGGTCCGGCGCCGCGCCCGAGCGCAAGGCGCGGCGGAAGGCCTGGTTCATTTCGCGGTCGGCAGCGGCCAACTCCGGGTCGCCGCAGACCATCTGGGCTGCGCGGCTGCGCGCGCCGCCGCAGGCAGGATCGGCAGGCGCGAACTGCGGCGGGGCCATCGCCGGCGGCGCGATCGGCC
>JBIOED010000123.1:0-9865 GCA_044445675.1 Caulobacterales bacterium | reverse complement strand
CGCCACGAAGTCGGCGAGCGCCACATTGGCCCCGTCCTTCAGCATCTGCTGGCGCTGCGTGTGCAGCGGGCCGTTCTCGGCCGAGCGCGTCTCGTCGGCATAGAGCACGTTGTCGTCGCCGTCGGCGTTGGCCGGCCAGAAGCCCACCACGCCGCGCGCTTCGAACCAGCGTTCCTCGACGATCCGCTTGAGCATGGCCTGGGCGTCCTGGAACAGGTCGCGGGCCGCGGCGCCCACCACGTCGTCCTCCAGGATCTGCGGGTAGCGGCCGATCAGCTCCCAGCTGGCGAAGAACGGCGACCAGTCGATGTGGCGGGCCAGCTCGGCCAGGTCGTAGGCGCTGAACGTCCGTGTGCCGACGAATGACGGCGCCGGCGGCGCATAGGCGGTCCAGTCCGGGGCGAATGCGTTGGCCCGCGCCTCGGCCAGGGTGGCGCGCGCCCGCTTGTCCTGCCCGCGCGCGAACTGCTCGCGCACCTTGACGTACTCCGCCTTGGTCTCCGCCTGCAGCCGGTCGCGCTCGGTGGGCGACAGCAGGCCGGAGACCACGCCCACCGCCCGGCTGGCGTCGAGCACATAGGTGGTCTGGCCGCCCTTGTATCGGGGCTCGATCTTCACGGCCGTATGGGTCTTCGAGGTGGTGGCGCCGCCGATCAGCAGCGGGATGGTGAACCCCCGCCGCTCCATCTCGCCGGCAACATAGGCCATCTCGTCCAGGCTGGGAGTGATCAGGCCCGAGAGGCCCACCATGTCCACCTTGTGCGCCAGCGCCTCGTCGAGAATTCGGTCGGCCGGGACCATGACGCCGAGGTCGATCACCTCGTAATTGTTGCACTGCAACACGACGCCGACGATGTTCTTGCCGATGTCGTGCACGTCGCCCTTGACGGTGGCCATCAGGATCTTGCCCGCCGCCTCCCGCGGCTTGCCCTCCTTCTCGGCCTCCATGAACGGCAGCAGGTAGGCCACCGCCTGCTTCATCACCCGCGCCGACTTCACCACCTGCGGCAGGAACATCTTGCCCGAGCCGAACAGGTCGCCGACCACGTTCATGCCGTCCATCAAGGGGCCTTCGATGACGTGCAGCGGCCGGGCGGCCATGCTGCGCGCCTCCTCGGTGTCGGCCTCGATCCAGTCGGTGACGCCGTTCACCAGGGCGTGGGTGATGCGCTCGCCCACCGCGCCCTCGCGCCAGGCCAGGTCCGGCCCCTTGGCCTCGCTCTTGCCGCCCTTGTACTTCGGCGCGAGCTCCACCAGCCGTTCGGTGTTGGAGATGTTGCCCCGCTGGCGGCGGTTGAGGATCACGTCCTCGACGGCCTCGCGCAGCTCCGCGGCGATCTCGTCATAGACCGGCAGCTCACCGGCGTTGACTATGCCCATGTCCATGCCCGCCGCGATGGCGTGGTAGAGGAACACCGAGTGGATGGCGCGGCGCACCGGCTCGTTGCCGCGGAAGCTGAACGAGACGTTGGAGACCCCGCCGGAGATTCGCGCATGCGGCAGGCTGGCCTTGATCTCCCGGCAGGCCTCGATGAAGTCCACCGCATAGTTGTTGTGCTCGTCGATCCCCGTGGCCACCGCGAAGATGTTGGGGTCGAAGATGATGTCTTCCGGCGGGAAGCCCACCTGTTCGGTGAGGATCTTGTAGGCCCGCTGACAGATCACCACCTTGCGCGCGGCGGTGTCGGCCTGGCCCACCTCGTCGAAGGCCATCACCACCACGGCCGCGCCGTAGCGCAGGCAGGCGCGGGCCTGCTCGACGAACTTCGCCTCGCCCTCCTTCATGGAGATCGAGTTGACGATCGCCTTGCCCTGCACGCAGCGCAGGCCCGCCTCGATGACCTCCCACTTGGAGCTATCGATCATCACCGGCACCCGGGCGATGTCCGGCTCCGCGGCGATCAGATTCAGGAAGGTGACCATGGCTGCCTGGCCGTCGAGCAGGCCCGCGTCCATGTTGACGTCGAGCACCTGGGCGCCGGCATCCACCTGCTGGCGCGCGACGCTCAGCGCCTCGGAGTATTCGCCAGCCTCGATCAGCTTGCGGAATTTCGCCGACCCCGTGACGTTGGTCCGCTCGCCGATATTGATGAAGGTGGGTCGCATTCAAATCCACTGACTGCTCCTCCTTCTCCCCTTGCGGGAGAAGGTGTCGGCGAAGCCGACGGATGAGGGGTCTCTCAAACCTAACCAGTTCGGCCCGACGAGGGGTTCGCGCGCGCCCTCATCCGACCCCGCTTCGCAAGGCCACCTTCTCCCACAGGGGGAGAAGGAAACCCTATGCCAATTCGAACGGCTCCAGCCCCGCCAGCCGCATCGCCGTGGGCCGTTCCGGGATTGCCCGTGGCTTCAGTCCCCGCACCGCCTCGGCCACGTGGCGGATGTGGTCGGGCGTGGTGCCGCAGCAGCCGCCCAGGATGTTGACGATCCCCTGTTCGGCCCAGTCGTGCAGAGCGTGGCCGGTCTCGTCCGGCGTCTCGTCGTATTCCCCCATGGCGTTGGGCAGGCCGGCGTTCGGATAGGCCGAGACCAGGGTGTCGGCGATCCGCGACAGCTCGGCGATGTGCGGCCGCATCAGCTCGGCGCCCAGCGCGCAGTTCAGGCCCACCGCGAAGGGCTTGGCGTGGCGCACCGAGTTCCAGAACGCCTCCACCGTCTGCCCGGAGAGGGTGCGGCCCGAGCGGTCGGTGATGGTGCCCGAGATCCAGATCGGCAGCGGCTCGTAGCCCTCGTCGGCCAGGTCCAGGATCGCCTTGATCGCGGCCTTGCAGTTCAGCGTGTCGGTGATGGTCTCCACCAGGAAGAGGTCGACGCCGCCGTCGTGCAGCGCGCGGACCTGCTCGGAATAGGCCCGGTAGACCTGGTCGAAATCCACCTTGCGCGCGCCGGGGTCGTTCACGTCGGAGCTCATCGACAGCATCACCGGCAGGGGACCGATGGAGCCGGCCACGAACCGGGGCTTGTGCGGCTCCTTCGCCGTCCAGCGGTCGGCCACCTCGCGGGCGATCCGCGCGCCGGCCAGGTTCATGTCGCGCACCGCGGCTTCTTGCGCATACTCGCCCTGGCCGATCGACGTGGACGAGAAGGTGTTGGTCTCGCTGATGTCGGCGCCGGCCGCGAAATAGGCGTCGTGCAGTTCGCCCACCAGGTCCGGCCGGGTCAGGCACAGGATGTCGTTGTTGCCCTTCATCTGGCCGGGATGGTCCGCGAACCGCTCGCCGCGGTAGTCGGCTTCGCAGAGGCCGCGCTTCTGGAACATCACGCCCCACGACCCGTCGAGGATCAGCACCCGCTCCTGGGCGGCCGCCTTCAGCGCCGCGATGCGTTCGGTCCGGGTCACGCCGCGGCCTCCTTCGGTTGGTCGGGTTCGCGCACGCCCAGCACGCGGCAGATCGCATAGGTCAGGTCGGCGCGGTTCAGGGTGTAGAAATGGAAGTCGGAAAACCCCTCTTCCGCCAGCCGGGCGCACAACTCGGTGGCCACCGAGCAGGCCAGCAATCGCCGAGTGTCGGGGTCCTGGTCCAGCCCCTCGAACAGATTGCCGAGCCAGGCCGGCAGCCGGATGCCGATCGGTCCGGCCATCTTTTTCAGGCCCCTGAAGTTGGTCACCGGCATGATCCCGGGCGAGATCGGGATGGTCACGCCGGCCTTGCGAACCTGGTCCATGAACCGCAGGAACCCGTCGAGGTCGAAGAAGAACTGGGTGATCGCCCGCGTCGCCCCGGCGTCGACCTTGGCCTTCAGCACGTCGATGTCGTGGGCGATGGACGGGCTCTCGGGGTGGACGTGCGGATAGAGGCCGACGCTGACCTCGAAGTCGCCGATGGCCCGGATGCCGGCGGTAAGCTCGGTGGCGTTGCCGTAGCCATCCGGGCGGGGCGAATAGGCGCCGCCGATCTGCCCCGGCGGATCGCCGCGCAGGGCCACGATGTGGCGGATGCCGGCGTCCCAGTAGTCGCCGATCACCTCATCCACTTCGGCGCGGGAGGCCTCGACGCAGGTCAGGTGGGCGGCGGGCCGCAGCGTCGTCTCTTTCAGCATCCGCAGCACCGTGCGGTGGGTGCGGTCCCGCGTCGAGCCGCCGGCCCCGTAGGTCACCGAGACGAAGGTGGGATCCAGCGGCTCCAGCCGGCGGATCGCCTCCCACAGGGTCTCCTCGGCCTCCGGAGTCTTGGGGGGCGAGAACTCGAAGGAGACGCCAGGCCTGGGGCTGGCGCCGACGCCGGCGCGGGCGATCGGCCCCAGCACGCCCTCGGCCACGTCGGTCTTGCGCCGCCTCATGCCGCGCTCCTCTGGCGTTCGCGGCCGCGCTCGGCGGTCCAGATCTTGACGGTGAGGCCGGCCTTTTCGGCCGGCGGCAGGGCGGCGACGCGCACGTTCTGCAGGCCGGCGCCAACCAGCCAGCGGGCCATCTCCGGCTCGGCGAACCCCAGCCGTCGGTGCTGGTGCTGCTCGCGCAGGTATTCCAGCCGGTGCGGCGCGAAGTCGGCGATGATCAGCCTGCCGCCGCCGGTCACGATCCGCGCGGCCTCCTTCACCGCCGCGGCCGGGTCGGCCAGGTAGTGAAGCACTTGGTGCACCACCACCAGGTCCGCGCTCTCGTCGGGCAGTCGGGTGGCGAAGATGTCGCCGTGGCGCAATTCGCACCGCCCCAACCCAGCCTCGGTCACCCGGTTGCGCGCTAGGTTGAGCATCTGCTGCGACAGGTCGAGCCCGAGCGCCGCATCGGCCCGCGGACCGAGCAGGGTCAACATCCGGCCGGTGCCGGACCCGAGGTCCACGAGCCGCCGGAACGGTCCGGGTCCCGCCGCCTTCAAGATGGCGTCCTCCACGTCGGCATCGGAGACGTAGAGCGAGCGGATCTCGTCCCAGCGCGCGGCGTTGCGCGCGAAATATTCCCCGGCGTCGGCCGCGCGCTCCGCCCAGACCGCCGACAGCCGTTCGGCGTCGCGCTGCAGTCCCGGGTCGGCCGAGTCGATCGCCGACAGCACCTGCGACACCAGTTCCCCGCCGCGGCCCGAGCCGGTCAGCCGGTAGAACACCCACGCCCCGTCCGGAAACCGCTCGACCAACCCGGCGTCGGCCAGCAGCTTCAGATGGCGGGAAACCCTGGGCTGGCTCTGGTCCAGCACCCGGCAAAGCTCAAGGACGGCCAGTTCCTCGCGCGCCAGAAGCGCCAGGATGCGCAGACGCGAGGGTTCGCCCGCCGCGCGCAGCACATCCACAGCCTGGCTCGCCGAAAGGGTCATAGACTACATAAAGATATCCTTATGTCTTTATGTCAAGTCGCGGCTGTTGGCGGCGGCTCCCAGAGTTCGATCTTCACCCCAGCCGGATCCATCAGCCAGCCGAAACGGCCGTAGACGTCGCTGACCGGCTCGCCCACCGGCTCGGCCCCTTCCGCCTTGGCCTTGGCCAGCACGCCGTCCAGATCGTCGACGATGTAGTTGACCATGAAATGCGCGGTCGAGGGGGCGTAGTAGTCGCTGGAGGCTTCGAAGACGCTCCAATTGCCCTGCCCGACCGCCGGATGCGGCCACATCACCCCGCCCCAGGCCTGGACATCGAAACCCAGCACGCGCGCGTACCAGTCGCGGAACCGCCTGCGGGTCCCCCCGCCTTGAAGAACACACCGCCGATGCCCAGAACCTTGGCCATCTCGCCTGCCTCCAATCAACCCGCCACCGGGCTCGCCACCGCCTGCGCGGCCAGGAAGCGTAGCACATTGTCGATCGCCTGGCCGACCAGCAAGGGCACGGCCTCGCTGCTGCTGCCGGCGGTGTGCGGCGTCAGCACGGTGTTGGGCAGATCGGCCCAGCGCTCCGCCGGCGTCGGCTCGGCGGCGAAGACGTCCAGAGCCGCCCGCCACAGCCGTCCCTCCTTCAGCGCTGCGGCCAGCTCGGTCTCGTCGATCAGCGAACCCCGCGCCACGTTGACGATCAGGCCCGCCGGTCCCACCGCCTCGATGATCTCGCGCGAGATCAGGCCCCGGTTCGAAGCCTCCGCCCGGCAGGCCACCACCAGGATGTCGCTGCCGCTCGCAAGGTCCAGCAGGGTCTCGGCCCGCGGCCATGGCGCCGCCTTCGCGTTCGGCCCCCACCAGCTCACGGCGAGCCTCAGCGCCTGCGCCCGGCGGGCCACCGCCTCGCCGATGTGGCCCAGGCCGACAATGCCCAGCCTGCGACCTCCCAGGCTCGGCTGCGGCGCCAGCCGGTCCTCGTGCCGCCAGCGGCCCTCGCGCACCGCGCGGTCGGCGGCGGGGATATTGCGCCAGGCGGCGATCAGCAGCCCTATGGCGTGGTCGGCGACGTCCTCGGCGTTCAGCCCCTCGGCGTGCGTGACCTCGATGCCTTGCGCCCGGCACCAGCCCACGTCGACGCCGTCATAGCCGACGCTGACGCAGGCGATCAGGCCCAGGTTCGGCAGCGCGCCCAGCGTCTGGGGCGTCAGCACGAACTCGCCCGCGTGGACCATCGCCCGGACCCGCGCGCGGTCGCCATCCGCCAGATCCCAGGCCCGCGCCATGCTCAGCCCGCCGGCGGCGAACACCGGCTCCAGCCCCGCCAGGATGGGATGGGAGATCAGGACGAGGGGCTCGGGCATGCGGCTTTGGCTTCGCGTCACGGAGGGGGCATCCCTCCTATAGCCAAGCCAGCGGGGGTCCGTCATGCGGGGATCGTGTCTCGCTGTGCTCAGGCGGAGCACATTCGCCTGACCCCGCCCGCCGACCCTCGAACCTTGACTCGAAGAACGACGGTCGACCATAAGGTCGCTGGTAGGCGCCGCCGCGGCCGTCAAAAACTGCGCCCACCGCGCCCCGCCCGTTGCCTTGCGACCGGCGGCCCAGTGGCTTCGTGGCCGCGTCGAACTCCTCGCGAACCTTTCCATGAGACTCAAGAGCCCGCTCTGGCGTCAGGGCGACTTCCTCCGCCTCTGGGGCGCCCAGACGGTGTCAGACTTCGGCGCCCGGATCACGCGGGAAGGCCTGCCGATGATGGCCGTGATGGGGCTGGCCGCCACGCCGAGCCAGCTCGGCCTGCTCTCGGCGATCACCAGCGGACCGGCCCTCGTCGTGGGCCTGGCCTCAGGCGATTTCGTCGACCACAGCGCCCGGCGTCCGATCCTGATCGCGGCGGATATCGCGCGCGCCCTCATCCTCGTCACCCTGCCACTGGCCGCCTGGCTCGGCGTGCTCAGCATGCTCCAGGTCTATGCCGCCGCCGCCCTGGTGGCCTCGGCCAGCGTGCTGTTCGATATCGCCGACCACGCCTATCTGCCCGGCCTCGTGGGCAAGGCCCTGGTCACCGACGCCAACGCCAAGCTCAGCGCCACCGAATCCGTCGCCGAGATGGGTGGTCCGGCGCTGGCCGGCCTGCTCTTCCAATGGCTGACCGCGCCCATCTCCGTGGCGGTGAACGCGGCGACCTACCTGGTCTCCGGCCTGCTGCTGGCGCGCATCCGCACCCCTGAGCCGCCGCGCGTCGAAGGCGTGCGCAGGCGCGGCTGGATCGACGGCGTGGTCACCGGCGCGCGGACCGCCTGGGAGGAGCCGCGGGTGCGTGCGCTGCTGATCATGACCGGCGTCGGCGGCCTGTTCGGCGGCGTGTTCGGCGCCCTCTATATCGCCTTCGTGCTCCGCGGCCTGGGCCTGAGCCCCGCGCTGCTCGGCCTCGGGATCGCCGCCGGAGGGGCCGGAGCGCTCGCGGGCTCCGTGCTGGCCCAGCCTATGGCCGGGCGCCTGGGGGTCGGCCCGGCGATCTGCCTCTCGGGCGCGCTCTCGGCGCTCGGAACCATGGTCGTCCTGCTGGCGCCGGCGAACCGCCTGGGCGGCATGGCGGCCCTGGTGGTCTCGCAGATCCTGGGCGACGCTTTCGGCGTGGTCCCGCTGGTGCTGGCCGCGAGCCTTCGCCAGACGCTCCTGCCCCAGGGCATGCTCGGCCGCGTCGGCGCCACCTTCCGCGCCGTCGGCGGAGGCGCGGCAGTGGCCGGCGCCCTGGCCGGCGGCGCGCTGGGGCAGGCGCTTGGGCTGCGCGAGACACTGCTGCTGGCCGTCGGCGGCCTGCTGCTCGGCCCGGCGATCGGGGGGCTGTCGCCCTTGTGGCAGGTCAAGGCGATGCCGGCCGGCTAGGACCTTGGGCGCGCCCGAAGCGAAACTCTGGCCGCCGCTCACGAGTTGACGCGGCGCCGCTTGAACGGCGTTCCGTGAGGGAGACTTCCATGAAGACCATCTTGTTGGCCGCCGGCGCGGCCGCCGTCGCATTGTCCGCCGGACAGGCGCTCTGCGCGCCGCGAAGCTCAGCCATGGCCGGGCCGAAACAACCGATCCCCTACAGCCAGCTCAACGCCTACATCAAGGCCTCGCCGAAGCAGCGCGCCTCCAAGGACTGGTGGTCCGGCCAGGGTATGGCCTCGGCAAGCGGCTCGGCGGCCGACACCTCGGCCACGGCGACGGCCGGCGCCGACGTCCGCTCGGCCCCCGACGCCACCACGCCGGCGGCGACCACGACGCCCGGGGTTACCGATCCCTCGACCAGCACCACCCCGCCTTCGCTCGGCGGCGCGGCCGGCGCCGCTACCTCCCCGTCGTCGCCGATCCCCAGCACGCCTCCGGTCGACACGCCGACCACCGGCGTCAGCCCGCCCGCCACCGCGCCGGGCGCGCCGGCCTCGACAACGCCGCCAAAGTAAGCGGCCTCGCAATCGAAGCTGCGCCTCCCGTTCCCCACAGGAACGGGAGACCGCTTCAGCCCTCGAAAATCCAGCCCGGCGTCAGGGTCGACATCTGCACGCCCACCAGGATCATCTGGTTGCCGCCGCCCATGTCGATGACCGTGTCCGCGCCAACCTGGCTGACCGTGTAGGTGGTCCCGGGATCGAGCATCACCCGGTCGCCTTCGGCCAGATGGAAATCCATGACCTTGTCGATGCCCGCGTCCTGGCTGCCGTGGAACAGGTCCGCGCCGGCGCCGCCGGTGATGGTGTCGTTGCCGCGGTCGCCGGAAACGTAGTCGTCGCCCGCGCCCCCGAAGATCAGGTCGTCACCCTGGCCGCCGCGCACCTGGTCATTGCCATCGCCGCCATCGAGAGTGTCATTGCCCAGGTTGCCCCAGACGATGTCACTCCCCGCGTCGCCAAACTGCAGGTCGTTGTCCTTGCCGCCCACCACCCAGTCGTCGCCCGGCCCGCCGGACAGGGTGTCGTTGCCCATGTTGCCGTTGATGT
Organism: Caulobacterales bacterium; assembly: GCA_044445675.1. Taxonomy (GTDB): domain Bacteria; phylum Pseudomonadota; class Alphaproteobacteria; order Caulobacterales; family Caulobacteraceae; genus Phenylobacterium. The sequence continues at coordinate 643 of JBIOED010000123.1, read as the reverse complement.
CGTCGAACCCCTGGCCGCCGACGATGTAGTCGTCGCCTTCGTCGCCGCGCAGATAGGTCGAGCCCGCTGTGACGATGAGGGACTGACCCGGCTGCGCGCCCGCATAGATCGCGTCGTTGCCCTGGCCGCCGTAGAGCGTGTCCGAACCGCCGCCGCCGGCCAGCACATCGTTGCCCCCGTAGCCACGGATCAGGTCGGCGCCGCCGCCGCCGGACAGGATGTCGGAGGTGCCGAAGATCGTCGTGAAGGCCGAGTTGATGTCGTCATTCACCAGCCAGGTCTCGAACTGCGGCGCGGACAGGCCCGGCGTGGTCAGGCTTAGCTGCAAGACCGTCGCTCCGCCCACGACGTCGCCGAAGCCAAGTTGGGTGACGGTCCCACCGGTGATGAACGGGTCGTTGTAGGTGAGACCCTGGCCGATCAGATCGATGTTCAGTCCGTTGGGTCCGTCGGCGCGGAACTCGGTCGCCGAAGCGATATCCACCACCGCTGGATTGAGGTCGTGGAGGTGCGCGGCGTCCATGTCGCCATTCACCGCGGCGTGGGTCACGGCGCCGGTCGGGGGCGCCGGCGCGCCGGGCAACGTCGGCTCGCCCACCGTCTGAGTTGGCGGGGAGACCGGAGGCGGTGGTGAGACCGGCGG
>JBIOED010000122.1:0-9971 GCA_044445675.1 Caulobacterales bacterium | reverse complement strand
CTCGGTCAAGCCGGTCAAGGGCGGCAAGGCCATGCTCGGCCTGGCGCTGACGCCGGACGCCGATCCCCGGCTCGAGGCGCCCAGGAACGAGGGCTGGTCCGAGCGGCTGAAGGCGCGGATGCCGTTGTCGAGCACCGCCGAGGTGGACGCGTCAGTGGAAGCCCTGCTGAAGGCGGCCTGGGAGCGGTCTTGATTTACCTCCCCCATTCATGGGGGAGGGGGACCATCGGCCGCAGAGCCGATGGTGGAGGGGGCAAGCGGCGGCATGGCGCTTAGGTCACGGACGTTGATCGCAAACCGGGCGCGCGCTCTTCGCAAGGACATGAGCGAACCCGAGGTGATGTTGTGGTCACGCCTCCGGGGGCGCGCCGAAGGTCGGCCGGTCTTTCGCCGCCAGTACCCATTCGGCTCCATTATCCTCGATTTCTATTGCCCTGCAGCAAAGCTCGCGGTCGAGGTCGACGGGTCCACTCATTGGACCGAAGAGAAGATCGCCAAGGACGAGGCGCGGGATCGATGGCTGGATCGACAAGGCATATCGATCCTGCGGATCGGTGCAGGCGCGGTCTACCGCAATCTCAGTCTGGTCGCCGACGGGGTAATCCTGCGGGCGCAGGAGCTGATTGCGAACCGCTAGACCTCGCTTGCGGCTTGCCCCCTCCACCACCCGCTCTTCGGCGGGCGGTCCCCCTCCCCCGCTTCGCGTTGGAGGTAGACCTCACCCCTGCCGGAACGGCGAATACTCTTCCGCCAGCCATTCCATCTCCTGCTCCACGCCCTGCCGCTCCTGGGCGAGGAAGCGTTCGACGGGCGCGCGCAGGGCCGGGTCGGCGATGTAGTGGACCGAATAGACGGGCCTGGGCAGATAGCCGCGGGCGATCTTGTGCTGGCCCTGGGCGCCGGCCTCGACCCGGGCCAGGCCCCGGCCGATCGCCCAGGCGATGGCCTGGTAATAGCAGAGCTCGAAATGCAGGAACGGCACGTCCTCGGCGCAGCCCCAGTTGCGGCCGAACAGCGCGTCGTCGCCGATCAGGTTGAGCGCCCCGGCGATCCAGCGATCGCCACGCCGCGCCATGATCAGCAGCACCCGCTCGGCCATCCGTTCTCCCAGCAGGGAGAAGAACCGGCGGTTCAGGTACGGCCGCCCCCACTTGCGCGATCCGGTGTCCATGTAGAAGCCGAAGAAGGCGTCCCAATGCTCCTCGCCGATCTCCGCGCCGGTCAGGCAGAGGATCTCCAGGCCTTCGGCCGCGTCGCGGCGTTCGCGCCGGATGGTCTTGCGGCGGCCCGAGGACAGCGCGCCCAGGAAATCGTCGAAGGTCGCGTAGCCGCGGTTCTCCCAGTGGTATTGCTGGCCTTCGCGCAGCGCCAGGCCCTGCTCGCCCATCCAGCGCCACTCGTCCTCGGTGGGGAAATTGACATGGAACGACGAGGCCCCGTAGCGCTCGCAGAGCGTCAGGGCCCCTCCCAGCAGGAAGCGCCGCGCCTCGTCGAGGTCCACATCCGGGCGGGCCAGCAGCCGCGCGCCGCTAGCGGGCGTAAAGGGCGCGGCGGACAGCAGCTTCGGATAGTAGGCGCCGCCGGCGCGCTCGTAGGCGTCGGCCCAGGCGTGGTCGAAGATGTACTCGCCCTGGCTGTGGGACTTCCGGTAGAGCGGCATGACCGCGGCGACCCGGCCCTGGTCGTCCTCGACCGCCAGGTGCTGGGGAGCCCAGCCGGTGCGCTCCGTCGCGCAACCGGCCGCTTCCGCGGCGTCCAGGAAGTCGTAGCGGATGAAGGGATTGCCGGCATAGGCGGGGTTGCCGGCGCAGGCGTCCCACGCCTCACGGCCGATCTCGGCGACACGGCGGCAGACCCTGACCGCCGGCTTCAGCCTCACGGACAAAAGCCCTCGAAGATCAGGTTGTCGCAGCCGTCGCGGATCGCCTCCCACTGCTCGGGTCTGCGCACGGTCCAGGCGATAACCGGCAGGCCCTCGACGCGGAGGCCGCTGGCCAGGTGGCTGGGCAACATGTCGAGGCCGAGCGCCAGGAAGTGCGGCTTGGCGATGCCCACGTGTTCGAGGCGGGCGAAGCTCTCCCGCTGCGCCTCGTCCATGTGCGGCGCGCGCTTGTAGGAATAGCTGTCCAGCCCGCGCAACACGCCGGGGAACCGCTCGGCGAACCAGGCGTGAGAATAGGGGTTGAAGCCGATCACGCAGGTCGGGCCGTTGTGGTCGATGATGACGTCGTGCACCCGCTGCTCCAGCGCGCCGACTTGGCCATAGGGCGTCTTCAGCTCCACGTGCACCATGGCCCGATGGCCCACCAGGGCCAGGGTCTCCAGCAGCGTCGGGATGCGCTCGTCCGATCCCCTGAGGCGCAAGGCGCCGAGGTCGGCGGCGGTGCGGTCGGCGATGCGCCCGGCGGCGCCGGTCATCCGCTCCAGGTCGTCGTCGTGGAAGACCATGGCCTCGCCGTCGGCGGAGAGCTGCACGTCGAGCTCGATGCCATAGCCGGCCGCGCAGGCGGCCTGGAAGGCGCCCAGCGAATTCTCCGGCGGGCCGTCCGGGCTCCAGAGGCCGCGATGTGCGATCGCAGGCCCGAACAGCCTTTCCCAGGCTTCGCCGAACCGTTCCTTCACGAGGGGGCCTTCACGAGGGGGCCTTCACGACACGGGCCTTCAAGAGACCGCGACCACCGCATCGACCTCGACCGCGAAGTTCATCGGCAGGCGGTAGACGCCCACCGCCGAGCGGGCGTGACGGCCGGCGTCGCCGAACACCTCGACCATCAGGTCGGAGGCCCCGTTGACCACCTGCGGGATCTCGAAGAAGCCGGGGCCGGCTTGCACGAAGCCGCCCAGCTTCACCACCCGCACCACGCGGTCGAGGTCGCCCTCGCAGGCCGCCTTCATCTGGGCGAGCAGGCTGAGCCCGCAGAGCCGCGCGGCGCGGCGCGCCGTCTCCAGGTCGACATCCTCGCCGACCACGCCTTTGACGCCGCCCGAGGCGTCGAGCGACACCTGGCCGGAAATGTGGACCAATTCGCCTATCCTCACGAAGGGGACGTAGTTGGCGACGGGGGCGTTGGGCTGCGGCAGGACGACGCCCGCGGCGGCCAGTCGGTCTTCGATCTGGGACATGGCCATGGTCTAGCGCCCCTCCACAACGGAGAAAAGGGCAGGCGCGCATGAGAAAGGGCCGAAGCATCGCTGCTCCGGCCCTTTACGCCCCATCGGCCGTGAGGCCGTACGCGGGGAACGCCTAGCGAGCGGCTTGCAGGCGCTCGACCATGGCGGTCATGCGCTCGTTCAGCGGCTTCATGCTGTCCTTCACCGAGGCCGAGACGGTCTCGGACATGCGGCCCATTTCGGCCATGTAGGTTTCCAGCGCCGACTTGGCGAAGGCGGTCTGCAGTTCGACCACTTCCTGCACGCTCTTGGCCGCGGTCAGCGACTTGGCGGCGGCGACCTGGGTTTCGAAGCTGGCCTTGGAGAAGGCCATAGCCTGCGCGCCCAGGGCTTCCGCGCCCTTGGTGGCGGCGGTCACCGAGGCGACGACGGCTTCCAGGTTCTTCTTGGAATGGGCGTTCGCGTCGTTCAGGGCGGCGAGGGTCTTTTCGACGCCATCCTTGAACGCGACGTTCGAAGTGGCGGTGATTTGGTCGACGGTGGTCTTGACGGCGTCAGCAGCGGCCATGGGTTCAATCCTCAAAGGGGTCGGGCGCGGCGGGGGAGCCGCAATGCAAAAGACTCGCACTGGGGGCCAGAGCCCCGGAAAGTACGCACTTTCTCTCATGTTGCAGTGCAGCAGTCAACCATTTTTTGTGCAGTGCAACATAGCAAGCTCGCCGATGCGTTTCCCCTTCGGGGAATGCCGGCCGCCAGGGGCGATTGTGCGGCTCCGCGACAAAAGCGCCCGTTCAACACGTGTTTACTCTAATTTCAGCTTCCTCCTGGCATGCTACACAGACTCAAGGGCGGTCCCAGCAGCCGTTCGCAAACCTTTGATTCGACGGACGAAGCATGATCCAGCACGCCCGCCGCCTGTTCCTAGCGTTAGGTCTGGCCGCCAGCACTGCCTTCACCACCGCCGCCACGCCGGCCGCAGCGCAGATCCCCTACTTCCAGGATCTGATGGCGGCGTCGCAGACCAAGTACGCCGCGATCGTGGTCGATGCGAAGTCGGGCGAAATCCTCTACGCCAAACACGCCGACAGCCCGCGCTATCCCGCGTCGATCACCAAGATCATGACGCTCTACCTGACCTTCGAGGCCTTGGCGTCCGGCAAGCTGCATCCGGAAGACCGCGTGGTCTTCTCGCCGCACGCCGCGGCGCAGGCCCCCTCGAAGCTCGGCGTGCGGGCGGGTGATTCCATCTCGGTCACCGAAGCCATCGAATCGATGACGACGCTCTCGGCCAACGATGCGGCCGTCGCCATGGGCGAGAAGCTGGCCGGCACGGAAAGCCGTTTCGCCGCGCTGATGACCTTGCGGGCCCAGGAACTGGGCATGCAGAACACCCACTTCTCCAACGCCAATGGTCTGCCCGACAGCCGCAACATCGCCACGGCGCGGGACATCGCGATCCTGTCGCGGGCGGTCATGCGCGACTATCCGCAGTATTATCACTACTTCAGCCTCGAAGGGTTCAACTTCCGGGGCCGCCAGATCAACAGCCACAACCACCTGCTGGGCCCGGGCGTCGACGGCCTGAAAACGGGCTTCACCAACGCCTCCGGTTTCAACATCGCCATCTCCGGCGTGCGCGACAACCGCCGGCTGATCGTGGTGGTGATGGGCGGCCCGACGCGCGTCTCCCGCGACGAGAATGCCGAAGACCTGCTGCTGACCGGCTTCAACGTCCTGCATCGCCGCGCCATGGGCGAGAAGATCGTCGTGGCGCAGAACATGTTCGGCCCCGAGTTGAGCGGCCCGGTGGTGCGCCCGCCGAGCGAACAGGGCGACGGCGACCAGTCCGCGCTGAAGATCGAGCTCACCGGCGCCCCGGCCGCCAAGGCCGGCAGGATCGAGATCGAGAAGCCCCGCAAGGGCCGCACGGCGAAGGGCGAGTCCAGGGCCGCCAAGGCCAGGTGGGCGGTGCAGGTCGGCGAATTCCACTCCAAGAGCGAGGCCCACGCCCAGGTCGCGCTGGTCGAAAAGAAGTTCGCAGAGCACTTCGACGGCGCCCGGGGCGGAACCGACAAGGCCGGCCGCAGGTACAAGGCGGTGTTCACCGGCTTCAGCGAGACCGACGCCAAGGACGCCTGCCGCGCGCTCAAGGCCCGGCGGCTCGCCTGCCTGGTCATCGAGCCCGCCTGATCCGCAGGCGCGGGCCTAGTCGTTCAGCAACCGGTCCCGCGCGGCGTTGAGCTGGGCGGCAAGGCCCGTGGCGCCGCCCTTATCGGGATGAACCAGACGCATCAGCCGAGTGTAGGCGGCCTGGATTTCCTCGGTGGTGGCGTCTGGCGCGACGCCCAACATGGAGCGCGCTTCCTCGGCGCTCATGCGGCTGGACGCGCGGGGCGGCGGCGCGGCGGCGTTGATCCGCGCGCTGGTCACCAGCCACAGGCCCAGCACCACCAGGACGATGGAGATCTCCCAGCCGCCGCGCAGGCCGACATAGGCGGCCGCGGCGAAGGCGGCGAGCGCGAAGGCGCCGGAGACCAGTCGCCATTCCCGGCGCCTGAACGTCGTCCGCCCGCGCCCCAGGCCCACCAGGAACCACAGGAGCGCGGCCCCAAGCGCGAGGTAGAGCACGGGCGGCCTATTCCGCGGCGATCTGCTCGCCGTCGGAGAAGCCCGAGAGGCCGAGCGCGGTCATCAGCGCGCGCAACTCCTGGCGCGCCGCCACGTGCTGCAACGACATGACCACCGGCCGGATCTGCGGCGACAGGTCCGCCACGGTCAGGCCGAAGGGGAACAGCTCGCGGTAGATCACCCGGTCGCGCAGGCCGGGCCCGATGCGGAACCCGACCTTGCGCGACAGGGCCTCGATCCGCTCCTGCAAGCGCTTGCGGTTGCGCGCCTCGGTGGGCGCCAGGCGGTTGCGCAGCACCACCCAGTCGATGGTCTTGCGGTCTTTCACGGCGCGCGCCTTGCGGCTGTTCCAGACGGTCTCGGAATAGAGGCTGTGGCGCTTCAGCTCCAAGGTCACCGGATCGACGACGCCCAGCATGTCGAAGTCGACGAAGCTGTCGTTCATCGGGGTGACGATCAGGTCGGCGAGGCCGTGGGCCGCGCGGCTGATGGCCGTGTCGCTGCCGGGCGTGTCGATCAGCACGAAGTCGGCGCTCTGGCTCACATGGTCGAACGCCTCCTCGAAGCGGGCGACGGCTTCCTCGTCCGTGGCCTTGGCCAGCGCCGCGCCATCGGCGCTCAGCGGGTGCTCGATGGGCATGGGCGCGACCGCGCCGTTGGCGTCGAGCCAGGCGCGGCGATGGGCGAAGAAATGCGCGGTCGACTGCTGGCGCAGATCGAGGTCCAGGACGGCCACCCGCGCCTCCGCATGCAGGAGGGCTGTGGCGGTGTGGATGGCGATGGTGGACTTGCCCGCCCCGCCCTTCTCGTTGCCGACCACGATGACACTGGCCTGCGGCATATCCAAAGCTCCTGAAGGGGTCGGCGCGCGCCGACTCACTTGGGCCTAGGTGAGCGCCTTGCGCGGAGTCAGGTCAACGCGCGGATCGCCGGCGCCTGCGAAAAGGCTACCAGGCGCCGGCTTCGCGCAGCTGGCGGGCGAGGTCCTGGGGCATGTCGCCGAAGCCCTCGACCGAAAGGTCCTCGGGCGCGTCCTTGGGCTCCAGATAGCGCCAGCCCTGGAAGGCGCGGCGCGGGGTCGGGGCCACGCGGACCGGCGCCGGATCGAGGGTCACTTCGCAGCGGGCGGTGACGCCCTCGCCCACCGTGTCCACCGCCCAGATCGCCTGGCGGCAGAGGATCACGCCCTTGAAAACCCGATAAAGCGAGCCGCCGTCGACCATCTCCGCCGCCCGCTTGGGCGTCTGGCGGGTGCGCATGACCCACGGTCCGCCGGGCTCGCGCGTGCGCTGCCATTCGAGCAGGTCCTCGACGCTCGCCGCCCCGACGCAGAGCTTGATCATGTGGAGCGCCATGGCCGAAGGCTTAGGGCGCGCTCCGGCGTTTGGCCAGTGCGGCGACCCGCCTCAGGGCCGCAAGAGCCTCAGGTCGCCCAACTGGGCTTGCGCCGTTCCAGGAAGGCGCGGACGCCTTCCTGGCCCTCCTCGCCGACCCGCGCCGCGGCGATGCGCCGGGCGGTCTCCTCCATCAGGCCGCGATCGATCTTTTCGCCATAGACGTCGCCGACCAGCCGCTTGGCCTCGGCCATGGCGCCCGGCGCACAGGCGGCGCTCTCGGCGGCGATGCGGGCCTGGGCGGCGGCCAGAGCTGCGGCGTCGGCCGTCACCTCGCCGACCAGGCCGATGCGCAGGGCGTGCGCCGCGTCGAACATCTGGCCGCCGGCGAACAGGCCACGCGCCGTCCTGGGACCGACGGCGGCCACCACATAGGGGCTGACGGTCGCCGGGATCAGGCCGAGTTTGACCTCGGAGAAGCTGAACCGGGCGTCGGCGGTCGCAATCGCCATGTCGCACGCCGCCACCACGCCGGCCCCGCCGCCGAACGCCGCGCCCTCGACCAGGGCGACCGTCAGCGCCGGCAGGTCCCACAGCGCCTTCAGCATGTGGGCCATGGCGTAGGCGTCGTCGCGGTTGTCGCTCTCGGTCCGCTCGACCGCGGCGCGCATCCAGTCGAGGTCCGCGCCGGCGCTGAAGGTCCCGCCCGCCCCGCGCAGGAAGATCACCCGCACGCCCTCCGCGCCGCGCAGGGTCTCGAAGGCCTCGGCGAGCGCCGAGATCAGGTCCGCGTTGAAGGCGTTCTTCTTGGCCGCACGGTTCATGATCACCGTCACCGCGCCGGCCTCCGTCGCCTCGATCGTCACCAGGTCGGACGTCGGGCTGGTGTCGGGGATTTCGACCAGGGGATCGGCGATGGGATTGGGCATGGGGCAGCTCCTTTGCGCGCCCTCCTCCAACGCCCGAGACGGCCGGGCGGCGCCAAGGCGAAGCCATAGCCCCGACTCTTCGGTCAAGCTAGGCTCGCGCCTGTGTCCCGGCTGCCTGACATTCCCGCCGAGTCGGCGCTGGCGCGGCTCTTCCATCAGGAGCGCGTGCAGGAGGAGGCCGTGTGGTTCTCGCTGCCGGGCGGCCAGACGCTGTTCGAGGCCGGCGACCGCTCGGACCAGCTCTACTTCGTCCGCGCCGGCCGGCTGGGCGCTTTTCGCCGCGAACAGGGCCACGAGATCCAGTTCCTGGGGGTGATCCGGCCCGGGGAGCCGGCCGGCGAGATGTCGCTGATCGCCGACGCGCCGCACTCCGCCGACGTGGTCGCCCTGCGCGACAGCGAGATCATCGCCGTGTCCCGCGACGTGTTCTTCGAGGCCTGCGAGGCCGACACCGAGGTGATGATCGAACTCGCCAAGCTGATGATGCTGCGCAGCCGCCAGGCGGTGACCAAGGGCGGCGTCGGCGAGCCCTCGGTGTTCGGCTTCGTGTCGCTGGGTTCCGGGCTCCTGCGCCCCCTGGTGGAGCGCCTGGCGCAAGAGATCGGCCGGCTGGGCTACGACGTCACCTCGATCGGCGTGGAGGCGCAGTCGGCCCCGACGGAATGGTTTTCCGACGTGGAGCGCACCCACGACTTCGTGCTCTATGTCGCCGAGGCGCCGGACGGCGGCTGGCGCCACGTCGTGGCCCGCCAGGTCGACCGGCTGTTCCATGTGGGCCGGGGCGACCGCGCCCCGCCCGGCCCCGGGGCGGCCAAGGCGCTGGCTTCGCCGCTGCAGGCCCAGCAGCTCGTCGACCTGCTCCTGCTGCACCCCCCCGATGCCGCCCGCCCGGCAGGCTCGGAGGCCTGGCTGGACGTCGCCAAGCCGGCGCGCATCTTCCATATCCGCCGCGACCACCTGGGCGACGTGCAGCGGATCGCCCGCGTGCTGACCGGCCAGTCGGTGGGTCTGGTGCTCTCCGGCGGCGGCGCGCGGGCCTACGCCCACGTCGGCGCGATCCGGGCGCTGCGCGAGCGCGGCGTGCCCATCGATTTCGTCGGCGGGGTGTCCATGGGCGCGGTGATCGCCGCCGGCGTCGCCATGGGCTGGAACGACGAGGAGCTGGAGCGCCGCATCCGCGAGGCCTTCGTCGACACCAGCCCGCTGGCCGACATCGCCCTGCCGCTGCTGGCCATGACCCACGGCCTGAAGGTCAACGAGCGGCTGGCGCATCACTTCGGCGACACCCACATCGCCGACCTGTGGCTGCCATTCTTCTGCCTGTCCTCGAACCTCACCACCGGGGCCTACCAGATGCACCGCCGCGGCCTGCTGCGGAAGGCGTTGAGGGCGTCCATCTCCCTGCCCGGCATCCTGCCGCCGGCCACCGACGACCAGAACGTGCTGGTGGACGGGGCGGTGATGAAGAACTTCCCGGCCGACGTGATGCGCGCCGGCCAGCTCGGCCCCATCGTCGGCGTCGACGTGACCAGCGGCCGCAGCATCACCGCCGACGACGTGGCGCGGCCGGCCTCGGTCTGGCGCTGGATCTGGTCCGGCGACTGGAAGAAGGGGCCGCCCATCGTCTCGCTGCTGATGCGCGCGGCCACGGTCTCCACTTCGCGGGACCTCGCCGCGGCGCGCGAGGCCACCGACGTCCTGGTGACGCCCGACACCTCGAAGGTGGAAATCCGCGATTTCAGCGCCTACGCCCCGGCCGTCGCGGAGGGTTACCGGGCGACGATCGAAGCGCTCGACAAGCTCGACCGCCCCGTCCAGGCCCTGCGCCGACGACCGAGTCTCGCCGAGCAGAAGGCGCGGGCCAAGGCCGCCCCGGCGCGCTGAAACCGCCACGGCGACGTTTGCGCACGCCTCCGAACCGACCCATATTGGGGGCCTTGCTCAGCAACTGAAAGGAGGTGATCCAGTG
>JBIOED010000121.1:0-9983 GCA_044445675.1 Caulobacterales bacterium | reverse complement strand
TGGCGCGGCGCGGCGCCGATGCAGACGGCGCTGAACAGCTTCTCCGGGAAGTCCGCCGCCCATTGCAGCACCTGCATGCCGCCCATCGAGCCGCCGACCACCGCCAACAGGGTCTCGATTCCCAGGGCCTCGATCAGCATGGCCTGGGCGCGGACCATGTCGGCGATGGTGATGACCGGAAACGCCAGGCCGTAGGGTTCGCCGGTCTTGGGGTTGGTCGCAGCCGGCCCCGTCGAGCCCATGCAGCCGCCGACCACATTGCTGGCGATGATGAAGTAGCGCTCCGGATCCAGGGGCAGGCCTGCGCCGATGACCCGGTCCCACCAGCCAGGCCGGCCGGTCACCGGGTTGACGGAGCCCGCATGCTGGTCGCCGGTCAACGCGTGGCAGACCAGGACGGCGTTGGACCGGGTCTCGTTCAAGCGGCCGTAGGTCTTGTAGGCCACCTCCAGCGGTTCGAGCCGGGCGCCGGAGTCCAGGCGCAGCGCCTGGCCGGCCGGGAAGCGCCACACGCCGCCGTCGGTCTCGTTCGCAGGGCTGGTTTCGGCCGCGGCCTCCATGCGGCCTTAGGACGGCCAAGCCCATGGCCTGTCAATGACGTCTTGGGGCGCGCCCCTTGGGCCTCACGGCGCTTCGCAGCGAGCGCCGGCGCCGCTATGACTTGGGGATCAGGGGTGGAGCGTACATGGACCGGCTGATCCTTTTCCGCCACGGCAAGGCCGAGCCGGAGTCCGCCAGCGGCGACGACTTCGACCGTCGGCTGGCGCCGCGCGGCCGGCGCGAGTCGGCCGAGATGGGCGCGCAGTTGGCGGACCTTGGCTTCCTGCCCGACCTGGTGCTGGTGTCGCCCGCGGCGCGGACGCGGGAGACCTGGACCGCGGTCGAGGCGCACTTCCCGAAGGCCCGGGCGCAGTTCGAGGAGGACCTCTACCATGCCGATTCCGGCGCGGTCCGGCACGCGGCGATGCGCGCCGGCGCGGCTGTCGGGACGGTGATGGTCGTGGGCCACAATCCAGGCTTGCAGGAGCTGGCGGTGCGCCTGCTGGCGGAAGGTTCGGCGCCCGCCTCACTGATCTCCCGCGTCACCCGGCAGTTTCCGACCGGCGCGGCGGCGGTCTTCCTGTTCGACGGCGCGGGACGCCCGGCCTTCGACGGGCTGCTCTTCCCGGAGCGCGATCTGGGGCGCAGCGTTTGAGCCGAATCTACAAGATCCTTCCCCGGGCCGACTGGATGGCGGCCCACGAGGCCGGGCGGTATGAGGGCTCGCCGCTCGATCGGAAGGACGGCTTCATCCATTTCTCCACCGCGGCCCAGGCGCAGGAGACGGCGCGGCGCCACTTCGCCAGCCAGCCTGACCTGGTGGTGCTGGAGGTGGAGGCCGACGACCTGGGGACGGCGCTGCGCTGGGAGCCGTCGCGGGGCGGCGACCTCTTCCCGCACCTGCACGGCGAGCTGAGCCCGGGCCTGGTCCGCTTCGTCACCGAGGCGCCGCTGGACGACTCCGGCGTCCCGGTGCTGGACGGCCTGGCGTGAGCCTGCACGGCCTCGCGACGGGCGCGCTGCGGGTGCTGGATCCCGAGGACGCCCACCGCCTGGCGATCCGCGCGCTGAAGCTGGGGCTGGGCCCGCGGGACGAGAGGGACGACCCGATCCTGGCGACCTCGCTGGCGGGTCTGCCGCTGCCGAACGCGGTGGGCCTGGCCCCGGGCTTCGACAAGGACGCCGAGGTCTATGCGCCGATGCTGCGCGCCGGCTTCGGGTTCGTGGAGTGCGGCACGGTGACGCCAAGGCCGCAGGCGGGCAACCCGCGCCCGCGCCTGTTCCGGCTGACCGAGGATCGGGCGGTGATCAACCGCATGGGCTTCAACAATCGCGGCCTGGAGGCCTTCGCCGGGCGGCTCCGGCGGCGGCGGGGTCCCGGCGTGGTGGGCGCCAACATCGGCGCGAACAAGGACTCCGCGGACCGGATCGGCGACTATCTGATCGGGCTAAAGGGGCTCTGGGGATTGGCCTCTTATTTCACCATCAACGTCTCGTCGCCCAACACGCCCGGTCTGCGTGCGCTGCAGACCCGGGCGGCCCTGGAGGAGCTGCTCGGGCGCCTGGCGGAGGCGCGTGACGCCCTGCCGCCGGCGGGCCGGGTCCCGATGTTCCTGAAAGCTGCGCCGGACCTGGACGCCGGCGAGATCGAGGCCATGGTCGAGACCTGCGCGGCATACGGCCTGGCCGGAATCATGGTCTCCAACACGACGGTTTCCCGGCCGGCGCTGACCTCGCCGCGGCGGCAGGAGGCCGGCGGCCTGTCGGGCGCCCCCCTCATGGCGCTCTCGACCCGCGTGCTCGGCGAGTTCGCGCAGGCCGCGGCGGGGCGGCTGGCGCTGGTGGGGGTCGGCGGAATCGCCTCCGGCGCGGAGGCCTATGCGAAGATCCGCGCGGGCGCCTGCGCCGTGCAGCTCTATTCCGCGCTGGTGTTCGAAGGTCCTGGGCTGGTGGCGGACATAAAGCGGGACCTGGCGGCGCGGCTGCGGGCCGACGGTTTCGCCTCCGTGGCCGCGGCGACGGGCGCACAGTAGGCGGCGAAATGACAGGCCCGGGTCTTGCACGGGTAAGGGGGCGCGTTGCCGAAGGGGCTGCGCTGGATTAACTCGTGAGGATCATGGCGGACGCCGCCCCCACGCCGCAGGAGCTCCCAAGGCCCACCAGGCCCCGCTTCTTCTGGCCGGGCGGCCTTTCCGCGCGCCTGCTGACGCTGACCATCCTGTTCGCGGTGCTGGCCGGAGCCTGCGCCGTGCCGCCGGCGCTGGCGGCCTTCGAGGCGAAGTGGCTGCTCGACCGCACCCGCGCCGCCGAACTGGCCTCGCTCGCCCCTGACGTCGCGCCGGACCGCAAGGTGTCGCAACAGGTCGCCGCGCAACTCCTGGAAGGCGCCGGGGTCGCCCGGGTGGCGATCCAGACGGAGGGCATGCGCCGGCTGGTGCTGAACGGGCCGATGCTGAAGCGCACGCCCTACCTCGTCGACCTGCGCGCCCAGGACCCGGTGTCCTGGCTCGCCGCGCCCTTCCAGACCCTGTTCGGCGGCGAGGGGCGCTATGTGCGGGTGGTCGCCAAGCCGGGCATCTTCCGCGGCGCGGATTTCGTCGAGGTCGTCGCCCCGGACGCCCAGCTGAAGCGCGAACTGGTGTCCTACCTCTGGAAACTGCTGCTGGTGGCGGCCTTCCTGACGACCGGCGTGGGCGCGGTGGTCTACCTGTCGCTCAATCTCTTCCTGGTGCGGCCCATGCAGCGCATCACCTACGCCATGGAACGGTTCCGCGCCGATCCGGAGGATGCGGCGGCGCGCGTGCAGCTGTCCGGCCGCCGCGACGAAATCGGCCGCGCCGAGGCCGAGCTCGACCGCATGCAGGCCGACCTGCGGATCGCGCTGAACGCCCGGGCGAGGCTCGCGGCGCTGGGCGAGGCGGTGGCCAAGATCAACCACGACCTGAAGAACATGTTGACCAGCGCCCAGATCGCCTCGGAGCGGCTGGCGGCGCTGAAGGACCCCAAGGTGAGCCAGGCGCTGCCCCGGCTGGAGCGCGCCCTGGACAGGGCCGTCAAGCTGGCCTCGGGCGTGCTGGCCTATGGCAAGACCCAGGAAGCCGCACCGGAACCGCGCGCAGTTCCGCTGGCCGCGGCGGTGCAGGCCGCCGCCGAGGAGGCGCGTCTCGCCGAGCGCCGCATCGCCCTGAGGAACAGCGTCGGCGCGACCGAACAGGTCAGCGCCGATCCCGACCAGCTGCACCGCATCCTCGCCAACCTGCTCCGCAACGCCCGCGAGGCGATCGAGCATCAGGAGGGCCGCACCGCGCCCGGACGCATCGTCGTGAGCCTGAGCCGCGCCGGGGAGACCAGCCTGGTGCGGGTGGCCGACAACGGCCCAGGCGTGCCGGATCGAATCCGTGAGCGCCTGTTCCAGCCTTTCGCGGGCTCCGGGCGCCCGGACAGCGCAGGCCTGGGCCTGGCCATCGCCCGCGAGCTGGCCCAGGCTCACGGCGGCGACCTGACCCTGGCGGAGACCGGGCCGGGCGGTTCGACTTTCGAACTGCGGCTGCCGGGCGCGCCCCCGCCGACCGCAACGCGACGCAGGTCGGCCAAGGACGCACCGACATAGTCAAAATCGTCATGGCCGGGACAGCCGCGGGACAAATCCTGCCATGACGAATCGTCAGATGGATTGCGGGGTCCGGTTCAGTACCCCTTGGCCACGCCCTCGCGGCGGGGGTCGGCGCCGCCGCGCAGCCCGTTGGGGGTGACCTCGATGCCGTGCAGTCCGGACCCTTCGCCGTAGGGGCCGCCCATCAGCTTGACGCCCTTGGCGGCCAGCCCCTCCACGACGCCGGGCGGAAACTTGGCGGGCTCGGAGGCGTAGAACTTGCCGGCGGCGATCAGGTTGGGCAGCGCCAGCGCCTGCTGCATCGGCAGTTTCCAGTCGAGGGTGGCGATCAGCGCCTTCAGGTTGAAGTCCAGGATCGACGGGCCGCCGGGCGAGCCCACGGCCTCCACCAGCCGGCCCTGCCGGTCGACCACGACCGCGGGCGCCATCGAGGAGCGTGGCCGCTTGCCGCCGGCCACCGCGTTGGCCGCCGGCGCGCCGTCGGAGTCCCTGGGCTGGAAGGAGAAGTCGGTCAGCTGGTTGTTGAGGAAGAAGCCGTGGACCATCCGGCCGTCGCCGAAGATGCTCTCGACGGTGGTGGTCATCGAGACCGCGTTGCCGGCCTTATCGACGATCACGAAGTGGGTGGTGCCGCCAGGCTCCCTGGTGTGGTCGGGGCCGCGCACACCGGCCCCCTTGGGATTGCCCGGCCCGGGCGGCGGCCCGGCCGTGACCGGGTTGATCAGCTTGGCGCGGGCGTCCAGGTAATCGGGGGCCAGCAGCCCCTCCATCGGCACCGACACGAAGTCCGGATCGCCGTAGTAGCGGTCGCGGTCGGCGTACATCAGGCGGCTCGCCTGGCTGAACAGGTACCACCCCTGAACATCGTTGCGGTGCGCCGGCAGGTCGGTGCGTTGCAGGATGCCCAGGCCCTCCAGCACCGCCGGGCCGCCGGACGGCGCGGGCGGGACGCAGACCACATAGACCCGATAGGGCCGGCAGACCGCGGGGCCCGATTCGGGCTTGTAGCCGGCCAGGTCCTGAAGCGTCATTGTCGAGGGCATCGGGCCTTGATGCAGGCGCGCGACGATGTCCTGCGCGATCGGACCCTCAAGGATCGCCTTGGGCCCTTCGGCGGCCAGCTTGCGCAGGGTCTCGGCATAGGCCGGGTTCCGCATGATGTCGCCGGGCTTCACCTTGGTCCCGTCCGGCTTGGTGAAATAGGCGACCGCGTCGGGTTGACTGGCCTGGGGCGCACGCGAACTGGCGGCTTCGGCCATCCGCCGCGGCACGGGAAAGCCATCGGCCGCCAGGTGCTCGGCGTCGCCGAACAGCTGCGACCAGGGCAGTTTTCCGTGCTGGCCCTGGGCCATGTAGAGCATGGCGATGGCCCCGGGCACGCCGGCCGAGCGGCCGCCGACGATCGCGACGCCTTTGTTCATCGCCTGGCCGTCCGGGGTTTCGAACATGTCGGGGGTGGCGCCGGCCGGGGCGGTCTCGCGACCGTTGTAGGCGGTCACCCGATGGGTTTTGGCGTCGTAGTAGGTCATGAACGCCCCGCCGCCGAGGCCGGAGCTCTGCGGCTCGACGAGGCCCAGCACCGCCTGCACCGCCACCGCGGCGTCGACCGCCGTGCCGCCCGCCCTCAGCACCTTCAGGCCCGCGTCGACGGCCATCGGATTGGCCGCGGCCACCATGGCCGTGAGCCGCCTCGGCGCTGCGGCGGGCGCGCCTTGAGCGAGGAGGGGGACCGCGGTGGCGGAGGCGGCGGCCAGGGCGGCGAGGCCGAGGGGCAGGAAACGCTTGGCGAGGGTCACGTGACGGGCAACTCCGGACGGGCAGGTGAAGCGCCACCCTGGCGGCGCGGGCGCGTGGACAACAAACCTCGCGCCGTGCGAGGTGCGTGGTCCATGGAAACCCAGCCTTCGCACGCCCGCCCCGGCGCCCGCAACCTGATCACCGACGTCCCGGGCCTCAAGGTGGGCCAGGCCGAGGACCTGCCGGCGCGAACCGGGGTCACCGTGATCCTTCCGGACGCCCGGGCGGTCTGCGCCTGCGACGTGCGCGGCGGCGCGCCCGGCACGCGGGAGACCGACGCGCTGGGGCCGGAGAACCTGGTGGAGGCGGTGGACGCCGTGGTCCTGTCCGGGGGCTCGGTCTATGGCCTGGCCGCCGCCGATGGCGCGGCAGCCTGGCTGGGCGCGCGCGGCCGCGGCTACGGCCTTTCGCCGGACCCCGCCGTGCCGGTCTCGCCGGTGATCCCGGCCGCGATCCTGTTCGACCTGGCCAACGGCGGCGACAAGGCCTGGGGCGAGACGCCGCCCTATCGCGCCCTGGGCCGGGCCGCGGTGGCCCAGGCGGGCGAGACCTTCGCCCTGGGCACGGCCGGCGCGGGCTATGGCGCCATGGCCGGCTCGCTGAAGGGCGGGATCGGCTCCGCCTCTATCGTCGCGGGCGACGGGGTGACGGTGGGGGCGATCGTGGCGGTCAACAGCTTCGGGGCGGTGACGGCGCCGGGCGGCCGCACGTTCTGGGCCGCGCCCTACGAGATCGCCGGCGAGTTCGGCGGCCTGGGATCGGCCGGCCTGGCGGCCGCGCCGGAGGACTGGGGCCTCTCGAAGGCGCCGGGCGCGATCCGCAACACCACCATCGCCTGCGTCGCCACCGACCTGGCGCTGACGCCGGCGCAGGCCCGGCGCGTGGCGATCATGGCGCAGGATGGCCTGGCGCGGGCTATCCGGCCGATCCACGCCCCGTTCGACGGCGACGTGGTCTTCGCGATCTCCACCGCCCGTCTGCCGATGCCCCCCGCGGCGGCGGACTATGCCGTGGCCCGGATAGGCGCCTTGGCCGCCGACTGCCTGGCCCGGGCGGTGGCGCGCGCGGTGTTCGAGGCAACCCCTTGGCCGGCCGCCGACGTCGCCTGCTGGCGCGGCCTGCCGACCTGAGGAGCGCCCTTGGCCGGACGCCCCCGGGCGGTCAGTAACAGTGCGTGGCGGCGGTCGCGGCTTAGCCGGACGGCGCGCGATCCTGAGGGCGTCGGCGGCCCGAGGCGCCGCCGACAGAAGGGCTCGCAGCGCCGCGCGCAGATTCTCGACCGCCCCCCGCTTGCGCTCCGCCCGATCCGCGACTAGGTTCCGCGCCCTCGCCGTCAGGCGGCGCGCGCCCGTAGCTCAGCTGGATAGAGCATCAGACTACGAATCTGAGGGTCGGACGTTCGAATCGTTCCGGGCGCGCCAATTTTCCTAATAAAATCAGAGCGATAGTTGGGTAACTGGCGCAAACATCAGACCTTCAGACTCGAATTGGCACGGGCTTCAAACGGGCAAATGCGAGCGAAGGCATTGTTTTCATGAACATATGTTTCTGCCTCTAATCTGGGCCCGCCGAGCTCAATCGTAGTTAGACCGACTAATTTTTTGTCCGAAGTTTGTATGTATAATTCGGACGTGAGCGACCATTCCGCGGCTCTCAAAGCGAAGATCCAGAAGCAGGTGGCTGAGGCGCCGCCCTTCGCCGTCTGGACGCCGCGCGACTTCCTGGCGTTCGGCGCCCGCGACGCCGTCGACAAGGTTCTGCAGCGCATGGTCGGCGCGGGCGAGCTGAGGCGGATCACTCGCGGGTTATATGATCGGCCATCGATCAACAGCCTGACGCGACAGCCGATGGCGACCGATCCGCGAAGCGTCATCGACGCCATCGCGCGCCGTGACCAGATCCGCGTTCTGGTCGATGGCATGACCGCCGCCAACGACCTCGGCCTGACGACGGCAGTCCCGGCGAGGATCGTCGTCCATGTCGACGCGCGCCTGAAACCGATCGTCCTCGGCGCGCAGAAGATCGTCTTCAGGCCAACGGCCGCCAGCAAGCTCTATTGGGCTGGGCGGCCGGCCATGCGGGTGGTCCAGGCGTTACACTGGCTTCGGGACGTGCTCGACCGCGAAGGCGAGGCTGATGATGTTCGAAAGCGCCTGCGACGCCTGCTGGCCGACCCCGAGCACGGCGATGCGATACGCGCGGACCTGGTCGATGGGATGCGCACGCTTCCGGCCTGGATGCAGGCTCTGTTGCGATCGGTGATCGCAGGAGAGGTGAACCCGCGATAGGTGACCCGATGGCCGCAGCGGACATGGCTATTTTGCCGGTGAGGATGGGACTTCAGCGGTTGTACGCGAACCGTGGCTCGGACCACCGGCGTTCGACCTCTTCCTCTTCGTCTTGCTCATCGTCATCGGGCTCATCAAGGGCGAGAAGCGTCATCGCCCACCCATCACGCTGGGCGAGGGTCTGTTCGCAGAGAGAGACGCCGGCGGTTGATCGATCCAGCCACGCGTCCGGGTGAACCGGGGCCAGCCCAGAAGCCTGCCCTGGCGAAGCAGTCTCCAGGAAGCTGGGGCTGGAGGAGCGGGGCGGGAGCGGGTGGCCTTTCGCGAGTCCTAGGTACGGGAATTTCAGAGGAAGGACGAAGTTCTCGAGCCGCCCGTGGCGCGAGATCAGGATGGCGATCTGCTCGGGCGCGGTGTCGACGTAGATGCGAGCCATGACCTGCTTCGATGTGCCGAACAGATTCGCCAGCGGCTCGATGTGAAGCAGGTCGCACCCAGAGAGCTTATCGCGCGCCTTCCGGTATTCCGGCGCCGGCACCATCAGGGCGACGGAGAACTCGTTGGCCTCGATCTCCATACGCTCGTAGGGCGTGCGCCTATCCCAGGCCTTTCCGTCGGCTCGCCGCGCCCGCATATCCGGCGCGCTGCACATAAAACCGTCCGGCGGCGGCTTATGGTATGGGTTCGTGAAGTGGCCGATCTCGTGCCCGAGCGTGAAGTTGCGCCGCCCCTTTTGCATTCCCTGCCTCAGGACGATGACGCCCCGGCTCTTATCCGGCGGCGCGACCAGCATGCCTTCGAAGGTGGTCGTGGGCTGCTCCTGAATCTCTTCAATGCCGAGCGCGTGGGCGATATCGCGCAGCGGCATTGGGAGCATCAGGTCGCCATTCTGAGCCCGGATCTGCCGGTGTAGCTCCCCCGCCAGCTTCCGCGGTTGTCCCCCGATGTCCGCCAACTCCATCAAGTCAAGGACCAGGGCGGGCATCACTTCGTCTCGCTGAACCTTTTCACGAGGCCCTCGAGAATCTCGAGCTCCTCGTCGGTCATCTTCTGGAGGTGGCCCTCATTCCGACGGAAGAAGCTCTCCGCCTTGGCGTCGCCAAGGAGCTCGTCGTCGACTAGGTAGGCCAGTGTCACCTTGAAGTGAGAGGCCAGGGACTTGAGGATCTCTAGGGAGGGGTTTCGGCTCCGACCGGTCTCAAGCTCCCAGACGTGGGCCTTCGATACGCTGATGGCGTCGGCTACCTGCTGAAGCGATTCCCCGGACTTCGACCGAAGCGCCCGCAGTTTGTCCGTCAGCGCCACGCGCGTTCCCTCGTCATCCCCAACAAGCGTCCGCCTACACCAGACGATTCGTAAGAGCAAGATTGACGGCCAGGGCCGTATGATTTATCTGACGATCCGTACTAGAGAGTCGTATGAGACCACATGGAGAGCTTCATGACCGGCAAGAACCAACACGTCGTTCCCCACGACAACGGCTGGGCGGTGCGGGGCGAGGGCAACGAGCGCGTGACCTCGGTCCACGACACCCAGCGCGAGGCCATCGAGCGGGGCCGCGAGATCGCCCAGAACCAGCAGAGCGAGCTGCTGATCCACGGCGAGAACGGCCGGATCCGCGCTCGGGACAGCTACGGCAACGACCCCTTCCCGCCGGAAGGTTGACCACCACCGGGTCGCGCCATCAGGCGCGGCCCTTTTCATGGAGATGAACATGCAGTTCGAGGGAGCTGTGATCCGGGAAC